>DATCOJ010000265.1:0-18403 GCA_036564785.1 Rhizomicrobium sp. | reverse complement strand
GGTTAGGGTGAGGGGGATGCCAGAAGTCAGAATACAGACGACCGGAATCGGAATGGATGATGCGAACACAGCGCGTCCGATTTCTGATTTCGGTATTCTGTGCTCTGCAACCCCCTCACCCCAACCCTCTCCCCCGCTTCGCGGGGGCGAGGGAGGATCGGGCTAAATGATCCGCGCCTGGACCAACACCCGCCGCCTGCTCCACGCTGCGCGCGTACTGGCGAAGCACGACGCGCTGGTGCCGCGCGAATATCTCGACCGCATGCCGGCCTCGGCGAAGGTGGTGCGGCGCTTGCTCGGCTCATGGCACAAGGCTGATGACGTGGGCGAAGCGCCGGGGGTTCGTCTGGCACACGCCTTGGAGAGTCTCGGTCCCGCTTACATCAAGCTTGGGCAGATCCTGGCGACGCGGCCCGATGTCGTCGGCGACGAGGTGGCCGAGGCGCTGGAGACTCTGCAGGACCGCCTGCCGCCATTTCCCACCGACGCCGCAAGAGCCACGGTGGAATCCGAACTGGAAAAACCGCTCGGTGAAATCTATTCGAGCTTCAACGAGCCCATCGCCGCGGCTTCCATTGCGCAAGTGCACAAGGCGCAAACCACGGATGACCCGCCATCCGCCGTCGCGGTGAAAGTGCTGCGGCCCGGGGTGGAGACGGAATTCGCTCGCGATCTCTCCGCCTTCGCCTTTGCCGCGCGCATGGGCGAGCGCGTCTCCGCCGAAGCGCGCCGGTTGCGGCTGATCGCTCTGGTCGACACATTGGCGACCTCCGTCGCGCTCGAGCTCGATCTGCGCATGGAAGCGGCCGCTGCTTCCGAGCTCGGCGAGCGTACGCGCGAGGACCACGATTTCCACGTGCCGGCGGTCGATTGGGAGCGCACCGCCGCGCGCGTTCTGACCACCGAATGGGTCGACGGCGTCTCCATCCGCGATAGGTCGGCGCTGGAAGCTGCCGGTCACGATCCCAAGCGCATCGCGCTCGTCGTCATCCGCAGCTTCCTCACCCAGGCGCTGCGCGACGGCTTCTTCCACGCCGACATGCACCAGGGAAACCTGTTCGTCGACGCCGAGGGCCGATTGGTGGCGGTCGATTTCGGCATCATGGGGCGGCTCGATGCCGAGATGCGCCGCTTCCTCGCCGAGACGCTGGGCGGGTTCCTCGCGCGCGACTATCTGCGCGTCGCCAGGGTGCATTTCGAGGCCGGCTTCGTGCCGGCCCATCATCCGCTCGAGACCTTTGCGCAAGCGTTGCGCGCCATCGGCGAGCCGATCTTCGGTCACTCCGCGCGCGAAGTCTCCATGGCCCGCCTGCTGCAGCAATTGTTCGACACCACGCGCCGCTTCGACATGGAGCTGCAGCCGCAGCTGCTGCTGTTGCAGAAGACCATGGTGGTGGTGGAGGGCGTGGCCCGCGCGCTCGATCCCGAACTCGACATTTGGGAGGCGTCGCGGCCCGTGGTGGAGCGCTGGATGATCGCCAATGTGGGGCCCGAAGCGCGGCTGCGCGATGCCGCCGAAGGCATGGGCGCGCTCGCCCGCATGGCGCAGAACCTGCCCGAGCTGCTGCACAATGCGGAAGTGATTTCGGCGATGCTGGCGGAGGGCGGCTTGCGGCTGCATCCCGATACCGCGCGACAGATCGCCGAGGCGCAGATCGCCCGTACCCGCCACGTGCGTATTGCGCTGTGGATCACCGCCGGCGCGCTGGTGCTCCTGGCGATCGGATTGCTTTGAAGAACAAACCAGAGACTACTATTCGCGTTTCTATCGAATAGCAGCGCTTACGCCGCGGGGCGAAGCGGATCGGTCGTATCAAAGTTCGCCTCGCCTGTATCCGGCTCCTGTTCGCCAGGCCGAGCCGCATAGATGAAGGAATATGGGTCGGTCCAGCGCTCGAGGAGGCGAGCGACGACGACGCATCGGAAAATCTCGCGTGTCTCGAATGCCTGCATCGCTAGTTTCTTGGCCGAGGCAGCTCTGCCTTCGGCGAGTCTCCTCGGGTAGACAAAAAACGCGACAGCTGTCCGCCTAATCGGCGGCGGCGTGATGAGCACGGCATTATTGTGCCCATGCTCGCGCCAGTGGGATTCAACGCTTACCTTGAGGGTCGCGAAAGCTTTTTCGAGTTTCTTTTGCTCTTCGTATCCCGCGGCGCTTAGAAGATCGATAACAATGCTAGTCCATCCGGGAAACTGCCGCTCATGGATGGCTTCGATCAGCGATTTAAAGTATGGTGTTGTCTTCGGCGACGGCTTCGGCATCATGTAGCCGATGTCCCTGCTGGAGTAGTAGCGGTCCATAGCAGTGGACATACCGATGATGTTCAGCGTCGGACGTCCCTTTTCGATCTCCCAGATGTTGAAGCCAGTGTCGAGATAAAGGCCGAGATAGTCCCCCTCAAATCCGATGACGTCGAGTGATTTTTGGAGCCGCTCCCGCTCGATAAAGTAGTGGAGAAAGTAACCCGGTCGGTCGAGCAGATCGACGACGCATTCGAGGTCGGCAAGGTTCAGAGTCGGGGCGAGGGCCAGCTCCTTCGCTATCCATCCAGCCTCTTTCAGGTCCTTCTCCGCCGAGCAAATTACGGAGAAATCGTCAAGCGTCACGGATATCCGGACGACATGCTCTACGCTCGAAAAATCGAGTGGGATCAGAGCCAATATCTTTGCCGCCTCTTTATTGCCAGCATTCATCGCCGCAATTAGTTCCGACAGACGCGCCGACTGTTCGGATGCATGTTCAACTAACTCGCGAATATGGTGCTTGACCCTGTCCGGTGCTCCCCGGAGGGCTGGAGGAGTGAGTGCAGCCGACTTGCACTCGACGACAACAACCACTCGATCGAGGCGTGCAATCAAGTCTGTTTCATATTCCGCAGGCCCGAGTCTCCATTTCGCGTTGGACACGATCTGAGCGCCGGGCAAAGCGCGACGGAGCAATCGTTCGGTGTGTTCTTCGAGATATTTGGCCCGGCATGCTCCAAGCACCGTTTTTAGCCCGGCTGCGACGGCAATGCCGCGGACAATTTCGTGGATGTGGCTGAACAGCGACATGGGCAGCACACAGAAATTCGTTTCGGAAATCGAGATGACTGGTGCGCGCCATACTGGATTGTCGAGGAACAGATGCTCGGGATCGCGATCTTGCAGCGCCCCCGGGTGCTGCGTCAGGCAGGCCATGACTCTAGCAACGACGCCGGCATTGAGGCCGGTCTCGTGTGCGAGTTCATCCACTGAAACGAGATACATCTGCAGAGCGCCCCGGTCCGCCAAGGCGAGAAGGCGATACCGGACCATCTCATGCGTGGCGTTTGAGGGAATCGATTTGATGAACGCATCCGCATCGCCCAGCAGCAGTTCTGCTCGGAAGAAACCGCGCACGAGCTTCGGTATTTTTCTTTCCCGAAATAGTCGTTTGAGCAGGCGAAATCGGGCGGCAATTCTTGCTTCGATGATTGAAAGCTGTGCATGCGCCACACGGATCAGGTCAGTCGCGCCGAAGCCATGATGGGCACGCAACTCTTCGTCGAGAGGGCGATAAAGTCCCTCGGAGATCTCCCTGACTTGCGAAAAGTGCCCCCAGTTGCGGACGATCTGTGTATGAGTCCGCATGCGCTCCTGGAGGCCGATGGTCGTGCGTTCCTCTACATTTTGCTCCTTGTGGATTGCGAGATAGCGACGTTGATGGAAGGCTTCAGCCAAATCCAAGACCGTCTCAATGATCTTCTGGATGTCTTCAGGCTGGGCGGGTACCTCTCCCCAATCGCTTTGGGGAAGGGTAAGAAGGAGCGCTTGGAGAAGCTCGATGTGATGCTGTCCTAGCCCCTTGATCATGGAGTTTTGGGCGACGCCCTCTTCCGGCGAAGCCGGCGCCACCAACCCCCATACCGCTAGCACACCAAGAATGTGTGGGGGATAGAATCTGCGGAAAATATCTAAGATCGTTGCGATGAGGCCGGGAAACGCCTCCCGCTTCGCTGCCGCCGTTTGATGCAAGGCATGTCTGATAAGTTCGGGCTCAATGCCTGATAATGGGTGCCGCATGATAACGGGCCCGTCGTCTTTCCGGGGAGAACGCCTGCGGTGGCCCCTCTTGTGTTTCTTGACCATGGGACACTCAAGTCCTTCGCGGACATTGCGTATTTAGTGGCCGATTCGGTTTATGCGAACCTTCTACACCGAGTTTAGCTGTGAATATCCTTGATCGGGCACCACGCGCTCTCGGTTTACACCGACTTGTCGCCGCCAGCGGTCGCTCGGAATTGAAATTGCCCACTCTCAAGCGAGTGTTCAGACACTGCTGAGGATATAAGGCAAGTAGCGCTTACGACACCCGCGGCTTGACCAGGTGGCGGTAGTCGGGGAGGCCGCGCGAGACCACCTTCAAATGTCCACCGTAGCAGGACTGATTGGAATCGGCCTTCACTACATAGACGCTGAGATTGACGGTGTGGTTCTCCAGCCCCGGCACATCGGGCACGCGCACGCGCACGCCGTGCTTGCCGAGCTCCTCGTCGGTGGCCAGCACCTTCTTGTAGCCGGGCGGAGTCTCGTTCGGCATGGCCGCGATGGTCAGCACCACGCGGACGTCGGAATTGTCGCCGCGATTCTCGAGCGGGCCGCAGCTGATGGCGATCTCGTCGCCCGGCGCCACGTCCGGCACCACTTCGCCGCCATTGTCCGGCGCGGCGATGGGCGCGCCTTTCGGCGCCACGTCGGATTGAGCGAAGGCCGGCGCGCCTGCGACGATTGCGGCGCCCGCCAGCGCGATCCCGATCCATGTCCGCATGGCATCCTCCTCCCGAGGGGGCCCAGACTCCTTCGGCTACCTTATCCCTCTTCGCGGACATTCAAAAGAGGTGCCTGGGGCAGGCCCCAGGCTCACGGACCCGTGAACGGCGCCGCCGCCTAGCGCTCCCGGCTCAAGTACCAGAAGCGGGCGCACATCGCTGCGGCCGCCACCAGCAGGGCGAAGGCGAGCCCGATCCAGATGCCCAGTCCCTTCAGGCCGAGGCCGAAGGCCAGCCAGGCGCAGACCGGCGCACCCACCAGCCAGTAGCAGGCGCCAGCGATCCACATCGGCATGCGCGCGTCCTTCAGTCCGCGCAGCGACAGCGCGCCGACCACCTGCAGACCGTCCACCACCTGGAAGATCGCGGCGACGTGCAGATAGACGATGGCAAGCGCGATCACGTCGGCCGCCGCGGCGGCGTTGGAGAACCAGATGCTGGCGATCTCGCGGGGAAAGTTCCACAGCACGATCGCCATCAGCGACATGAAGCCTCCGCCCATGATCATGGCGCTGTAGCCGGCGCGCCGGACCGCCTCGCCGTCGCCGGCACCCGCCGCCAGGCCCACGCGCACCGTCGCCGCCATGCCGATTCCCAGCGGCACCATGAAGGTGAACGAGGGGACCAGCAGCGAGATCTGATGTGCGGCCACATTGGCCATCCCGAACGTTCCCATCACCAGCGTGGCGGAATTGAACAGCATCGCCTCGAAGATGGTGGTGAGTCCTATCGGCAGGCCGAGGAAGAACACCTCCTTCAGCTTCTCCCAATGCGGGCGCTGGAACCGCCGCAGGATGCGGTATTTGCGCAAGCCCGGCGTCAGCCAGATCACCAGCAGCATGGTGGCGAAAGCGAACGCGAACGAACACGCGCTCGCGATGCCGGAACCGGTCAGTCCCAGGCGCGGGAATCCGAAATGCCCGAAGATCAGCGCGTAGTCGGCCAGCGCATTGAACAGGATCGAGATGCCCATCACGATCAATGGCGCGATCGGCCGACTGAGCGCCGTGGTGTAGTTGCGCAGCACCTGGTAGCCCAGCGTGAACGGCAGGCCGAAAGCGATGGCGCCGACGAAGTGGCCCGCACCTTCCGCCAGCTCCGGTTTCTGTCCCAGCAGAATCAGCAGCGGTCTGGCGAACTGCAGCAGCGTGAACAGCGGCGCCGAGACGATGAGCACCGACCACAATCCCATGCGGGCCACGGCGCGCACTTGGGCGCGGTCGTTGGGATTGGCGCCCAGGATATGCGCGATCATGGGCGAAACCGCGGTGGCGGGCCCAAATCCCAGCAGCCAGGCGAAGAAGAAGATGGTGTTGCCCACCGTGGCCGAGGCAAGCGCCACGGTGCTGAGATGGCCCAGCATGTACATGTCGGTGCCCATGATCGCCATCTGCGCCAGCTGGGTGAGCGCCAGCGGGCCGGCGAGCTTGATCAGCTCGCGCGCTTCGGCCAGCCAGGCATCGAGTCCGTGCCCGGAAACCCGGGCGCCGGCATGGGCAAGATCGAATTCGGCAATGTCGGTCATGACACTTTGTCTTTTCGTGCCGGGCCCAGGCCGAAGGGCAAAACAAAAAACCCTCCGAAGCCTGGGGCCCGGAGGGTGGAACCTTCTACGCTGCAGGCGGACCTAGAGCGCGTTCTCCTCGCGAGCCGAGCGGGCGATGACGCCGCCCAGGGGGGCGGCCGGCACAGCCGTGATGAAGTTGAGCGTACAATTCATCGGTCGGTTCGCTTCAGAATCGCTCGCCGGCCCCATGCCGGCACGCGCGAGGTTGCTACGCTCGCCGATTCCCGAAGTCAACCCGCAGCCGCAGCATTCCGCGATGACGTGTCAGAAGCGCCACATTCGCCGAGCCAAAGAGTTCGGCGTGCGACTGCCGAGATTGCTCGAGTCCGTTGTTTGACCAACACTTTCCAAGAGGGGCGTTGACTGGGGGCGGCAATGAATAAATTGGCAACGGCCGGTGTCGTCGGCTTGGCCATACTGGCGTCGGGAGCACTGGCGCAAGCACCGGACTCCGCGCCCGCCGCATCGCCTGCTTCACCGCCGGCGACAGCCGGACCCGCCTCCGTCACGCCGACTCAGTCCGCGCCCCAAACACCCGCACCCAACACCGTGACGCTGTCGCCGGCGGCCGGCGTCAGCCTTGCGGTGCCGAAGGGCTGGATCGCCTGCGACGACGCCACCAACAAATTGCTGGGTCAGGCCGACGATCCCAATGGCCTGAAGAGCATCGTTTGCGCAAACGGTCCCGTTCAGTTCGCTTTGCGCGTATTCGATCCGGTGCCGTTCCGCACCATTTCCCTGATGATCGTCTATTCGAAGGAGCAGGACATCACGCCGGAGGGAATAGCCGCCATCACTCCGGAGATCATGGCCAACATTCAAACCGATGTCTGCAAGGGCGTCACGGCGCCGATGACCGCCGGCAGCGACATCGAAAGCTGCAAAGCCGAGATCGGGCAATTCGCGGGCCACGCCGCGTTCGTCACCACCGTGGTGGGAACGCCGCATGGCGGCACCAGGCTGGCGCAATTCGAGGTTGTCATCTACGAATTTCCCTATTCGCAGGGCTATCTGCAGGTGCAGTTCAACACGGCGACGCTGCTGAAATCGGCCACCTCGCCGTTGATCGACGCGCTCAAGGCTTCCTTCGTCGTGCAATGAGGCCTGAACCGCGTCGCATCTGTCGGGGGAATGCCTAAGCTTGCCCGATCACCGCGCGGCGGCTGCCAACACATGGGTGCGGCGGCGAGTTCCAGGCGGGACAAGGCCTTTGGCTGGTGGGCGATCCACCGGCACGAACGGCACGACCTCCACCTTTGGATCGCGCCCGGCGATCCTGCTTGCGCTTCCGGCGGCTGCGGCGGCGAGCGGCCGTTCCAAATAGCGCTCGTCCGCCGTCATCAGATCGATCACGTCGGCGACGAAATTGCCGCGCCCGTATCGCTCGGCCAGAAGCTGCAGCGCCTCGAGCCGCCGCCCGACCTCCGCCTCGTTGGCGGCAATCGCCTCGAGCCGCTTCGGCAGAGCGCGCACCGCTCTGCGCGTTTCGGCGCAGGCAACGATCGCCTGCGCCCAGGTCTGCGCGTTTCCCGGGGGACGATAGGAATGCGAAAGCACGACGGGAATGGAGCCGCTGGCGATCGCTTCCCACAAGCGGATGGAGTTCGGGCCTGTGCCCGAGGGGCAGAGAGTGAACTTGGTCTGCTCCATGATGCGGCGGAATTCATCGGCGGCCTCGCCGTCGACCAGGTCCGGCCGCACTGCCTTGCGGCCGAGAATCTGGCCCTCATAGACGATTTGATTGTAGTGCCAGGCCGGACGTTCGATGACGACGCCGCGGGGGTCGGCGGATAGGTCTTTGCCGATGTGGTTGCGCACTTCGGTCAAGTATTTTCCGTTGGCCTTGGCTCCCACGAACGAGAAGAGGTGCCTGCGCTCGCCGAACGGAATTGCCGTCTCGCCGACCTCGACCGGGTAAAGCGGAAATGGATGCAGCTCTATGGGGTTTGCACCCGGCACCGCAGGTTTGTCGCGCGTCGCGTGGCTCCAGAAAATGTCGGTCACGCCCACCAGGCGGAAAATATCCAGATGCTCCAGCATCCAGATGTGCTGGCAGACCGTGACGATGCGGCGATAGGACGAGGCGAAGCTGGCCATCTCCTTGAGGCGGCTGAGCAGCAATTCGCGCCGCTCGTGGTCGCTCTTGTTGTGGCGGATGAGATCGATCAGCGTGGCCCAGGGGAAGCCGACATAAGCCATCTGTGCCTGGCGCGGACCCATGACGCGCATCTGTTTCAGGGCGTGCTGCTCGGTGATGGCCGGAAATTGCCAGTGATTGTCATAGGCGATCAAACCGGGCGTGGCGGCGATATCGCTGCGCGCGGCCGCCGCCTGACGCGCCCAGCGCTCGAGCGAGCCGTTGATCGTCGCCTTGGCGAACTGCGCAGTGGCGATGGGCCAGATTTCGATGTCCAGCTTTGCCGGGGCGAGCAGAGTCTCGCTGGCGTGCACCATCGCCATGCCGCCGACGATCCGCAGGTCGCCCTTTTTATCGTAATTCCGCAAGCCCGTCTCGTGAACGTGCACGGAGCGGATGTTCCGGCACGGATTGTAGATCGTGTGACCGTAGACGCCGAAGACATAGGCGACCTTGTTGTCGCAGCGCGGCACGCCCACGGGAAAGTCGAGGCAGGCGTTGCGAGCCGCGTTGCCGACCGCCGGCGGACGGAAGGCCCAGCTGTCCTGCGACCAATGCGGGTTGGGGTGCAGTGTCTCCTTGCCATTGGCGAGGTCGTATCGGCTGAGCGCGACGAAGGCGCCCGGGTCTGCCCGGAACAGCTGCGCGAGATCCTCGATGGAACTGTCGAAGTAGATGTCCGCGTTGGCAAAGACCGAGATTTGTCCCGGGCACAGTTCGTGGCTCAATCCGACCCAATCGGCATAGGTCGGCCGGTGGTCGAGGCGGAGGCTCGTGAGTCTTGCGGGATTGGAAGCGACTTGGGCGCCGTCGTCGATCAGGAGATAGATGTGATCGATCGCGGCGCAGTGAAGATTTCGCTCGAGGCACAGCGCGATCTCGCGGCGCCGCGCGGGATCCGCGGGTTCGAAATAGGGCACGAACAGGACGATCTTGGTCTGTCCCGGCTCGGCGTTCTTTCCGGCCGGCTGCGCGGCAGGCCTGTCTTTCGCGCGGATTCGCTCTTCCAGTCTCCGCAGTCTCGGATCGTGCTGACCGAGTCGCCGCCGCAACGCCGCGATCTCCTTTTCCGCCTCGCCGTATCGCTTGAGCTGCAGCAAGATGTCGGCAATTTTCAAACTGGGTCCGGAATCGGTCTTTGCGATCTCGGCCAATTGCCTGAACCGGTTCAGCGCGTTCTCGTAGTCGCGGGTCTCATAGGCCCGGAAGGCGGACAGCCGGAGTATCGCTTGCGGGCCGCTCGAGGACGACTGGCCGGCGATGGCGGCCAGCTTTTCGAAATGGACGTCGAATTCCACGATGCGTCCCAGAAGTAGCAAGGCCCAGCAGAGGTCGTTCAGGCTTTGCGGATCGCCCATTCGGGCATGGCGCTCCTGGGCCAGGGTGGCGATTTCCCCCCAGTCGCAAAGCTTTTTCAGGACCCGAACACGGTCCGTGTATCTGCGATCCACCATTGCGGGAAAAAGCCCACCCCATTTCGGCCCGCTGGCCGCGGGGGCCGAGCGCAGCTACAGTAGCAACTTATGGTTGAGGCCGAAAGCCCTTATCCTGGAAGAGTGCGATGCAGCATGCGGGTGTTTTCAGCCGATTTTCGCAGGTCAAAAGCCGCTGCGACGGTGAGAGCGTCTACGATTTCCTGGGTGTCGCAACGGATGCCCGCTTCCGGAAAGGGTGGTCCGCGCACGTGCTCAAAGCCGGGCGCGAATTCACTGCGGCCCATCCTTCTCTCAACGAGCACTATTTCGACTGGATCCTGACGCTCGAGAGTGTGGCGCGCGCCAAGGGCACGTACCGCATGGCGGAATTCGGCGCGGGCTGGGGAACCTGGGCGGTTCGCGCGGCAGCCGCGGCAGGGCAGCGGCCTGAGATCCACAAGGTCTCGCTGCTGGCCGTCGAAGCGGACCGCACCCATTACCGCTGGATGCGGCAGCACTTCGCCAGGAACGGGCTCAATCCCAACGGCCACGATCTGCTGCACGGCGCGGTGGCGCCGACGCGGGGCGAAATCCGCTTTCCGGTCGTGGCCGAGCCCGACCAGGATTACGGCGCCTCGATCAGGAGCGTTTCGCAGGACGCGCCGTTCGTCATCGTGGCCGGCTACACGATCGAGGATCTGCTGGACCGCTTCGACGGACCGATCGACTTCGTCCACAGCGACATGCAGGGCGCCGAATACGAAACCATCCCGCCCGCGATGGATATTCTCGACGACAAGGTCAAGAGCATCATGATCGGCACGCATGTTTCCTCCGCGCACCACACCCAGCTGGCGGAGCAATTCCGCGCCGCCGGATGGCGGGAAAGGATGAACTACATGCGCGGCTCGACAAGCCAGACCGAGTTCGGAACGGTTCAATTCGGTGACGGGCTCATCGCCTTCACCAATCCCAAATTCGTCGCCGAGGACGGCGCCACCTGATGTCCGTTGTCGAACATGCGGCGTTGCTGGAGCGCCTGAAACAGAACGGTTGGAACTTCCAGACCTTCTACGACGTCGGCGCGAATATCGGGGGTTGGACGCGGGAGGCAAAGCGAGTCTTTCCCGAAGCCCGCTTCGAGCTGTTCGAGCCGCTCGCCGGCCGGTTTCAAGAGCTGGATGGCGCTTCGCTCTGGGACAAGCTGGACAATTGCGGCTTTCACGCCGCGGCCCTCTCCAATGAGAACGGCACCACGAGGATGAAGCTGCTCGGCAGCCGGGGCGTCGGCTCCTCCATCGTGCTGCTCGAGTCCGATGTCCGCAAACCGCTCGTATTCGTGGATGTGCCCATGCGCAGAATGGACGACGTGGCGCGGGACGAAAATCTGGCGCCGCCCGATTTCATCAAGCTGGATGTGCAGGCCGCCGAACTGAAGGTGCTGGAAGGTGCGCCGAACTGTCTGGCGGCTGCGCAAATGGTGCTGGTGGAGACCTGGGCGCGGCGCGTCTACGGTCCCGAGACGCCGCTGTTCCATGAACTGGCCGCGTTTCTCTACCGGCGCGACTACGTGATGTTCGACCTTCTGCTGGCCGCTGACGGACGCGATCCCAACGGCGATCTCAGATGGTTCGATGCCGTCTTCGTCAACAAGCGGTTCAGCGGCCATCCCGCTGCGCTGCTCTGAAGTAATGGTTTAAGGAGATCGACGATTGCGGCAGGAGCAATTCCCTTGAGCGGTAGGATCGGACGGCTGGCGGAGCGCTACAAGTGGCCGCAGGTGAGCGGGATCGCGAGCTACCGTTTCGCGCTGGACGGCGGTGGGCGCCATCTCGTCACCGATGCCATCGCCGAAAACAGCTGCTCCGTCCTCTTGGAGATCGGTTGTTTCCTGAACGGCAGCGCGCTGCAATGGTTGGAGGCCTCTTCCGCTCTCGCCGTGGTGGGGATCGATCCATGGGATCTCGACGCGGCCGCGTCCATCCGGCGCTATCGCGAGGCCTCCTATGCCAAGGCCGTGTTCGCCGCCATCGCCGATATCGACGGCTTCATCGCCTCGCTCGAGCGGCACGGTGCCTTCAAATCAGCTCTCGCCAATGTGGCAGCCTATCGCGACCGCTATATCCCCGTGCGGGACAAATCGCCCGACGTCCTGCCCGAGCTGCAGGCCCTCGGGCTCGTTCCCGACATCGTCTATATCGACGCCACCAAGCATCGCGACGATCTGGATGCGGTGCATTCGCTGTGGCCGGATGCCACTCTTTGCGGCGACGATTGGACCTGGGCGCCGGAGCAGGGCTTCCCCATGCGCCGCGCGGTCACGGCCTTCGCCGCGGAGAACGGCTTCGAGGTCGAAGCCGAGCGCGCCACCTGGATGCTCCGCAGACGTCGAAGCAACAGGCGCCGCAGGCCTTAGCCCACGGCGCCTCGCTTCAGCCCTTCACGCAGATCACCTGGCGCAGAGTGTGCACGATGTCGACCAGATCCTTCTGCGCCGCCATCACCGCATCGATGTCCTTGTAGGCCATGGGCGTCTCGTCGATGACGCCCGCGTCCTTGCGGCATTCGATGCCGGCGGTCGCCTTCTCGTGATCCTCCACGGTGAAGCGCCGCTTGGCCTCGCTGCGCGACATCGCCCGTCCCGCGCCGTGGCTGCAGGTGTGGAACGAGTCCACGTTGCCCTTGCCCCGCACGATGAAGGAGCGGGCACCCATTGAGCCCGGGATGATGCCGAGATCGCCTTCGCGCGCCCGAACCGCACCCTTGCGGGTGATCCACACATCCGCGCCGAAGTGATGTTCCTTCGAGGCATAGTTGTGGTGGCAGTTCACCGCGGTCTTGTCGGTGGTGAAGCTGCCCAGCCGATCGCGCGAGGTTCGCAGGATGCGATCCATCATCGCCTTGCGGTTCTCCATGGCGAAGTCCTGCGCCCACAGCATCGCCTCGATGTAGTCGGCGAACTCCGGCTCGCCTTCCGCCAGCCAGGCGAGGTCCTTGTCCGGCACGTGCACCCCGCGCCGGACGAGCAGCTCCCGCGCCGCCTCGATGAAGAAGCGGCCGATGGCATTGCCGATGCCGCGCGAGCCCGAATGCAGCATCACCCAGACGCGATCCTCCTCGTCGAGGCAGAGCTCGATGAAGTGGTTGCCGCTGCCGAGCGAGCCCAGATGGATGAGGGCGTTCTCCTTCTCGAAATGGGGATGCTTCTCGCAGATCGCCTTGAAGCGGTCCTCGAGCGGACGCCAGCGCGTCATGACGGAAGCGGGAATGCCGCCCGTCTTGCCGCCCCAGCCGCCGCCCGCGCCATGCCCGCCATGCGGCACCGCGCGCTCGATCTCGCTGCGCAGCTCGCTCAGCGAGTCCGGCAGAGCGCCTGCCGCAAGCGAGGTGCGCACCGCCATCATGCCGCAGCCGATGTCGACGCCCACCGCCGCCGGCACGATCGCGCCCCTGGTCGGGATCACCGAGCCCACGGTCGCGCCGCGGCCCCAATGCACGTCCGGCATCACCGCGACGTGGTCGTGGATGAAGGGCAGCGAAGCGACGTTGATCAGCTGCTGCTTCGCCTGCTCTTCGATCGGCACGCCCTCGATCCAGGCGTGGATCGGCGCGCCGCCCTGCTGAAAGATCTGAACCATTTTCGTTTTCCGCCGCGTTGCCGCGCGCGGACCTCTGTTTCAATTGTTGCAGTTGGTGAGGCCGAACGCCATCAGCTCCCCGCGCGAGAGCTGGCGTTTGGCGACGGCGTGGCGCGATCTGGCCGGAACCAGCGCTCGCTGAATCAGGTCGTAGACCCAGGCCAGCGCCTCTGCGTCCCGGTGGAACAAGACCTCGTACCAGATGCCGTCGATGCGCCTGAACTCGCGCATCTCTTCCAGCACGCGGATATTGGGATCGCGCGACGGCTTCTTCTTCCAGGGCTTGGGATCGATGCCGAGCGCCTTCCAGCGCTGTTCGCTGTCCTTCAGGATACCGTCGGTGGGATCGACATAGTACCGCTGCCGCCACGGTGGGTTTTGGGATAGCCCATTGTGCCGCGAGGCGTCGATCCACTTGCCGTTGCGGTCGATTACGATCTGTCGCGCCACGAAGTCGTCGAGGTGCCGCAAGATGTGTTGCTGCACCGGATCGCGCGATCGCAGCGTTGCCACGATTTCCGAATGGACGTCGCTCCACGGCCGGCCGACTTGCTTCCCCAGATAGCGCTTGAGCGGCGTCAGGTTTTCGCTCAGCCATTTCGATTTGGCCCGCGTGATCAACACATGGCGCTTGACGCCGATCTTGGTCGGCAGATCGCCGTCGCGATTGAGGCGTTTTCGCGAACTGTGCGCCCATCCTTTGCCCCCGCGGGGGCGTTCGACGATGACTTTGAACATGTCCTCCCGCATGGGGTCTCTCCTAAAAAGACGGGCCGGCAACTTTCGTCGCCGGCCCGGTTGGGTTGATGATGATGATGACGATGCTTCAGTCGAGCCCGGCTTCCTGCGCCGCGATCCACGCGATCACGGCTTCGGAGAAGCCATCCACCCGCTGCCACGGCCCGTGGCCGACGCCGTGCTGGTACGAGGCCACGTTGATCATGTAGCCCGCACCCTTCGGCTCCGGCACGCGATCGTGGCTCTGCTCGTCGGTGAAGACGATCAGGCGATCGCCCTTGCGGTCGATCTCGCTCACCGCCGCGCCCAGCATGGTATTGCCGTGCGGCTGCGAGTTCACGATCGCATCCCTGAGCGCGAAGCCGCGCCGGGCGGGGACCTTCACCGTCCGTGTAGAGAAGGTGTAGATCTCCACCTCGTCGCAAACCTCGCGCGCCAGAATGGCAAGGCCGCAGGCCGCCTCCAGCCGGGTCATCTCGGACTGGCTGGAAAGCGGGTAGATCATCGAACCCGACACGTCGATCAAGAGCCGCGTGCGGCCGGCAAGCCGCGCGTAACCCTTGACCGACTTCAGCATCGCGGATTCGAGCTCGGGCTCGAAATCCGGCGCATAGCGCGCCGCCGTGATGAAGCGATAGGGCAGCACGCGATCCGTCCGCATCGCCTCGAGGGCGCCCGCGATGGTCTTGCGCGGCACCTCCGCCTTCTGCATCAGGCGCAGGTTGCGCAGGAGCGCGAGACCGCCCAGCTTGTTCTCCGCGATCAGCCGCTCGAAGCTCTCGCGCTTGTCCTTGCCGGACGAAAGCGAGACTTCCCAGGTGTCGGGGGAAGAGAGCGTGCCGTCGACAAGCTGCTTCCACACCTTTTCCTGCTCCGCATCCTTCGGCTTGGCGTGCACCAGGAACAGCACGTCCCGGATGCGCACCGCGCCGTCGCGGTCGTACTTCGCCAGCTGATAGGCGTCGAACTTGGTGAGCGCGCGCGCCAGGCCCTTCTTGATCTGGGCCGAGACGGGCTCGCGCTTCCTCTGCTGCTGGGGACCCAGCGCGTCGGCCCAGTAGATGGCCAGAAGCTCGGTCATCTCGTCGGGACGCTGGATCACGCGAGCCAGCGTATCGGCCACCAGCACGCGGTGCTTTTCGTGCCGCGCCATCTCGCGCACCACCAGCAGCGGCGCGTGGCGGAGCTTCATCCGCTCGCGCGCCTCGATGGCGAGTGCCGCCGCGCGCATGGGCTCGACCTTGGGCACCAGCGCCTTGATGCGCTCGGCGATCGACACGCCGTTCTCGTAGAACTGATCCTCCCACAGGAGGCAGTTCATCAGCGCGCGCTTCAGCTCCTGTTCGGGCGTGAAGCGCCGGGCGTGCGCACCCTCATGGGTGAAGACGCGAACGAGCTTGTTGAGCTTGACCATGACGGCCTCCTTCTTTGCGTTGAACGTTAGGCGAATGCCGGGGAACAGACGAGAACCGAGGACCGTCCTTGCGGACTGAACTGCTCTACCGCTGAGCTACGGGCCCCCATGTTGGACCCGACGGGATTCGAACCCGCGACCCGAAGTATCGGCACTCTTCACCACCGGCCTACGCTGCGCAGCAGCGAGGCCGCCCTCCGAAGCTCCTTGAGCGAAGGAGGGCGACGCAGCCACGGCCGGCATAGCCGGCAAAAGAAAACGCACGATCCGGGAACAGGCGACGCTGAGACCCCAGCCTCGCGTTTCACCCGCGGGGCCGGGCAGTGCTCTACCGCTGAGCTACCGGCGCTTGGAACACCGGGCGGGATTCGAACCCGCGACCTCTCGTTTATCAGACGAAGTAACAGCGATCTTCACCACGGATCGTGCGAAGAAGATGGCGGGGAACAGGCGAGGCTGAACTGCCCTTGCGGGCGGGCTGAGCTACGGTCTTTCGACCGGCAGGCATTGACCCTGCGACCTCCGCACGAATGCGGCGCTCTATCCGAAGTAACAGCACTCTTCACCACCGGCCTTCGCTCGCGAGAGCGAGAGAAGGCCGCCACGGCGTAGCCCAGAGGGCGAAGCCGGGCGCCAATTGCGCGAGCTACGGCCTGGCGCGCCGCCGCTCAAGGAAACGCTGCCGGGGAACAGTCGTCCTCTGATCCGTGCTTTCGCACAAAACCGGTGCGCCAGGCTTTCGCCTCCGCCTCCCGGCACCCGAAGAAACAGATGACTTCACCACCGGCATTTGAATGGGCGCGCGGGGGAACGGTCGATCCGGCTTTCTGTCATCGCAACGCAGGCCGCCCTTCTCGAGGCAACCGGAACCCGCGACACGCCTGCCCTCGCGAGGCAGGCTCCACGGGACGTGCGATCACAGGCGGGATTCGAACCCGCTTTGCCATTGCACGAAGTAACCGGGATCTTCACCACCAGCGCCTCGCCCGCGCGAACGCGAGCGAAAGCTTCCAGGGGAACGGGCGAAAGCGGATTGGCCTTGCGGCCCGTTGGACAGACGATGGATCCGCCTCCTTCACCACCTGGAACACGTTGCCGCGCGAGTAGCGGCAAACCGAATTGAAAAACGCCAAATTGCAAAACGAATTCTTGTCGCGGCGCTCTCGACTATGGCGCGCCGCCTATAGCGAACCCGATAGGTTCGCCCTGCCATCGGTGTCCGGCTCATCGCCTCGTTCCCTCCGGCAGGCCCCGCGCTTCTGGGCCGCGCGCGTTGTCCCGCGCGAGCCCCGGGATCCGGGTCTCCCGTTTCGGCTTTCGCCGAGCACTCGAACGAGCAGCGCCGAAAGGACATGAAAAACCCCTCCGGAGCCTGGGCTCGGGAGGGGTCCGAAGAGATCGGACTGTCGCTGCCGCTTACGCGACAGCGCTCCCATGAGCCGGGCAGGCGCGGGCCAATGGCAGGCCGCCATTCGCGCGCGCGGATGGATTTATCTGTCCGTATCGCATTGCTCGACTCACGTTCGCTCGCGAACCCGATGTCCACGAGGGCGCGGCTTCTACGCGCGTCGATTCATGCTGTCAAGCGGGGATGGTCGCGCGATGTGAGATTTGCGCGCCTGTGGCACGAATGCGACGCGCCGATCAACGCGCAGTCGCGCGCGCCAGTCCGAGCCGGCCGCGCGTGGCGATGACGACGATCAGCGCCGCCGCCAGCCACAATCCCGCATAGAGCCACCAGAAGCGAGTAAGACCGGCGCTATCGACGAGATGCATCGTGTAGCCGGCGCTTACCGTGTTGAGGGTGGCGTGCATCAGCATCGGCATGAGCACGCTGCCGCGCGCGCTGTTGTAGAGCCAGGTCAGCACGAAGGCGCCGCCCGCCAGGCTCGCCAGAAACGCCGGCACCAGCGGCCAGGCGAATTCGCTTCCCATCAGCGGCAGGTGCCACACGGCCCAGACGATGGCGACGGCCACGGTCGCCAGGATCGGATGCAGCCAACGCTGCAGCGCCGGCAGCAGGAAGCCGCGCCAGGCCGGCTCCTCGCCCAGCGCCACGAACAGGAAGGCGAAGAAGAAGCGGTCGAACAGATCGCTCCAGTTCGGCGCGCGAAACGTCACGCCCAATCCCCAAAGCTTCGCGGTGACCAGCGCCACCGCGACGATCGCCACCGGGATCGCGAAGGCCGCCAGCCAGAGCGACGGCTTCACGCGCACCCGCACGATCGAAAGAAGTAGATGGAGAGGGCCGCGCCAGCCCGCGGCGACGGACGACGCGATCAGCGCCGCCAGCAGCAGGCCCAGCGGATTGGGTCCGCTGGTCGTGTGCCTGCTCAAGGCGATCAGCCAGGGATACCAGGAGAGCGGAAACGCCAGCGCCAGAAACACGAACAGCGCCAACACGCGCGCGCGCGGCCTCTCGCGCACCTCTCCAACCGCTTCAACCGTGGCCATGCGATCCCCCAACCCTTCGCCAACACTACCACTAAGTGCGGCACGAGGGTCAGTCCTCGTGAGCTCGGTCGGTGGTCATGGAGACTTTGTGCAAGCACAATGAATCCCCTCCCCCAACGAGGCAGGGGAATCGCATATGGCGATTTTTGGCTTGCCGGCTTTGTTTGAACGGATTCTGAAGGTGTCTTGCGATTCGCATGGAGACACCGATGAACCGCTTCGTCGAGATTTTCGAGCTGTTGCCGGATCC
>DATCOJ010000264.1:0-1804 GCA_036564785.1 Rhizomicrobium sp. | reverse complement strand
ACCTGCAAATGCGGCGCGCCCGGAACGGGCGTCGCGCCCGGCACCTGCGCAATGGGTTTGCCGTCCGGGCCGATCACCGGCGGCTGCATCGCCTTGGCGTCGGGACCGGCATAGGTCGCTTCCAGATCGATGATGTCGCGGAGGAAGACTTTTCCTTCGTTCAATTCGTCGCGCCAGATGATGATGGCCTGGAAGGTGAGCGGGCTCTCGCAGAGGCCCGCGATCATCGCCTCGCGGCCGGCCTCGATGCGCTTGGCGATGGCGATTTCGCCCTCGCGCGACAACAGCTCGACCGAGCCCATCTCGCGCAGATACATGCGCACGGGATCGTCGGTGCGCTCGGACGGCTCTTTCTTCTCGGTGGTGGCCAGCGCCTTCTGCTTGGTCTCGACCACCTCGCGGCCGGTGTCGTCGTCGTCATCGTCATCGTGCTCGTCGGCGGCCTTTTCGGTCTCGCCATCCTCGCCTTCGGCGTCCTCGGTCTCTACCACGTTGATGCCCATCTCCGAGAGCATCGCCATGATGTCTTCGATCTGTTCCGGCGAGGTCGATTCGGACGGCAGCACGGCATTGAGCGCGTCGAAAGTGACGAAGCCGCGCTTCTTGGCGGCCTTGATCATCTTTTTGACGCCGGCGTCGTTGAGATCGAGCAGCGGCAGCGGGGATTCAGGCGAGCCATCGGCTTCCTTGTCCGGGGCCTCTTCCTTGACCTGTGCCTTAGGCTTGCTCGCCATCTGTTTCTCCTGAGCCTTCTTGGCCGTGCTTTCGAGGCGGGTCAAAACAGCCCTCCTATATATAGGCCATGGCCAAAAGGGGCCGCGCCAGCCAGGCGCCGCCCCGAATCAGGTCGCCAGTGTCGCCGGAACCCGTTTAGCTCCGATTAACCCTGTTAAACCTGCGGGAATCGACCCTACTTCCCCGCCGGTCCGGCATTTCAGAACCACCAAAGGGCCCCTGCGCGGTCATGCTCATAAGCTACGGGCGCCTCGGCCGGAAGAGGCTCCGAAGCCCTCGATCAAAGCTTCGGTTCCGTCCATGTTGGCCAGGCGGGCTTTGACGTCGCGGAGCCGCAAATAGTTGCCCTCGCTGGAATCTTGGCCGAGCGCCTGTTCGGCGTCCTTGAGCTCCCTAGTTAGTGAATGCCACTGGCGATGCAAGGCGACAAGCTGCTGCCAGGTCACCAAAACGTCTTCCGGCGCGGCATCCGGCCGGGCGCCCCATACCGACTGGGTGGTGATCGAGGCGTCGATCCGGCCCATGATCTCGGTGAGGCCGCGCCCGGCCAATTCCGCCCGCACCGCCTCGGCGTCGGCCGCCGCGGCGTGGGCGGCGATATCGACCAGCGCGCTTTTGAGCTTTTCGGCATCGGGATGGCGGAACTCGAGCGAGGCAAACTCCTCGAGGTGGTCGTGCAGTAGCCAAGGGTAGTTGAGCGCGGCCTGCAGGATCAGCGCCTCGCGCCGGGGTACCGACGTGCGGTGGCCGCGATGCAGCGGGCCGGAGGCGAGCTGCTGGCTGACCACCACGTAGGGCGTGTTTTTGCCGCCGGTTACGGGGCGTTGCGGCGCGCCGTTGCGCGGCTGCCAATTGGAGCTGCCGCGCTCGCGCCATGGCTGGCCATAGCTCTGGCCATAGTTCTGACCCCGCCCGCGCTGGAAATTGCCGCGCTGGCTTTGCGCCGGCGCGAAGAACTGCGACAGCCGCGCGCTAAAGTCCTGCCGGTAGTATTTTCGCACGGAATCGTCGGCGATGCCGCTGGTGACCTCGTTGATGCGCGCCTCCAGCGCTGCGCGCCGCTCCGGCG
>DATCOJ010000263.1:0-14807 GCA_036564785.1 Rhizomicrobium sp. | reverse complement strand
CGGCGAGCCTTCCTGCGTCAGCAGGATGGCGAGACGGGTGGGGGGATGTTCATCGCGATCCGCCCCCCACCCGACGCATTCTCGCTGCGCTCGCATGCGTCGACCTCCCCGCGTTGGGGGAGGTGAATCGTGCTCTCCGCGACTCCGCGTCTCCGCGTGGATCTTCTTGTGGGATTACTTCGCGAGCCTGTCGATCGCCGCTGCGATGCGCGGCCAGGCCGGACCTTCCGGATCGATCAGGTCGAAATGGCCGGCACCTTGTATCTCGATATCGTCCACGCGGTTGCCTGCAGCGCGCGCCTTGCGGGCGTAGTCGCGGCCGAAATGCGCAGCCACGATTCCGTCCTCGCTACCCGAGACGATCGCTTGCGGCACGCCGAGCGGCAGCAGCCTCGCGGGCGAGGTGTCCGCGAAAGTATCGGTGCGATGACCGACCAGCCGGTCGATGGTCGACGGTCCGCCGCAGGCATCTCCGCCGTCGGCGCGATAGGCCTGGAGGTCGTCGATGCCGGCAAGACTCACCGCGCCGCGCAAAGCCAGCGGATCGCGAATATAGAGTGCGCTCGTCCGCGGCAGGCGAGCGCGCGCCGCTACCCACAGCGCCAGGTGTCCGCCCGCCGAATGTCCCACGGCGACGACCCGGCTCAGATCGAGTCGATAACGTGGCGCGATCGTTCTGAGAAAGTCGATGGCATCTCCGGCATCTTGGAAGGTGCCCGGATATCCGCCGCCGGCGTGTCCCAGGCGGCGGTATTCGATGTTCCACACCGCGAAGCCGCGTTCGCGCAACGCGCCGGCCAGCGGCGCCACCAGTTCCAAGCCCGGAAGCTCTGCCAGCCAGCAGCCGCCGTGGATCAAGACAATCACGGGATAGGGGCCGTGTCCCTTTGGTAGATAGAGATCGCCGAATTGCAGCGCACCCGATCCATAGGAAATTCGCGCATCCGCTCGTGGCGGCGTGCGCTCCAGCAGCTCCTCATAGGACACGCCGGAGGCGCTCCCGCGAATAAACACGAAAGCCGCCAGCGCTACGGCAATAATTAAGGACACATATTTCATGCTGCTTGTACGTCACGCGTCCACGGTTGGATCCCAAGAATACAGATCACGCGGAGCCGCGGAGCCGCGGAGGATATTGGATTCAAAAAATCGTCATCACCGGGTTGCCGGAGCAAAGCGGAGGCAATCCCGGTGACCCATGCACTCCGTTTTGGACGCGAGGAACACTGCTCGCAGCAGCGGCAATGGGTGGCCGACAAGCTCGCCTCCGCTTCGCTGCGGCTCGGTCGGCCATGACGCCGATTTATCTTGAAGCTCGTTCCTCCGCGACTCCGCGGCTCCGCGTGACCCTCTTTAGTTTTCGTTAGCGGTCGGATGTGGCGCAGTCGCAGCGCGCTTCTCGTCGAGTTCGCTCAGGATCATGATCTTCTGCCAAATCTTGCGCCCGAGATTGGAGGTCAGCTCCTCGACCTCGTTGACCGAGGCGATCACCTCGCTGTCCCGGGTCTGCCCAGCGTAAAGCGCCGCCAGCTTGGCGATCAGGGCCAGCATCTCCGCGCAATAGTCGAGATAGCGCGACAGCTCGAACTTGCTCATCCGCCGCTCCGGCGAGGACGGCGTGGGGGTGCTGCCGCTCAGCACCGCAGTCGGGTCCTTGGTCAGCTGGTGCATGTCGATGACGTGGGCGAAGGAGCGCAGCTCATAGAGCCTTCGCTGCACCCGCCGGCGCTTCAGCCGCTGCTCGAGCGTCAGCACGAACCAGATCGCGGCGAAGGCGAGCAGGAGGAGATTGACGATGGAATCGAGCCCTTGCGTGATGCCGACCGGATCGGCGCGCCGCAGCACATCGGCCCAGTCGATCAGGCGCGCCACGTAGACCTGCGCCGCGATGCCGGCGATCACCGCCAGCAATGCCAGCAGCCGCAATCCGAGATAAGGCCGCGACAGGCTTTGCACCCGCGCCGCCGTTGCCTGCGCCGTCTCGGTCAAATCCGCCGCGACCGTCGCCAAGCCGGACTGGGGAAAGCGCTCGCTGATCCGCGCGCGCAACCGCTCGACCGTCTTCACGATCAAGGCAGGGTCGAGAATGCGCGCAGGATCGCGTGTGGAGTTCGACATGAAATGCCCCCGATTGGGGCCAAGAGCACGGCCCGCCGGATCAGTGAGGATTGTTAGGGCATTCCTTCTTGCGGACAGCAAGATCTTCGCACGGATCGATTTGACCGGTGGGTGAGACAATCAAGGTCTTTCCCCTTGTGGGAGGGGCACTGTTCCGCGACCTGGCGTCCATTCTTACTCTAAAAGCCGAGCCAGCGCTGTGCGCCGTCATATGGCTATCTCGCTTCGCCTTCACAACGACTTTCGCCGCAAGACTGGTGTTGGTGACCAAATTGGCACCGCCGAGAAGTGCCAATATCACGACTGTCCGAGCAACAACTTCCAATCTGCGCATGTGCGTTCTCCGGCGATTTTACTCGCCCAGCCAAAATGGCCGTCACTAATTTTTCTTGTCCGGGCATGGCTTGTTGCGTACAGCCAGGTTCTCGCAAGAATCGACTGGTGGTGGCCGAGCGTCACGATCGCGCGCCTGCGAACCGTTCTCGGGCGGGTTACACGACAGACCCAAGCCCCGTGTGGCGGCAATGGTCTGCCCCGAATCCTGCGCCCGCAACTTTAGGAAAGTGCGGCATTGAGTCGAGTAGAAAGCGCCAAATCGATAGCTTACCATACCGCGAGGTATCCAATATTCAACGCCATCTATTCTCACACCTAACATCATATTCTCCGATATTCGTGTTATTGGCGTGCACGGTGGAAACTCGACTTTCGCTACTACCTTTGCTACTTTACCGGTCGGCGCGTCGTAAAGGTCGACTTCGGGCGTGCGCGCAGAAATTATCACATCGTGCGCCGCTGGACACACGTCACTCACCGCCATGCCGTGGGAACTCCACAAACATCCCGCAAGCGTAAGTGCAGCAACAGTTTTATCGTGAGCGTGTAGCATGGATAAAACACTAAAACAACGTAATTTAGCATGTTGCTTTGCAAGGTTCAACGCCTTTAAGCGGTCAAGGCTCCCCAATAAGTCGAGTGAAAATGGAGTGAATGGAAAGGCCAACAAGTGGAAGAAAGGCCTCAAAATAGACCCCGAATAGAGTGAAAATAAGCCATTGTCCAAGCACCAACCCTATCATGGCTCCCATAAGCAGTGTCACCTTGGCCCAAATGTTCGCGTATTTGGCAAAGAGTAGCGTAGCGCCGACGGCAGCAAGTACCTCCAGCGTGTACAGTACTTTGCTGGGAAGCCCTGTTGAGAGCCGGCCATCCAAGATAGCCTCGGTATAATTTTCGTTGATGATGGCGCCCCGCATTGGACCGATTGGGGTATCATGTGTGTCTACATAGCGCCCCATGTAGTAGCCATCTGCGTGCCAGTTGCCGCCTATAATGACGGGCCGGAACCGCACGAGGTGTCTCGACACAGGATCTCCCGTAAGCACTTGCCGCGCCGAGAGAATAACACCATCCTTATTTAGCGTCTTCATGGAAATGTAGTCTGTGTATCGCTCGCTCTGAGCGAGGACTTCAGCGTCGGTTGGGCTCCATGCACGCGCGATGGCCAAAGAGAATGAATCAATCGGATAGTGTTCTCCCTCGACGCTGATCTGAGGTGGAACCTGTTCGCTCCTGCGCGGCATAGCTACGAAGCCGCAAACGATATTTCTTTTGGCTTCCATGGATAGATGGGGGAGTTTGGAACTGCCTGGATTCTCCCACTGGCCGGCCCGGCTCGCATGAGTGCAGATGCCATACGGCTGAAAGATATCGCGTGCCAACGCGAACGAATTTCCCGAGAAGACCTTCGCGAGCACAATGGTACGCTTTTCTGCTGCACGCGCGATCTCCTGCATGAGTCTGTCGGTGGCTTTGGTCAGATCGAATTCGGGATGATCGGGATCGGTAAGAGTCTCGTTGACGTCCAACGCGATTATTGCCGCATTTGCATCGTCCAGTGCATGCACAAGCTTTGCTAGATATTCGCGATTCAACGGCACGGCCCCGCGCGGCTCCCCCTTCCAATAGTCGTCATCATCGATCATTACGACTTTGACATAACGCGGAGAAAGAGGCCGAGGCGTCCATTCTCCAAGCTTCTGAAAAAGCCACTGTCGCGCATGAACTAGTTGGGGGACGTCGCTCTCAACGTAGTGAGTCGTAGGAATTGTTATGATCAGAATTGTGGCCGCCACAATCCAGTAGCCAATCGTTTGGTCCCAAACTCTCTTTTGGGAAAGCGCGCAAACCCAATGCGAGAAGCGCCCTAATGTTTGCCGAATCTTGTTGATTGACATTCCGTCTGACACAAACAATCCAGAGACTTATTCTCAAGATGGTATTCTACCGAGGCGATAATTGGTAGCAACTTCTTTTAGGGCCCATTCAGAGGTGTTAGCTTATTGATGAACGCGAGAATTCCCGAAAAGTCATCGACCACCGCGTCGGCGCCGAGGATGCGCGCGGGCTCGGGCGTGTAGCCGTAGGAGACCAGGATCACGGGAACGCCGGCGGCTCGTGCGGTGGCCACGTCGGTGGTGCTGTCGCCGATCATCAGCGCCGGCCCGCCGCCCAATTCGTCCACCACGTGATGGAAGACCCGCGCGTCCGGCTTGTTGTAGGAGAACCGCCCGGCGCCGTGAATCGCCCCAAAATATTTGGAGAGTTTCAACTTCTCCAGCAGCGGCAGTGCGAGCTCCTGAGGCTTGTTGGTGAGGACGCCCAGCCGCGCTCCGGACTCCACCCAAGCCGCAAGCGTCGCCTCGACGCCCGGAAATGCTGCGCTCTCGTCGGCGATGTGCTCGCGATAGTGGACGATGAACGCGTCGATGAGGCCCGGCAGCCGCTCCGGCTCGGCCGCTTCGCCGGTGCGCAGGAAGGCTTCCGCCAACATGGCGCGGGCGCCGTGCCCGACCAGGTGGCGCAGATCCGCCAGATCCATGGGGCGGCGCCCTTCGGCGACTAGCACGGCGTTGAGCGCGCCAAGGAGGTCTGGGGCGGTGTCGACCAGGGTGCCGTCGAGATCGAAGATCAGGCAGGAGCGCATTGGTTTAGGAACGATAAGGATTCTGGCGCAATATATCGTTGCAAATCGTCATTTTGCCGGAATTCCGCGGCGGGATATCGCCGGTCACGGTCTTCCGGCGAAGCAAAGGGTTGAGCGCAAGGCATGAGCGGGCGCGCGGGCGTCATTCTGGCGGCAGGCGAGGGCAAGCGGATGAAGTCCGCCCGGCCAAAGGTTCTGCACGCGGTCGCCGGCAGGCCCATCCTCGGTCATGTGATCGCGGCCATGCGAGGCGCCGGCATCGAGCGCATCGTGGTGGTGCGGGCTCCGGGCGCCGACGCCGTGCGCGACTATGCCGAAAGTCTCGGCGCCGAATCCGTCGCTCAGGACCAGCAGCTCGGCACGGGCCATGCCGCAGCGTGCGCGGCGCCTCTGCTGGGCGATTTCGGCGGCGCGCTGGTGGTCACCTATGGCGACATGCCGCTCGTCACGCCAGATTTGTTCGAGCGATCCTTCAGCGCGCAGATGCGCATCGGCATGTCCATCGTCGCGTTCGAGTCCGACAGCAAGGCCTATGGCCGCGTGATCGCGAGAGACGGCATTCTCGATCGCATCGTCGAGTATCGCGACGCGAGCGAAGAAGAGCGTCGCGTCCGCTTGTGCAATGCCGGCATCATGACGGCCGATGCGAAGAGCTTCTTCCGCTGGGCGGAGCGGCTGGAGAACGACAACGACCAGAGCGAATTCTACCTGACGGACATTCCCAATTTCGCGGGGCGCGACGGCGTGCGTTGCGCCGTGGTGGACGTGCCGGAAGACTTGGCGATGGGCGTCAACAGCCGCGCAGAATTGGCGCAAGCCGAAGCCGCGATGCAGCGGCGCCTGCGCGCGCAGGTTCTGGACAATGCGGTGGGCATGACTGCGCCGGACACCGTTTTCCTCTCGCATGACACGGTGCTGGAGCCGGATGTGCAGATCGGTCCCTATGTCGTGTTCGGTCCCGGCGTCACGGTGCGCAGCGGCGCCGAAATCCGCGCCTTCTCCCACATCGAGGGCGCCGAGATCGGGCGCAACGCCGTCGTCGGGCCCTACGCGCGGCTGCGCCCCGGCGCCCGCCTGGAGGAAGACGTTCACATCGGCAATTTCGTCGAGGTGAAGAACAGCCGCGTCGAGAAAGGCGCCAAGGCCAATCATCTCACTTATCTGGGCGATGCCCGCGTCGGCGCCGGCGCCAATATCGGCGCGGGCACCATCACCTGCAATTACGACGGCTTCGACAAGCATGTCACCGAGATCGGCGCGGGCGCCTTCATCGGCTCCAACGCCGCGCTGGTGGCGCCGGTCAAGATCGAGGACGGCGCCTATGTCGGCGCCGGCAGTGTGATCACCGAAACGGTGGCGAAAGATGCGCTCGCCGTCACCCGCGCGGAGCAGAAGCAAGATCCGGGCTGGGCGGAGCGCTTTCGCGACCGCAAGCGCGCCGAGAAGGCGAAGAAGGACAAATAGCATGTGCGGCATCGTCGGAATCGTGGGCAAGGAGAATGCGGCGCCGCTGATCCTGGAGGCGCTCAAGCGGCTGGAATATCGCGGCTACGATTCCGCCGGCATCGCCACGCTGATGGACGGCCAGATCGAGCGCCGCCGCTCGCCCGGCAAGCTATCGAAGCTCGCCGATGCGTTGCGCGCCGAGCCCTTGTTCGGCCGCACCGGCATCGGCCACACCCGCTGGGCCACGCACGGCGCGCCGACCGAAATCAACGCCCATCCGCATGCCTCCGAAAGCGTCGCCGTGGTGCACAACGGCATCATCGAGAATTTCCGCGAATTGCGCGAGGAGCTGAGCGCACGCGGCCATGTCTTCGAAACCCAGACCGATACCGAGGTCGCCGTCCATCTGGTCACCGAATATCTGCGTCAGGGCGAGCAACCGATCGCGGCGGCGGCGAAAGCCTTCAAGCGGTTGGAGGGCGCCTTTGCCCTGGTGGTGATGTTCCGCGACGATGCCGATCTCCTGGTCGCGGCGCGGCGCGCCAGTCCGCTCGCCATCGGCCACGGCGATGGGGAAATGTACCTCGGCAGCGATGCCTTCGCGCTGGCGCCCTTCACCAATCGCGTCACCTATCTCGAGGACGGCGACTGGGCTGTCGTGCGCTCGGCCGGCGCCACCATCTACGATTCCGCGGATCGGCCAGTTGACCGCCCGATGCGAATCGCCAGCGTCGGCGCCTCGCTGGTCGACAAGGGCGATCACCGCCACTTCATGGCCAAGGAGATTTTCGAGCAGCCGGAAGTCGTCGCCCACACCTTCAACGCCTATGTCGACGCCCTGAACGAGTCCGCGGCACTTCCCGCTACCGCCTTCGATTTCGCCAAGCTGCCGAGGGCGACCTTGATCGCCTGCGGCACCGCTTACTACGCCTGCTCCATCGGCCGTTACTGGTTCGAGAAGCTGGCGCATCTGCCGGCGGAAGCCGACGTCGCCTCGGAGTTCCGCTATCGCGACGCGGTGCTGCCCAAGGGCGGGTTGGCGCTGTTCGTGTCGCAATCCGGTGAGACGGCGGACACGCTGGCGGCGCTGCGCCATTGCCGCGAACTCGGCCAATCCATCGCCTCAATCGTCAACGTGGCGGAAAGCACCATCGCGCGCGAGAGCGACACGGTGTTTCCGACCCATGCCGGCCCCGAGATCGGCGTCGCCTCGACCAAGGCCTTCACTTGCCAGCTGGCCGTGCTGGCATCGCTGGCGATCGCCGCGGGCCGGGCGCGCGGCGTGCTCAGCCGCGAGATGGAGCAGCGTCACGTCCGCACGCTCCTGGAAACCCCGCGCCTGATCAACCGCATTCTGGCCGACGACGACAAGTTCGAGGCCATCGCGCAGGAGCTGGTCAAGGCACAGGACGTGCTGTTCCTCGGCCGCGGCCTTTCCTATCCCATCGCGCTGGAAGGCGCGCTCAAGCTCAAGGAAATCTCGTACATTCACGCCGAGGGCTATGCCGCGGGCGAGATGAAGCACGGACCCATCGCGCTGGTCGACGAGAAGGTGCCGGTGATCGTGGTGGCGCCGTCCGATGCGCTGTTCGAGAAGACCGTCTCCAACATGCACGAGACCATGGCGCGCGGAGGCCGCGTGATCCTCATCTCCGACAAGCGCGGCATCGATCTCGCCGGCGACAATGCCTGGATGCGCATCGAAGTGCCGGAGATCGATCCCCTGTTCGCGCCGCTGATCTATGCGGTCCCCGTGCAGCTGCTCGCCTATCACGCCGCCGTGCTCAAGGGCACCGACGTCGACCAGCCCCGCAACCTGGCGAAGAGCGTGACGGTGGAGTGATGCGCCTATACCCGGGCCGGCCTTTTCATCATGGGAAAGCGCGGTCTGGGACAGCCCTCGTACCAGACGGAAGCCGAGCAGCTGAACGCCCGGGCGCGCGTCTCGCGATCGAGCCGCGATAGCGATATGAACGCAACCGGCGTCTGGCCCCTTTCGCCCAATGTGACAATCAACGATTTCATGAAGCGCTGAAGGCGCGCTTTCGTGCGGGCATGGATCTCAAAGTTCGTTGCGAAGTCCACCGGCCCGCGAACGGCGTCCTCCCGAACCGAATCGCTGACTTCGAACCGGCATGAGGTGGGTTGGCACTTTCTTCGATAGTAGAGACACCATCCATGGCCGCAGGCGCGATTCAAAAACAAGGAATTTGCGGTCTCGATACTGTCCGACTCCATAGCCTCGATCTCAAGGCCGCGCCGTTTCACGGCCTCGGGGTTGAAGCCATGGTCCTTCATGACCACCATGGAAAACGTATTGGTAATCTCCAAGTTGTGCTGACTGATGCACAAACTCGCGAAGATCAGCGCACAGGCGGGATTCATGGACACACTCTGGGCCACGCTCGCGAGGTTGACAATATGGCCATCGCATGGCCATAATTCTGGCCATGAGCAGCCACAGCGTCGCCGAAACCAAGGACCGCCTGTCCGAGCTCATCCATCGGGCCGAGCGCGGCGAGGAAGTCGTCATCACACGGCATGGTCGGCCAGTTGCCAAGATCAGCGGCATCATGGAGGCACGGCAGCCGAAAAGGATCACGCAGGCGGACATCGACTGGCTCGATAAGCACCGTGTCGGCAAGATCATGCCGAAAGAAGATGCCGGCACCTTCGTGTCGCGGATGCGCGACGAGGAGTGGCCCCGCTGAGCATCTATCTGGATGCAAGCGTTGTCGTCCCTCTCTTCCTGATCGATTCTTTTGTATCGCGAGCGCGCGTGTTCCTGGCTGCAACGACTTCGGTCCTGATCGTGAGCGATTTCGTGGCAGCGGAATTCGCCTCTGTCGTTGGAATTCGTCTGCGCATGAAGACTTTGACGTTGGCAGAAGCGCGTCGGGCGTTCGCCAGTTTCGACGCCTGGATTGGAGCGAAGACGACGCCCGCCGCGACCTTGGCCGTGGACGTTCAAACGGCTACCGGGTTCCTGCGCCGGTTGGACCTTTCGCTTCGTGCTCCGGACGCCATTAATCTTGCCATTGCACAGCGTCTGGGCGCGGAGGCGGCTACCTTCGACGGCAAGATGGCGGCGAGCGCAAGGAAGCTCGGAATTCCGTTGGCGCAGGTCTGACCGTGCAAATCCCCTTCGGCCTGCTAGATTGGGACACATGACTACAGCCGATGTCTCTCTTTTGAAGCGCGCCGCCGCGCTGCGGGCGCTGGATTTCGTCCAGGACGGCATGAAGCTCGGGCTCGGCACCGGCTCGACCGCAGAAGCCTTCCTGGAGGTGCTGGCCCCGCGCCTCCGAGGCGGCCTGGCGATCACCGCCGTGGCCACCTCCGAGCGAACCGCGCAGAAGGCGAGAAGCCTCGGCATTCCGCTGGTGCCGCTGGACCAGCTGGCGCCGCTCGATCTCACCGTCGACGGCGCCGACGAAGCCGACCGCAGCTTCAATCTCATCAAAGGCGGTGGCGGGGCGCTGCTGCGCGAGAAGATCGTGGCGGCCTCGTCGAAGCGCATGGTCGTCGTCGCCGATGCGTCCAAGCTGGTGCGCCGGCTCGGCAAATTTCCCTTGCCTGTGGAGGTCGCGGAATTCGGCCACGCTTCGACGGCCTCGCGCATCGCCGGCGCGACGGCATCGCTCGGCTACGCGAATGTCCAAATCCGGCTCCGCCTGCAGGATGGCGCGCCTTTCAAGAGCGATAGCGGCAATCTCATCTACGATTGCGCCTTCGCCTCGATCAAGAACGCGGCCAGGCTCGCCGCCGCGCTGAGCGGCGTTCCCGGCGTGGTCGAGCACGGATTGTTCATCGGCCTGGCGACGGCGCTGGTCATCGCGCGCACCGTCGACCGTGTCGATCTCATCGAACGGAAGGCCGATGGCTGACTGCGATTTCGATCTCTTCGTCATCGGCGGCGGCTCCGGCGGCGTGCGGGCGAGCCGGATGGCGGCGGCTGCCGGCGCGCGCGTGGCCATTGCCGAGGAATATGGCTTCGGCGGCACCTGCGTCATCCGCGGCTGCATCCCCAAGAAGCTGTTCGTCTATGCCAGCCATTTCGGCGAGGATTTCGAGGACGCCGTGGGGTTCGGCTGGACGGTGCCGGAGCGCCATTTCGACTGGAACGTGCTCGTCGCCAACAAGAACAAGGAGATCGCGCGGCTCTCCGACCTCTATCGCGACAATGTCATCAAGGCGGGCGTCGAGATATTCGACGAGCGCGTCGAATTCGCCGATCCGCACACGCTTCATCTCAAGACCTGCGGCCGGCGGGTCACCGCCGAGCGGGTGCTGATCGCCACCGGCGGCCATCCCTCGCGCGCCGCCGCTGACCTGCCCGGCGCGGAGCACTGCATCACCTCCAACGAGGCCTTCAATCTCGACAAGCTGCCGCGCCGCATCGTTGTGGTCGGCGGCGGCTACATTGCGGTGGAATTCGCTCACATCTTCCACGGTCTCGGTTCCGATGTGACGTTGGTCTACCGCCGGGACAAGATCCTGCGCGGCTTCGACGAGGACATGCGCGACTGCCTCACCGCCTCCATGCACCAGCGGGGCATCCGTGTCGTCACCAACCGCAATTTCACCCGCATCGACAAGCGCGGCGGGGAGCTCTTCGCGCTGACCGATCACGGCGAAGTGCTGGAGACCGACGCGGTGATGCTGGCGGTCGGCCGCGTCCCCAACACAGCCGGCATGGGATTGGAGCGTGCCGGGGTGGAGCTCGGCGAGAGAGGCGAGGTGCGGGTCGACGAATATTCGCGGAGCAGCGTCGAGCACATCTACGCCATCGGCGACGTGACCGACCGTTTGGCGCTCACCCCCGTGGCCATCCATGAAGCGATGTGTTTCGTGCGCACCGTGTACGAAGGCAAGCCCACGCCCGTCGACCACCATCTCGTGCCGACGGCCGTGTTCAGCCAGCCGGAGGTCGCCAGCGTCGGCCTCACCGAGGCCGCGGCGCTGGAGAAGGGCCATTCCATCGATATCTACAAGTCGACCTTCCGGCCGCTCAAGCACACGCTGTCGGGCCGCGAGCTGCGCGCCCAGTTCAAGCTGATCGTTGAGTCCGGCTCGGAGAAGGTTCTTGGCTGCCACATCTTCGGCTTCGACGCGGCCGAGATCATCCAGGTCGTGACCGTGGCGCTGAAGATGGGTGCGACGAAAACCGATTTCGACGCCGCGGTCGCGCTGCATCCCACCGCGGCCGAAGAACTCGTCACCATGCGCACGAAAACCTATTCGAAGACTCCGTGATCGAGTGAAGCGCGTTGGCACAATGAAAGCCGTTTATCTTGTCTGTGGGTTGGCGTTGACCATCGCGCTCGTGGGGGCGGCACAGGCCGCCGAAGACTGCGCGCTCAAGCAGGTGGCATCGCTGGTGATGAGCGATGCCTTGCCTGACAGGGTGGTGGTCGACGTCACCGTCGCGGGCAAGCCGAGGCCCTTCCTGGTCGACACCGGCGGTGTCTACAGCACAATCTATCAGGATGTCTCGGACGCGCTGGGCCTGCAAACTCACGCCATCGACCAAAACATCGAAATCTACGATCTCGCGGGCGCGAAATCGAAACGCTATGCCTTCGTGCCGAGCCTGAAGATCGGCGAGCTGAAGGCGGATGACATCCCGCTAGTCGTCGAGCCGCGTGACGGCGACACCGTCGACGGCGTGCTAGCGCCGGACTTCCTTTCCCGCTTCGATCTCGATTTCGACATTGCGGGCAGGAAGCTCAATCTCGTCTCCCCGGAGCATTGCCAGGGCAAGGTCATCTACTGGTCGGATGCCTTTGCTGAGGCGCCCTTCACCTTGTCCGGCGTGCACATCGTCGTGCCCATGACGCTCGACGGCCACGAAATCGCCGCCACGCTCGATACCGGCTCAAACCAGACTCACCTGAGCGAACGGATTGGCCGCAGCGTCTTCAATCTCGGCGAATCCTCGGCCGGCATGGAGCGCATCCCCAACGCCTCCCCGGACGATCTGGAGCAATTCCGCTACCGCTTTTCCTCTCTTTCGCTTGCCGGCCTCACGATCAAGAACCCGGTGATCTACCTCATGCCGGATCGCGCGGCCGAGAGCTTCCGCAGCAGCCACCACGACCGGTTGGATATCGATCCGGTCCATGCCACGCATCTGCAAACGGCGGATTTGCTGCTTGGAATGAACGTTCTCAGCAAACTCCACTTCTATATCGCCTATCGCGAGCACAAGATCTATTTCACCGGCGCCGGCGCGCACTGAAGATTCGCCCGCCTCCTACGGCACAGACGTCTCTTGAGCACGTTGTGTATATGACGGCATCTCCCGGACAGGAGCGCGTGCGATAAGGAAATACTATTTTAACTTTCGCAGGAACGGCGAGATTTCGCGCGATCGCGTGGGATTGTGGCTCGCCGGCGCCGACGACGCGCGGACCGAAGCCTTGCGGGATATACGCGATCTTCTCGCCATCGCGATTCTTTCCGGAGACAAGCTGAGCGACTGCGAATACCAAATTACCAATGCAGACGGTGATACGATCTGGACGATCCCGCTCGAGTCGCCGGGTTTGCGGTCGGAGCCGGACGACCCGAAGAGCAACGCTTCGAATCCGCGACCCAAGATCGTTCATTGACCATCGCGCCTTTGCTCTCTGGCAAAGGCGTCTCCCCTCCCGTATATCCTCGCCTCGAAAGAAGGAGAGCCGCGTGGCCCAGTCCTGGAGCCCGTCCAATTGGCGCGGAAAGCCGATCAGCCAGGTTCCGGACTATCCGGACGCGGCTGCCCTGGCGGAGGTCGAGGCGCGGCTGAAAACCCGCCCGCCGCTGATCTTCGCCGGCGAGGCGCGCAATCTGACGGAGGCGCTCGCCCAGGTCGCAGGCGGCCAGGCCTTCCTTCTGCAAGGCGGCGACTGCGCCGAAAGCTTCGGCGAATTCACCGCCAACAATATCCGCGACACGTTTTGCGTCTTTCTCAGCATGGCGACGGTCTTGACCTTCGCGGCGGACATGCCGGTGGTGAAAGTGGGCCGCATCGCCGGCCAGTTCGCCAAGCCGCGCACCGATGACAGCGAGACCCGCGACGGCGTCACCCTGCCGTCCTATCGCGGCGATATCATCAACGGCGAGGACTTCAGCGCGGCGGCACGAAGGCCGGATGCGATGCGCATGCTGGAAGCCTACAACCAGGCCGCGGCCACCGCCAATCTGGTGCGCGCTTTCGCCGGCGGGGGCTATGCCGATCTGTCGCGCGCGCGGGCCTGGTATCTCGACGATCACCATCATCCCGATCTGCTGCAGCGCTATGAGGCGGTGATCGAGCGCATCGGCGAAGGCCTCACCTTCATGCGCGCCTTCCGCCTGGCGGACGCCATCAATCCGCGCACCAGCGCCGTCGATTTCTATTTCAGTCACGAGGCGCTGCTGCTGCAATACGAAGAAGCGCTGACGCGGCAGGATTCCATCACCGGCGATTGGTTCGACACCTCAGCCCACATGCTCTGGATCGGCGACCGCACCCGCGACCCCGCTGGCGCCCATGTCGAGTTCTGCCGCGGGGTGAAGAATCCGCTGGGGCTGAAATGCGGGCCGTCGCTCGGCGAAGACGATCTCCTTCGCCTCATCGCCACCCTCAATCCCAAGAACCAGCCCGGCCGCATCACGCTTATCTGCCGCTTCGGCGCGGACAAGGTGGCCGACAAGCTGCCGCGCCTCATCCGCGCAGTTAAGAAAGAGGGCGCGCAGGTGGTGTGGTCCTGCGATCCCATGCATGGCAATACCATCCGCTCCGCCACCGGCTTCAAGACGCGCGCGCTCGATCGCATCCTGAAGGAGCTCACCGGCTTCTTCGATGTCCACCGCGCCGAGAAGACTCACGCCGGCGGCGTCCATCTGGAGATGACGGGCCAGAACGTGACCGAATGCCTGGGCGGGGCGCAGGCGATTTCCGACAAGGATCTGGCGAGCCGCTACGACACGCGCTGCGATCCGCGGCTTAACGCCAGCCAGGCGCTTGAACTCGCCTTCCTGATGGCGGAAAACCTGAAGGCAGAGCGGGGCAAGGACGCGCGTGCCGCTTCGATGGCATGAGCGGCCGCGTGAGGGGGTAACCGATGGGCGTGGCGCGGCTGCTCGCCAAGGGCTGGGTTGTGTTCTGCCTGTTCGCGGCCGCGCTGGCGCTGTCGCGGGTGCTCTCCGCCGGAACGACGCCGCTGCAGGCGCTCTCCGCGATCGGACTGGCGGCGTTCCTGTTCGGCGCCATGGGGTTGCTGTTCATCGG
>DATCOJ010000262.1:0-8093 GCA_036564785.1 Rhizomicrobium sp. | reverse complement strand
TTCCGCTTCCCCCCTTGTGGGGGAAGCTGGCTGGCAAGCGACGCGATAGCGTCGCGCAGCCAGACTGAAGGGGGGCGTTTGGAAACACGCCAGACCACGTCTAAACCAATTTTTTCGAAATCAACTCCCGCAGTATTCCGCCAAAAAGGCGGGACCGGCCCTCGGTCACGGCCCCTTGGCCGCCAGGAACTGCTCCAGCCAGTGGATATGATACTCGCCGTTGATGATGTCGGGCTCGCGCACCAGCCGCTGGAACAGCGGAATGGTGGTTTCGATGCCGCCCACCACCAGCTCGTCCAGCGAGCGTCGCAGCCGCATCAAGCATTCGTTGCGGTTGCGGCCATGCACGATGAGTTTCCCGGCAAGACTGTCGTAATAGGGCGGGATGCGGTAGCCGTCATAGATCGCCGAATCGAAGCGCACGCCCAGCCCCCCGGGCGCGTGGTACTGGGTGATGGTGCCGGGGGAGGGCTGGAAGGTGAAGGGATTCTCCGCGTTGATGCGGCATTCGATGGCGTTGCCCGAGATGACCACGTCTTCCTGATTCATCTCCAGCGCGCCGCCCGCGGCCACCCGGATCTGCTCGCGCACGATGTCGAGCCCGGTGACGGCTTCGGTCACGGGATGCTCGACCTGCAGGCGGGTGTTCATCTCGATGAAATAGAAACCGCCGTCCTCGAACAGGAATTCGACCGTGCCGACGCCGAGATAGCCGAGCTTCTCGAGCGCGCGCGTGACGGTCCCGCAGATACTCTCGCGCTGAGCGGCGTTCAGGGCAGGGGAGGGCGCCTCCTCCCAGACCTTCTGGTGGCGGCGCTGCAGCGAGCAGTCGCGCTCGCCCAGATGGATGACCTTGCCCTGGCCGTCGGCGATCACCTGCACTTCGATGTGGCGCGGCCGCTGGAGATATTTCTCCATATAGATTGCGTCGTCGCCGAACGCGGCTTTGGCTTCGGCGCGCGCGGTGGAGAGCGCCAGCGACAGCTCGGATTCCGAGCGCGCCACTTTCATGCCACGACCACCGCCGCCGGCGGCCGCCTTGACCAGAACCGGATAGCCGATCCCGCCGGCGATGCGCGCCGCCTCGGCGTCGGTGCCCACGGCGCCGTCGGAGCCGGGCACGGTGGGGATGCCGACGCTTTTCACCGCCTGCTTGGCGGCGATCTTGTCGCCCATCAGGCGGATGTGCTCCGGCGTCGGCCCGATGAAGGTGATGCCGTGCTCGCGCACGATCTCGGCAAAGCGCGCGTTCTCGGAGAGGAATCCGTAGCCGGGATGAATCGCCTCGGCGCCGGTGATCTCGCAAGCGGAAATGATGGCGGGGATGTTGAGATAGGACTGCGCCGCCGGCGCCGGGCCGACGCAGACGCTTTCGTCGGCGAGCCTGACATGCATCGCCTCGGCGTCCGCGGTGGAGTGGATCGCCACCGTGGCGATGCCCATCTCCTTGCAGGCGCGATTGATGCGCAGCGCGATTTCGCCGCGATTGGCGATGAGGACTTTCTCAAACATATGACTCACCTCCCCCTTTGCGGGGAGGTCGGCGAGCGTAGCGAGCCGGGTGGGGGGCGATGCATGAGTTTGCCGCTACGCCAGTATCAGCAGCGTCTGGCCGAACTCGACGGGCTCGGCATCGGCGATGCAGATTTCGGTGATGGTCCCGCCGCGCGGCGCCAGGATCGGGTTCATCGTCTTCATCGCTTCGACGATCATCAGCGTGTCGCCTTCCTTCACCGTGTCGCCGACCTTGACGAACGGCGCAGCACCGGGCTGCGGCGAGACGAACACCGTACCGACCATCGGCGACGGGACGGCGCCGGCCGCCGGGCCTTTGGCGATCGGCGCCGGTGCTTCGGCCGCCGGGCCCGCCGCGACAGGGCCGATGGGATGAGAGGCGACGCCATGCGTCACCACATGCGTCGCCTGGCGCGACACGCGCAACCGCATGCCGCCCTGCTCGAGCTCGATCTCGGTCAGGCCGGTCTCCGTCAGGAGCTCGGCCAGCTCGCGGATGGCGGCGGAATCGATGCCGGCCTTCATCTTGGAACCGTTGGTCAAGCGCGCCCCCAGCTGCTTCACGTTCTTCATGTTCATGGACCGGAACCTTTCAGGAGGCTCGCCAATGCGTCGATAGCGAACAGATAGCCGTCCGCACCTAGTCCACAGATAACGCCGGTGGCGGCCTGACTGACGAGGGAGCGGCGCCGATAGTGCTCCCGGGCGTAGGGATTGGAGAGATGAACTTCGATCAGCGGCTTCTCCAGGGCTCGGACCGCGTCCAGCAGCGCCACCGAAGTATGGCTGAGGCCGGCGGCATTCAGCACGACGCCGGTGGCCTTCGTCCTGGCTTCCTGCAGCCAGTCGATCAGCTGGCCCTCATGGTTGGTCTGGCGGAAGACGACGGCGAGCCCGGCCGCCTTGGCCCGTGCCGCCACGAGCCGGGAAATCTGGGCCAGCGTGGCCCCGCCATAGACCTCGGGCTCCCGGCTGCCCAGGAGATTGAGGTTCGGGCCGTTGAGGACATATATGGTCTGGCGGCTTGGGGCTTTCCGGGCCAAGGGAACTCCGGTGAAGGCATCGGCTGGGCCCCTTATACTGGGCCTTCGCGGCCGCGAAAACCACACTTTGGGAACTGGCCTTATGGGCTTGCATGTGACCATCAACGGCGAGAACCGCCAATTCGAGGCACCGCTGACCGTGCGGGCGCTCCTGGTGAGGCTTGGGCTCGACCCGGCCAAGATCGCGGTCGAGCGCAATCTCGAGATCGTGCCGCGCTCGCGCTATGCCGAGGTGATGGTGGGCGAGGGCGACCGGCTGGAGATCGTCCACTTCATCGGCGGCGGCAATGCGCCGGTGGAGCGGACGGTGGAAGACAAGCCGCTGGTGATCGCCGGCAAGACCTATTCCTCCCGCCTCATCATCGGCACCGGCAAGTACAAATCCTACGAGGAGAATGCGCGCGCGCTGGAGGCGAGCGGCGCGGAGATCGTCACCGTCGCGGTGCGCCGCGTGAACCTGACCGATCCAGATCAGCCGCGGCTGGTCGATTTCATCGATCCCAGGAAAGTGACTTATCTGCCCAACACCGCGGGCTGCTTCACCGGCGAGGATGCGGTGCGCACCTTGCGGCTCGCGCGCGAGGCGGGCGGTTGGTCATTGGTGAAGCTAGAAGTGCTGGGCGACAGGAAGACGCTCTATCCCGACATGATCGAGACGCTGCGGGCCACCGAGCTGCTCATCAGGGACGGCTTCCAGGTGATGGTCTATTGCAGTGACGATCCGTTGATGGCCAAGCGCCTCGAAGAACTGGGTGCGGCGGCGATCATGCCGCTGGCGGCGCCGATCGGCTCCGGTCTCGGCGTGCAGAATCCGGTCAACATCCGCATGATCGTGGAGGAGGCGAAGGTGCCGGTGATCGTGGACGCCGGCGTCGGCACGGCTTCCGATGCGGCGGTAGCAATGGAGCTCGGCTGCGATGCGGTGCTGATGAACACCGCCATCGCGGAAGCGAAGAACCCGGTGCTGATGGCGCGCGCGATGAAGCACGCAGTGGAAGCGGGCAGGCTCGCCTATCTGGCCGGACGCATGGCCAAGAAGCGCTACGCCGATCCCTCGAGCCCGCTTGCCGGGTTGATCTGAGAGGCGAGCAACGGGCGTTAGATTTTGGTGTTGGTGAACTTCGCCAGCAGCTTACGGTCGACTTCGCCTTCCCAGGAGCGGCCGTCGACGATGAAGGCCGGCGTGCCGTCGATCCTGGCGGCATGAGCCAAGGTCAGCGCCGCGGCGATGGCGAGATCGACGGAAGAGTTTGCCATGTCGGCCTTGAGTTTCTCGACATCGAGTCCCGCCTTGGCCGCATCGGCATAAACGAGATCGGGCGTCACCAGATTCTGCTCGCCCATCATCAGGAAGTGGAAGGCCATGTACTTGTCGGGCTGCTTGCGCGCCGCGATGGCCGCGCGCGCGGCGAACACCGACTCGTCGCCCTTGATGGGAAACTCGATGAAGGCGAAGCGCGTATTGTCCTTGTGCGCGGCGTAGTAGCTCTTCACCGCCGGAAGCGAGGCGCGGCAATGCACGCAATTGTAGTCGAAGAATTCCACCAACGTGGTTTTGGCGCGCGTTGGGCCGGTGATGAAGGCGATCTTCGGATCGAAGAACGCCTTCATGCCGAGGCGGTCGATCGCCGCTTGGCGCGCATTGTCGGCCGCGGCGTTCTGGTTCGCCTGCAGCTTGGTCGACATGTCGACGAGGATTTCGGGATGCGCCAGCAGATAGCGTCGCGTGGAGACGTCGCCCGGCAGCCAGCCGAACGCCGCCGCCGAGAAGACGAGAGCAATCGCCAGAGCGGCGCCGCCAAGCCCGGCCGCGGCAACCAGAGTCAATTCGCGTTTGGACATGATCTTTCGAAACTCTTATCGCCGCCGTTTCTGCGCCTCGGGACCGGCGATGGCAAGGATGTCGTTGGCGCGCTGCCAAGTGGTCGAGCCGGCGGCGAGCTTGTGTTGCGCCAGCGTGGCGAAGTGCACGGCCGCCGGAAAGTTGCCCATATTGTAGTCGAGCTCGGCAGTCGCCAGATTGGCCATCGGCTCATCGCCGACGTCGCTATAGGCCTGGGCCGCCTCGTACCAGCCGAAGGTGTTGTCGTTCTCCTGGTCGAGCGCGATCTTGAGATTGTTGAGCGCGGCCTGGGCCATCGTCTTGCGCTCGGTGGCGATCTGCGCCGCCGCCAGCGAGATGCGCAACAGTGGCGCATCGGGCATCAGGTCGACCGACTTCTGATAGGGGCCGATGCCTTTGTCCGGCTGGCTCATGTTGACATAGATCTGTCCGAGCAATTCCCAGAAATAGGGATTGCCAGGTTCGTCCTTGACCAGCGTGTTGGCTTCAGCGAGCGCGTTCTTCATGTCGGGCTGACGGAAATAGGCCAGCGCCCGGGCGTAACGCGCTTCGACGCTGGTGTCGCTCGTCGGATAGCGCACCAGCACCGTCGCCGGCTTGGAGAGATAGCCGGCGAGCTTGGCCTGGATGAGGCGGAACTGGTGCACCACCTCCGGCTTGTCCTTCACGTCCTTGTAGGGCGAGGCATCGGCCTCGCGCTGCAGCAGATCCACGCGCTCGCGGTCGGCCGGGTGATCGGAGATAAATGGGCGGTTGTAATAGGCCGAGCGCGCGGCATCGTTCGCCATCTGCGTGAACACCTCGACCATGCCGTTGCCGGACTGATGGGTCATCAGCAGGAACTTCTGGCCGCGCTGGTCGGCGGTGGCTTCCTGGGCGCGGCTGAAGGTGAGAAAGCTCGACACGCCGGCTTGCTCGCCCAGCATGATCGCGCTCATGCCGGCATTGCTGCCGGCGCCTGCGACCATCGCGGCGATGCCCACCGCCATCCCGATCAGCATGGGAATGGCGGCCTTCTGCATCGCCATCTGGCTGTGAATGACGTCGCCGCCGGCGATATGGCCGGTCTCGTGCGCCAGGATACCGATCAGCTGGTTCGGCGTCTTGAGCTGCAGGAAGGTGCCGGCATTGACGAAAATGTCTTCCTCGTCGCCGCCCAACGGACTCTGCGTTGCAAACGCGTTCAGGTTCGGATCGTCGACCAGGAACAGCCGCACGGTGTGCGGGTCGATTCCCGCCGCGCCCAGGATGGGATCCTCATAGCTTCTCAGCGTGCGCTCGATCTCCGTGTCGCGAATGACGCTGATGCCCTGCGCATGTGCAGACTGTGTCAGCGGTCCGAGACACAACAGAGGAGCGAGTATGAGCGCGGCGAGGCGCGCGCCCGGCCGGGAGAGGTGAAATTGAGGGTTGCAAAACGCCAAGGCTTGGACTCTCCTTCCCCCGCGCCGTCATCCCGGGCGGACCGTATGGGCGGCGTTCTCGCGCGTCAACGGAGACATTCCGCCTGAAATTTCAGGCACGAGCCGGTAACCTTTCCAGGGAATTCGGAAAAGATGCGCGCTTCCTGGCTTCCACTTGGCGCAGCTTGCGCCCTGCTCCTTGCGGGATGTTCATTCGGTCTCGGCGAGGCGTCTGAACCTTCCGCCAAGGGCTTCGTGGTCGGCGATGAACCCTACGCCGTGCGCGCCGGCGCCTCGGTGCTGGCCGAAGGCGGCAGTGCAGCGGACGCCGTCACCGCGATGTATTTCACATTGTCGGTCACTTATCCGGTCGCCGCAGGGCTGGGCGGCGGCGGCCTCTGCATCGTTCACGACACCGAGAACGGCCGGACGGAAGACATCGAATTCCTTGCGCGCGATGCATCAGGCGGGGGCGCCTATGCAGTCCCCGGCAATGTGCGTGGCTTCGCGATGATACAAGGCGCCTATGGACGCCTGCCGTGGCAGCGCGATGTCGTCAATGCCGAGCAATTGGCGTCGGCGGGATTTCCCATTTCAAGCGCGCTGGCCATGCGCATCGCCGCGGCGCAGGACGTGGTCCGGCTCGACGCCGGCCTGGCGGCCGAGTTTCTCGATGAGTCCGGCAAGGCCAAGGCCGGCGGCGCGCGCGCCGTCAACGCCGATCTGGGGCAGACTCTGTCGGCTGTTCGCACGCAAGGCGCCGCGGGATTCTATCGCGGCGTGGTTGCCGGCAAGATTGCCATCTATTCGTCCGCGCAAGGTGGCGCGCTGACGACCGCGGAATTGGACTCATACACCGCGGCACGCACGCTCAGTTTGCCGGTCTCGATGGGTGCGCTGAGCGCTTATCTTCCGCGCGAGCAGGTGGGAGCGGGCGCATTCGCTTCGGCGATGCTGTCCGACATCCAGGGCAACAGTCCCGATCTGCTGGCGAACAACAGCGCGCACACGATTGCGCTGGCGACCGCGCGTGCACTCGACCGCTTCAAGATCGCAAGCCTGCCGCAGGATCTTGGCGCCACCGGATTCGCCGCGATCGACTCGAACGGCCAAGCCGTCGCCTGCGCCGTCACCATGAACGGCCCGTTCGGTTCCGGGCGTACGGCGGAAGGGACCGGCGTCGCCCTGGCGCGTGCGCCGTCTGTGGGACAAACAGGTCTGGCATCCGCCTTTCTTGCGCCCGTGATCGCCATGTCAGGCGACTCCGTGGTGCTGGCGGGTGCCGGTGCAGGCGGGCCGAATGGTACCGCCTCGATCCTCTATACCCTGGTGCGGCTCTCGGCGGGGCAAGTGCTGGGCAGTTCGCAGGATCTCCGCACGACAGGTGCGGCGCCTTACGAGACGGTCAACGTCATCGCCTGCCAGAGCGGGACCTGCGCGGCGCTGGCCGATCCCGGCGCGCAGGGCCTCGGCGTCGCTGCCACGAAATAGCGCTCCCCTTAGTCGCGGATGCGGAACGGCCGCTGCCACCAACCTTTGCGCTGGGGCTGATCGCTTGGCGCCGGCGGCTCGCCTTCGGATGGCGTGGCGAAGCTCGGCTCCGGCACCCGCTCGACTTGTTGCTGTGGTGGCGCTGCCTGCGGTGGCGGCGAGGGCCGCGCGACCGTCGCCACAGGTGCAGCCTCGCGCGTCGATGCAGCCGGTTCGTGGGTAAACGACCAGACCGGCGCGGACGGTGCGTTCGGCGTCACGATCGGAATGTCCACCCGCTCGCGTGGAGCTTGAGCCGGTCGGCGCTGGAATGCCGGTGGGGCACCGGGCTCCCGTGGCGGCGCTCGGTGAGAGGCTTCTTCCACATGGTCGCCATGCGTCTGCGCCGGCGCCTGACCGGGCGCGTGGTCGCGCGGGCCCCGGCGCCGGCGGCGCCTGCGTTTGGGACTGCCCGAGCCTGGTTGTTGCTGCCCCTGCGGCGATCCGTTCCCGTTCGATTGCGGCGGAATGGGCGCGAGGTCTTCACCGACCGATTGCTGCGGAACATCCGGCATGGCTTCAACCGCCGGGATCGTCTCCTGCATCGTCGGCGGCTTTGTGTGATCGCGACCTCTGCGGCGGCGCCTGCGCTTGCGCGACGAACCGGACGTCGGCTGCTGGGGCCCGCCGGATTGCGGCACCGCGTTTTCAGCATCCGGTTCATGCTCTTCCTCGTCGTTCTCGATCGGCTCCGAGGAATCCGTGGGCGTTGCGATGCCAGTCTCCACCGACACCACGGGTTTGGGATGGGCCGGCACC
>DATCOJ010000261.1:0-10222 GCA_036564785.1 Rhizomicrobium sp. | reverse complement strand
GCCGACCATCAGTGCGGTTCCGGTCGCGATTCGGGCCGCGCGGGAGTGCGGCAACGGCATGGAGTGCTTCCCGAAACGCAACCGCGGCGCGCCGGCCCTCGGAGAAGCAGGCGCCGGGCGGCCGACATCTGTTCGCGTGTGCCTGTGGCGCATGTCCGGACCGAATTTTGATATAGCGTTCGGACCTCTGACGCGCTAGAGAACGCGCCTGTTCCCCGGTAGCTCAGTCGGTAGAGCAAGCGGCTGTTAACCGCTGGGTCGCTGGTTCGAGTCCGGCCCGGGGAGCCAATTCACGATCGCGCGACTCAGTTTGCTTCGCTGAGGTCGGGCGGCAGCGGCGCTACGTCGATGCCCTCTTCCACCAGGTCAGCCGCATCCTCGAGAGAAGCCTCGCCGTAGATGTGACGTTCTTCCGTTTCGCCGTAGTGGATCTTGCGCGCCTCTTCGGGGAAGTCCTTGCCGACGTAGTGTGCGTTCTGCTCGATGTATTTGCGCAGGCCCGTCATGAAGCCGCGCATTTTGCGCAGTTCGTCCGGAGCGGTCGGCGCGGGCGCGCTCGGTTGCGGCAGCGCAATCGGCTCCTGCGCCGTGCGGCCGCCGCGCTCGCCGACCGTGGAGGCGAGCGCCGGCGCCATCGGCGCCTTGCTCACCTTGCGCGAGCTGCACAACGGACAGACGAGCTTGCCGTTCGCCGATTGCGTGTCGAACGCCGCGCTCGAGGCAAACCAGCCTTCGAAGGCGTGTCCTTTGGTGCAAGTAAGACTGTAGACGATCAACGCGTGCGGCTCAGTTTGGACCAATTCAACATACAAGATGGGGGTAAATGAGCGGTTCCGCAAGCGGAGCGCGCATCCGCGGCTTCACGCCAGCAGAATCCAGGCGGCAAGCGTGGCCAGTTTCTGATCCTCCGTCCACGGTGGACCCAGGGACTTTCCAAGGCTTTCGAGCTTCTCCTTCAGTCTCGCTTCAGGCCGGCGGAGCTGATCGGCAGCCTGGCGCAGCGCTTCGCGCTCGCGGATGCGGGTGACGGGAAGCTTCGCGTGCGCCGCGGCCTGCGCCAGCGCGTCGCGATAGAACTCGCCCTCGGCGGCGTGAATCAGCGCATGCGATGCGAGTATTTCTTTCAGCGGCGGCAACGCGCGGCCGGAAGCCGAGAGCACGCCGCAGCCGACGAGTTTCAGCTTGCGCTCGCCGGCGCAATCGATCAGCGCGGCAATGGCGGACGCCGCCAATGCGTCGGTGGATTTGCGGCAGCGTCCGAGGAAGGCTTCGGCGCGCGGAAACGCCATCGGCTCGGCCTGGTGGAACGGCTGCTTGGAGCCTTCGATTGCCGGATCGCACAATTCGATGCGGCGCCGCTCGATGACTTCGACGTCGTCGGCCGACCCGCAAGCCAGGATCGCCGCGGTCCAGCCGGAATGCGCCCGCAGTCCGAGCGCGGCGCGGCTCTCACGGCCCCGCATAGTCGCCGTCGTGCCGGAGATTGGGAATGCGTGCGCGCGCATCTGCCGCCAGCGCTGGATCGATGTCCGCCAGGATCACGCCGGGGTCGGTGCCGCCTTCGGCGAGGATCTCGCCCCATGGCGCCACGATCAGCGAATGGCCGTAGGTCTTGCGCCCGTTGGCATGGGTGCCGCCCTGCGCCGGGGCCAATACAAAGGCGCCGTTCTCGATGGCGCGGGCGCGCAGCAGGACATGCCAGTGCGCCTTGCCGGTCGTCTCGGTGAAGGCGCTGGGCACCGTCAGCAGAAAGGCGCCGGCTTGTGCCAGCGCGCGATAGAGCTGGGGGAAGCGCAGATCGTAGCAGATGGAAAGCCCGATCTTGCCCCACGGCAATTCGGCGGTCACGGCGCGATCGCCGCCCGCCACAGTGTTCGACTCGCGATATTTTTCGCCCGAAGGCAGATCGACGTCGAAGAGAAAGATCTTGTCGTAGCGCGCCGCGACGCGGCCTTTGGGATCGAGCAGGAAGGAGCGGTTCGCGGTCTTGCTCTCCCTCACTTTGATCGCCAGCGAGCCGATCAGCAGCCAAACGCCCAGCTCTTCGGCCAGCGCGCGGAATTTCGGCAGCGCCGGATCGCTCTCTTCGGGAAAACTCTTTTCCAGCTTGGCGCCGCCATCGGGAGCCATCAGCGTGGTGTTCTCCGGCGTGGCGATGAACTCGGCGCCCTTGGCTCGTGCCTCGCGGATCAGCTCAGAGGCGGCGCGGATGTTCTCCGCGACGTCGTCCGAAGAACGCAGTTGCACGCAGGCGGCGCGAAATGTCGCCATCGCGTCAGGCGTTCAGCAAGGGATCGAGTTCACCGGCGCGCTCCAGCGCATAAAGATCGTCGCAGCCGCCCACGTGTCGCTCGCCGATGAAGATTTGCGGCACCGTGTAGCGACCGCCGGACTTCTGCTCCATCTCGGCGCGTGCTTCGCAATTCATGAACACGTCCACTTCCTCGTAGCGCGCGCCCTTCTTCCTCAGCAGCGACTTCGCCCGCACGCAATAAGGACAGATCGGCGTGGTGTAGATGGTGATCTTCGGCATCGACTCGAACGCACACTCCCCCCGCCTCTCTATAGCGCCCGAGGCAGCGGGCGGGCAACGCGGGCTATGGTCAGCACCAGCACTCGGGCCGCGCCGGCGCGCTTCAGGGCCCTAGCGCAAGCCTCGGCGGTGGCGCCGGTGGTCAGCACGTCGTCCACCAGCAGCACCGCCTTTCCGCGCACTGTCGAATCGAATCTGGGCGGAACTTTGAACGCTCCCTGGACATTGCGCGCCCGCGCCTTGGCGGAGGGCATCTTGCCCTGGCTCGGGGTGGAACGGGTACGGATCAGCGCCATCGGGGCAAAGGGCTTGCCGGTCATCTGCTGCAGGCGGCGGCCGAGGAGTGCGGCCTGGTTGTAGCGCCGCAGCCAGAGCCGCAGCGGATGCAGCGGGACCGGGACGATGACGTCGGCCTCCGCCAGCAACTCCTGCCCGCTGCCTCGGAGCCAAGTGGCGAAGAGCCGCGCGAATTCCAGCCGGTCGGCGCGCTTGAGCGCGAGGATGGCGCCCTTGCTGGCGTCGTCGTAGCGCATGGCGGAGCGGGCACGGTCGAAGGCGGGCGGCTCGGCCAGGCAGGCGGCGCACAGCGTGTCGAGGCCGGGATCGATCTCGAACGGGAGGCCGCAGGCGGCGCAGGCCGGCCCGTCGATGAAGCTGATCTCGCGCCAGCAACTGGCGCAGAGATTGTGCGGCTCGCCCACGGGGCCGCGGCAGTTGAGGCAAAGCGGCGGATAGAGGAGGTCGAGCAGGGCCCGTCCGGCCTTGCGCGCCTTGGACGGGAGGGAGCGCAACGGGGTGGCCGAAGGCGTCTCGAATGCCGCTGACATAGGCTCTACCCTAGCGGAAGCCATGAGCGAGCGCGACACGGCGGGCCCACCGCACATCTTCGACCGGCGCCTCTATGCGCTGCGGCGGGCGCGCGCGGAGAGGCTCGGCCCGAGCGGATTTCTGGTGGCGGAGGTCGCGGCTCAATTGGCCGAGCGGATCGGGACCGTGAACCGGCGCTTCGAACGCGCTCTCGATCTGTCCTCGCGCGACGAAGGTTTCGAACGGCTTCGCGGCGCGGCGGCGAGCTGGACTCGCGCCAAGCTGTATCCGGAATCCGATGCGATTGTCGCTGATGAAGAGGCGTTGCCGTTCGCATCGGAAAGCTTCGACCTGATCGTCAGCGTGCTGTCGCTGCATGCGGTGAACGATCTGCCCGGCACGCTGGTCCAGATCCGCCGCGCGTTGAAGCCGGACGGATTGTTCATGGCCGCGCTGTTTGCCGGCGACACGCTAACCGAGTTGCGCGACGCCTTCGCGCGGGGTGAGGGCGAAGTGCAGGGCGGCGCCAGCCCGCGCGTGGCGCCGTTTGCCGATGTACGCGATCTCGGCGGCCTGCTGCAGCGCGCGGGTTTCGCTTTGCCCGTCTCCGACGTCGAGAGGACGACCGCGCGCTATCGCAGTTTCGACGTCTTAGAGGGTGATTTGCGCAGCTTGGGGGAAACCAGCGCGCTGGCGCAGCGCCGCCGCAAGTTCCTGCGCCGCGACGTGCTGGCCGCGACGTTGGCGCACTATTCCGCGGCGCATGGTGACGCGGATGGTCGCCTGCGCGCGACGTTCGACATAGCCTATCTCACCGCTTGGGCGCCGCACGAGAGCCAGCCAAAACCGCTCGAGCCCGGCACGGCACGCGCGCGGCTGGCGGATGCCCTCGGCGCCCACGAACATTCGGCCGGCGACAAGGCCAAACCGCCGCGCCGAGGTTGAAAGGCCTCGAGGGCTCGCCGAAGAGCTCTAGCCTGCGGCCGCGAACAGCGCTTCATGGCGGGCGCAGATCTTCGGCCACAGCGTGGCCGCTTCCGGAACGTCGAGCGCGAAGACGTCGCCCAGCACCGCGATCAATTCACCCGCGTTTTCGACCAAGCGTTCCGTTGTGCCGTTCGGCGTTATGGATTTCAAAACGCGGCCGCGCAGGATCGACAATCCGTCGTTCGTGTGGCGCTGGCAAACCAGGTTCTGCACGAAGGGCGAGGCTTGCGAAGTCTGCAGGAAGGCACACTTCTCCGCGAACAGAGACTCATCGGCAGGAGCCAGATGAAAGTCGAAGGACTTGGCGCCCCCGGCCGGGTGATTGTGAAAGCGCCACCACGCGCCGTCGGCCTTGGACAGCGCAAAATCGAATCGGCCGTCGCTGAAAGCGCCCTCCGCCACACGGATCGGCTCAATCGGTCCGTCGCCGAAGCCGACATCGGCGAGATAGAGGCCTTCATCCAATTCCACCTTCAGCACCAGATGATTGCCGGCCATGACCTCGTCGGCGGCCTCGCGCATCACTGCGCCGGTCGCGCGCGCGACCCGAAAGCCGAGTTCGCCCAGCGACCAGCCCAAGAGGCCGTTCATCTCGTAACACCAGCCGCCGCGACGGCGCCGCACGAGTTTGTCGAAAATGGGCGGCCGCTCGATGGTCACGGGGCGCCCGAGCTGCACATCGAGATTCTCGTAAGGAATGGCGAGAAGATGGGCGCGATGCAGCGCGCGCAAGCCTTCGAGGTCCGGCGCGGGCCGCTCCTCAAGGCCGATGCGGGCGAGATAGTCTTCGATGTTCATCGGCAATCCACAGCGATGGCGGCCGATCCTCGCGAACTCGTGTCGTCCTGGCAATCGCGCTTCGAGCATCGGGAGGGAATAAGCGACGCGGGCTCAGCGTCTTATCGTCGGGCAGGTGGAATTGGGCGCGCGTTCGGTCTTGCTCGCGCGCGCCGAGGCCGCCGCCGAAACGGGGAGAGCGCCATGCGGTTCTGTGCGATCGGTTTGGTTGCGGGAATGACTGCGGCATTGGCGCTGTCCGCCTCGGCCTCGGCCGGTCCGGCGCCGCGCGCAACAAATGATGCAGCCGCGACGACGGACGTCGACTGGCCGCATTTCCGCTTCGACGAAAAGCACACCGGTTACCAGCCGTTCGAAACCACCATCACCAAGAAGAACGCCAAGTTCCTCGGGCTGGAATGGCAGGCGCAACTCGGCGATCTGGTCTTTTCGTCGTCGCCCGCGGTGGTCGGCGGCGTCGTCTATATCGGAACGACGGACGGCACCTTGTGGGCCTATCCGGCCGACGGTTGCGGCAGCGACTACTGCGATACGCCGCTGTGGTCCTCGACCTATCTGGCGCAGATCGTCGACTCGCCCACGGTCGCCAACGGTATCGTCTATGTCGGCTCGCAGACGGACTTCAATTCCAACGATGGCAAGCTGAACGCCTTCTCCGCCGACGGCTGCGGCCAGGCGGTGTGCGCGCCGCTGTGGCAGGGCGACTCTGGGCCGGACTCCATTCTCGAATCCTCGCCCACCGTGGCGAACGGCTTGGTTTATGTCGGCAGCTTCGCGGGCACCTTGTATGCCTTCAATGCCGAAGGCTGCGGCCAGGCGCTGTGCCAGCCCGTGTGGTTCGCTCAGACCGGCGGCAGCGTGGAGTCTTCGCCCCTGGTCTACAAGGGCGTCGTCTACATCGGCTCCGATGACGGCAAGCTCTACGCCTTCAAGGCCAAGGGCTGCCGCAGGTCGCCGTGCAAGGCGCTATGGACGGGCGATCTCGGCAATCCGATCTTCGAATCCTCGCCGGCGATCTCGAAGGGCCTTGTCTATATCAGTTCGCAGCATTCCATCGCTGCCTTCGATGCGGCGGGCTGCGGCGCGGCGACCTGCTCGCCGCTGTGGCAATCGATCGACAACCAGAACTTCTTCAACGGCTCGCCGGCGATCGCCTATGGCCGGGTCTATATCGGTCTGGAAGCGGGGCTTGCAGTTTACGATGCGGCGGGTTGCGGCCAGCAGACCTGCAACAAATTGTGGTCGTTGTTCGGCAGCGGTGCGCAGGCCGTCATCGCCTCGTCACCGACGGTGGCCAACGGCGTCGTCTATGCCGGGCGCAACACCGGCGAGGTGCTGGCCTGGCGCGCCGATTCCTGCGGCCAGTCGAGCTGCAACGAGATCTGGAAGGGCCGCACCGAGGATCCCATCGTCAATTCCTCGCCGACGATCGTGAACGGCAAGCTCTACATCGGCAGTTCCGACCAGCACTTCCCCGAAAGCATCTCCGGCCGCATCTACGTCTACGACCTCCAGCTTTGAGATTTCTGTTCCGGCGAAGCGGCCGTCTGCGCAGGGGAGAATCCTCCCACTTGCCGTTTCCGTGGTTCAATTGCGCAACAAAATTGCGCAAAATTGATCGCATCCCCCCTATAGTGCCCTCTTGCATATTACGAACTCCATGCTAGATAGCACTTCGTAATAGCTAGGGAGGCGGAACAAGGCGCGTCGTGGCTGAGGAAACGACATACACGCGCAAATTCCGTAAGGAACTGATGGCCGGGCTGTCCTCGCTCGTCCTCCTGGCGGTGCTCGCCCGCGCTGGCCGGGAGATGTATGGCTACGAAATCGCCAAGGCCGTGAAGGCCGAAGGGGAGGGCGGGCTGATCTTCAAGCAAGGCGCCATTTACCCTGTCTTGCGCTCGCTCAACGCGCTGGGCCTCCTGGAATCGCGGGTGGAAGCCTCCGCCTTCGGGCCACCCAGGCGCTACTACAACATCACCGACGAAGGCCGCCGCGCGCTCTTCGACTGGCAGGGCGCCTGGAAGGACATGCGCGAGTTCGTCGACGACGCGCTCAAGTCGCAAGGAGCGGTTTATGAATCCAGACCGTCCGCCTGACACGGTCCGCTCCTACCTGGACGCGCTGCAGCGCTCGCTGAAGAGCCAGGGCTGCCGTCCCGGCCTGATCAGCGACGCGCTCGCCGATTGCGAAGAGCATTTGAACAACGAGATCGCCACCAATCCCGAGAAAAGCGAGGCGGAGGTTCTGGCTTCCGTCGTCGAGACCTACGGAACGCCAGAGGAAATTGCAGAGGAGTATAAATCCATGGAAGCCACCATTTCGGGGCCTTTCCCCAAATCCGAGCCGTCGGAGGAAGAGCGCCGCTACGGCTTTTTCGGCGTCATCCGCGATCCGCGCGCATACGGCGCGCTGCTCTACATGCTGCTGTCCCTGGTCACCGGCATCTTCTACTTCACCGTGGTGGTCACCGGCCTGTCGCTCAGCATCGGACTGATGATCCTGATCATCGGCATCCCCATCGCGCTGCTGTTCATCGGCATGGTGCGGGTGCTTGCCCATATCGAGGGACGCCTGGTCGAAGGCCTGCTCGGCATCCGCATGCCGCGCCGCCTGCCGGCCACCACCGCCGCCGACGAAACGATCTGGGCCCGCATCAAGGAAGCGCTGGTTGATATCCGCACCTGGTCGTCGATGTTCTATCTGGCGCTGATGCTGCCGCTGGGAGTGGCCTATTTCACCATCGCGGTCACCGGCATTGCGGTGTCGCTGGGACTGATCGCCGGCTCGATCTGGAGCCTGATTACCGGAACTTCGCACGTGCAGATCAGCGAAGTTCCCTGGCTCGAGCACCTGTTCCACACCGCGCCGGGACTGGCTCTGGCCGCGGTCGTCGGCATCTTCCTGTTCTTCGTCCTGCTGCACGCCGCCAAGGGAATCGGCTGGCTGCACGGCCGCATTGCGGAATTGCTTCTGGTCCGGCTGTAGCCTCCGCGCAGCCGCGATCCGCCAATGCGCCGGGAACTTTTGTTCCCGGCGCATTTGGATTCTTGGGATTCTTAACGAGCTCTTAAGGCTGGCCTCGCTCTTGCGTCGCCCCCGCGTGAAATGGAGCGCGCGTCTCAAATTCGATCAAATCTGATCGTTAACGCGCCGGTAAGTGTTGACGCGGAACATGCCTCACAGAGTATATAGCGCGCCTTGCTTCGGGCGGGCGCAAAGGTGGGCTGGGGTCGACGGTCTCCCGCCGGCACGATGGACAGGAGTGGGCGTGGAGCGCCGAGGCGAAGCGGCTTTCGCGAAATTTGTGACTGGCTGGCAGCGTTCGGCGCGCGCGGCGGTGGACGCGCTGTCGACGACGGATGGCCGCTGGGCCTTGGTCTCCACGTCGGTCACCGCGCTCGTTGCAGGCTCGATCGCCTGGCTGGCCGCGGGCACCATGCCGCCCGGGACTCAGCAAACGGGCGGCAGGACCGATCGCTCGCTGATGCCCTATCAACTGTTCATGCGGCTTGCTTCGCACGCCCATTCCGCCGGCGGCTACAGCTACGCCGCATTCGGCCCCACCGGAGACCTCGGTTCGACCTCCGCGCCGACCGGCGCTCCGCCAGCCTCGCTGGACAATGCGCTGGCCAATGAACGTGCCGGCATCGAGGACACCGGCGCCGAGACCGATACCCGCACCATCACGCTCGACCGTGGCGACACGCTGGCTGGCGCGCTGACTGACGCTGGCGTCTCCAACGAAGATGCCAATGGCGCCGTGCTGGCCATGGCCAAGGTCCTGGATCTGCGCGACATGCGCGCTGGCGAATCCTTCGACATCAGCTTCACCACCGTCCCCGACAAGCCGGTGACGGCGAGCATCACCTACACCCCGCCCGGCGCCGCACTCAACGACTCCGTGAGCGACGAAGACACCGGCGACGCCACCGTCGAGGACGTTCCGGCCCCGCCGATCGGCAAGCTCCTGTCGCTCAGCTATGCACCGAGCGTCGATCACGAGATCTCCGTCACGCGCGCGGCCACCGGCGGCTTTACCGCCAACGACGTGCACAAGAAACTCGAGGCGCGCTATCACCGCGCCGGCGCCACCATCGATTCGAGCCTCTATCTCGCCGCGATGCAGGCCGGCATTCCCGCCGACGTCGTGGTGCAGATGATCCACATGTTCTCCTACGAAGTCGACTTCCAGCGCGACATCCGGCCCGGCAACTCGTTCGAAGTGTTCTACAACTACTACTACACGCCGGAGGGCCAGCCGGCGAAGCAGGGCGATATCGCCTATGCCGAGATGCATCTCGGCGGGCGCACCATCGCGCTCTACCGCTACCGTCCGAACGGCGACGCGCCGGACTATTTCGACGCCCACGGCCAAAGCGCCCGCAGCATGCTGATGAAGACGCCAGTGGACGGCGCCCGCATCACTTCCGGCTTCGGCATGCGCTTCCATCCCATCCTGGGCTACACCCGCATGCACAAGGGCATCGACTTCGCGGTGCCGACCGGAACGCCGGTGATGGCGGCGGGCTCGGGCGTGATCAAGCAGGAAGGCTGGTCGAACGGCTACGGCAAGCTGATGGTGATCGACCATCAGAACAATTACGCCACGGCCTACGGCCATCTCTCGCGCTTCGCGGCCGGGGTGCATGTGGGAAGCCGCGTGCGCCAGGGGCAGGTGGTAGCCTTTTCCGGCATGACCGGCATGGCGACCGGGCCGCATCTGCATTACGAAATTCGCATCGCCGGCAACCAAGTCAATCCGCTGAAGGTCAAGGTTGCCACCGGACGCCGTTTGCTCGGTCGCGACCTGCGCGACTTCCTGGTCGAGCGGCTGCACGTCGATTCCGAACTCGCTTCGATGCCGCTGGAAAGCAAGGTGGCCGAAGGCGGCGGCGAACTCCGCGCCACGCGGGATTGATCTCGTCTGACTATTCCGCCAGCCGATGGGCCAGCTCTTCGAGCGCCGGATCGACTCTGGTCATGTGGCGGTAGTGCAGAATCTTCTTGCCGATCAGCTGGAGCCGTTGCGCGAAGGGAATGTTTTGCCATGGCGCGATCGCCGGTGCTTCGATCAGCGGCAGCCCTGAACGCTGC
>DATCOJ010000260.1:0-1501 GCA_036564785.1 Rhizomicrobium sp. | reverse complement strand
GCGCGAAGACCTCGATGATGATCATGCGACCGCCGCAGCAGGGACAACTGGGCTTGTTGGGATCGACGACGTCGGCATCGGGCTGGCCGTCAGGTTTTGCAGCGGCGAGCAGCTCGCGCGCGCGTGCGATGTTGTCGGCGCAAGAGCCTTTGGCGAACAGGCCGTAGTGGCGGATGCGGTGCAAGCCCTTGGGCAGCACGTGGATGAGGAAGCGGCGGATGAACTCGTCTGTGGCGAGCGTCATGCTTTTGTATCGATCGCGGCCCGCGAGGCGGTAGTCCTTCCACTTGAAGGTGATGCCGTGCTCATCGAAGGCAATCAGGCGGCTGTTGGCGATGGCGACGCGGTGGGTGTAGCGCGACAGATAGGCCAGCACGGCCTGAGGCCCGCCGAATGGCCGCTTGGCGTAGACGACCCACTCGGCCTTGCGCAGCGGCGCCAGAAAGGTCGCGAAGGATTGCGCATCGGCCAGATGTATGTGGTCGCCAAAGAAGCTGAGGCGGCCGGTTTGGTGGGCGGCGACGAGCTTCTCCAGGAATAGTCGCCGGAACAGGCGGGAGAGCACGCGGACGGGGAGGAAGAATCCGGGCCGGCAGGACACCCAGTGCTGGCCGTCGGGCGAGATGCCGCCGCCCGGCACGATCATGTGCACGTGGGGATGATGGGTCATGGCCGAGCCCCAGCTGTGCAGCACGGAGGTGATGCCGATGCGGGCACCCAGATGCTTCGGATCGGCGGCGATCGTCAGCATAGTCTCGGCCGAGACCTTGAATAAAAGATCGTAGACCACCGCCTTGTTCTGGTAGGCGATGTCGGCGATGGCCGAAGGCAGCGTGAACACCACGTGATAGTACGGCACCGGCAACAGGTCGGCCTGGCGCTTGGCAAGCCATTCCTTCCCGGCAGCGGCCTGGCACTTCGGGCAGTGGCGGTTGCGGCAGGAATTGTAGGCGATGCTCGTATAGGCGCAATCCTCGCAGCGCGCGACATGGCCGCCGAGGGCTGCCGTCCGGCAGCTCTCGATCGCGGACATCACCTTGAGCTGGTCGAGGCTGACATGGCCGGCATGGGCTTGACGCCAAGCCGATCCATGGCTGCGGAAGATATCCGCAACCTCCAAGGCCGGGCGCGACACGCGCGCCGCGTTAGCTGGGCGGCCGGACCTCGCTGAGCTTGAGCGCGATGTGCTCCAGTGGGCTCATGACCTCGCTGATCGTCTTGGTGGCGACGCGGGTATAGAGCGCCGTGGTGTCGAGCTTGGCGTGGCCGAGCAGCACCTGGATCACGCGAATATCGATGTTCTGCTCGAGCAGGTGAGTGGCGAATCTGTGGCGCAAGGTGTGCAGCGAGACGCGTTTGCTGATCTCCGCCATCTGGGCGGCGGCGTGACAGGCGCGATTGAGCTGGCGCGTGGTCATCGGCTGGGCCGGATCGCGGCCCGGAAACAGCCAGCCCTGCGGGCGCGCCGCCTTCCACCAGGCCCGCAGCAGGTTGAGCAGGT
>DATCOJ010000259.1:0-11532 GCA_036564785.1 Rhizomicrobium sp. | reverse complement strand
TGCTCATGATCAAAATCCCCCCTTCAGTCTGGCGCGCGACGCATACGCGTCGCTTGCCAGCCAGCCTCCCCCACAAGGGGGGAAGGAGAGGAAATAGGACTCGCTTTGGCTCTGCGTGAGTCAATCCACAAACCCCTGCATCCGCGCCGCGAGGTGGCGCACGCGCTCCGGCCCGCCGAGCAATTGCCGGTTCAGCCCGATGCGCTTGAACCAGTAATGCAGGCCCAGCAGGTCCGTGAAGCCCATGCCGCCGTGAACCTCGGTGGCGGTGCGCGCCACGAAGCGGCCGATCTCGGAGGTGTGCGCCTTGGCATGCGCCGCGGTGAGCGAGGCCTCGGCGGGAATCGCGTCGAAGGCGTGCGCCGCGTACCACACGAGCGCGCGGCACGGGTCGAGTTCGGCAGCCATCTCCGCGCACATGTGCTTGACCGCCTGGAACGAGCCGATGACGCGATCGAACTGCTTGCGCTCCTTGGCGTAGTCCACCGCCTTCTCGATCATGCGTTGGCCCGCGCCCAGCGTATCGGCGGCGAGCATCACCCAGGCGGCATCGCGCAAGCGCGCGGGGGTCGTGGCGGTGTCGCCGGATGGCAGCGGCTCGGCTTTCACATTCTCGAAGCGCAACTCGCCGAGGGCGCGCGTGGCGTCGATGGTGGTGAGCGCGATCTTCGTCAGGCCTGCTGCGTCGGCGTTCACCAGATGCAGCCCTCCGCCCGCATCGGCCACGACGAAGATGTCGGCTTGCGCGAAATCGAGCACGAACAGCGCCGACCCGGTCAGCTCGCCGTTGAACGCCAGCACGCCGGCGCCGTCGCGCGCCCCGGCAATCGCTTCCGAGATGGCGATGCCGGCCCGCGTCTTGCCCGAAGACAGCTTCGGCAGCCATTCGCGCTGCTGCGCCTCGCTGCCGGCGTGACGCAAGGCCAGCGGCGCCAGCACGCAGGAGCCGATGAACGGCACCGGCGCGACGTGCCGCCCCAGCATTTCCGAGACCAGCGCCGCATCGAGCAGATTCAATCCCGCGCCGCCAAACGCTTCCGGAATCAGCATTCCCGGCACGCCCAGCTCAACCAGCGCGTCCCAAACGTCCCGCGCAGGCTCTTTCGCCTCCGCCGCCTCGCGCACGCGCTCGAGTGGACAGATGCGCGCCAGCGTCCGCTCCAGACTCTCCTGCAGCATTGTCTGATCGGACGACAGCGCGAATTCCATTCTAGACGGCCGCCTTCGGTTCGCGCGGCAGGCCGAGGCCCCGCTCGGCGATGATGTTCTTCTGGATTTGCGCCGTGCCGCCGCCGATGATGAGCCCGAGATCGAACATGTACATGCGCTGCCAGGCGCCATGCCCGCGCAGATGCGGGCTGTCGCCATAGAGCGCGCCCAGTTCGCCCAAGAGATCGATGGCGAAGCCGGCCAGTTGGTGATTGAGCTCGCAGCCTTCCAGCTTGACGATCAGCCGCGCCAGCCCCGCGTCCTCGCCCTTCGCCGCCGCCGTCAGCAGCCGCAGCCCATGAAACTGCATCGCCAGCACGCGGCCTTGCAATTGCATCAGGCGGTCGCGGTGCACGGCATTGTCCATCAGCCGCGCGCCATCCACCGTTTCTTCCTGCATCAACTCGACGATGGCTTTGAGCCGCGTGTTCGCCGCGTTGGGATCGCCCAGCATGCCGCGCTCGTGCTTGAGCGTGGCATTGGCGACGTGCCAGCCGGCGCCGCGCCCGCCCACCACGTTCTCAACCGGCACCCGCACATCGGTGAAGAACACTTCGTTGAATTCCGAAGCGCCGGTCATGGTCTTGAGCGGCCGCACCTCGATGCCTGGCGTATCCATCGGAATCAGGATGTAGCTGATGCCCTGATGCTTGGCGTTGCCGCTTTCGGTGCGCACCAGGCAGAACATCATGTCGGCGTGCTGCGCGGTGGAGGTCCAGATCTTCTGCCCGTTGATGACGAACTCGCCGTCCTCTTCCACGCCGCGGGTCTGCAGATTGGCGAGATCGGAGCCGGCGCCGGGCTCCGAATAGCCCTGGCACCAGATCACTTCGCCGCGCAGCGTGGGTTCGATCCAGCGCCGCTTCTGTTCTTCGCTGCCGACTTCCAGCAAGGTCGGCACCAGCATGGAGATGCCCTGCCCCGCCAAGCCGCCCGGCGCACCGGCGCGGGTGAATTCCTCCGCGATGATGCGCGACTTGAGCACATCGGGCTCGGCGCCAGTGCCGCCGTACTCGCGCGGAATGGTGCGCGCGGCATAGCCGCGCTCGATCAGCAGCCGTTGCCAGGCCAGCATCGCTTTTGTCGGCTTGCCGCCGGCATAATCGCGCGGCCAATCGGCGCGGTGGCGCTCGAGAAACGCGCGCAACTCCGCGCGGAACGCCTCGTATTCAGCGCTATAGGCAAGATCCATCGCCAGCCTCCCGCTTCGACCGTGCCCCAACTCCGCGGGGGCGACAAGCTAATCGATCGCGGCGGTTTCGGCATTGGCGCTTGGCTTGCCTTGGTCCATCAGCCTCACGCAGCTGATGCCGGCCGCCAGCAGCGCAAACCCCGCCGCCACGTAGAGCGAGATGGCCTCGCCGCGCTCGGCGCTGCGGGCGAAGATCAACGCCACCAGCGCCGCGCCGGTTGTCTGACCCAGCAGGCGCGCCGTGCCGAGCATGCCGCTGGCGCCACCGCTGCGCTCGCGCGGCGCAGAGGACAGCATCGCCCGGTTGTTGGGCGACTGGAACAGGCCGAAGCCGATCCCGGCCAACGCCATGCGCCAGACGATGTCGGCGGCGCTCGCATGCGCGGGCAGCAGCGCCAGCGCCAGCAGTCCAGCCGCGAAGGCGAGCAGGCCTGCGCCGCCCAACAGGCCCGCGGGATAGCGGTCGGCCAGCCGTCCCGCGATCGGCGCCATCACGGCCAGCCCGATCGGCCATGGCGTGATCAGCAGTCCCGTCGCCACCGCGGAATAGCCGAACACCCCCTGCAGAAAGAACGGCAGCGACACCATGGCCAGCATCTGCGCCGCGAAGGAGCAGATCGATGTCGCCACCGACAGCGAGAAGATGGGGATACGCAACAGGTCGACGGGAAGCAGTGGCGCGCTGGCGTGCAGCAGCCGCCGCACCAGCAGGAAGCCGAACATTGCGGCCGCCAGCAGCTCGGCGACAGCGAAGCCCAGCCGCGCGCCATGGCCGATGGCGTCGATGCCGGCGATCAGGAGTCCCAAGGCGAGCGCGCTCAGCAGCGCGCTGATGGCGTCGAATCGGTGAATGGCGCGAGGCGTATGCGGCAGTGCATACCATCCTACCGCCACCGCCGCGATCCCCAGCGGCACGTTGACGGCGAACAGCCACGGCCAATGCGCCACCGCGAGAATGCCGCTCGCCACCGTGGGCCCGACGGCGGCCGACACTGCTACCACCAAAGCGTTGTAGCCGATGCCGCGACCCAGTTGGCTGTGCGGATAAATAAAGCGCACCAGCGCGGTGTTGACGCTCATGATCCCGGCGGCGCCGAAGCCCTGGATCACGCGCGCAAGCGCAAGCGTCAGAAGCGAATCCGACAGCGCGCAGGCAAGCGATGCCACCGTGAACAGCGCCAGGCCTGCGAGATAGATGCGCCGGTAACCGATGATGTCTCCGGCCGAGGCCAGCGGCAGCAGCGAGATGGTGATCGCCAGCTGATAGCCGTTGACGATCCAGATGGAGGACGAGGCCGCGGCGTGGAACTCGCGCGCGATGGTCGGCAGCGCCACGTTGGCGATGGCGGAATCCATCACCGCCATGGTGATGCCGAGCGCGATGGTGGCGATCGCCCAGGTGCGCTGCGGCAGCGGAAGCCCGTCGTCCATGCGCTCTCACTCACATCCTTCGCGCCGCGCCGCGACCGGTCCCGAGCCGGGACATGCCTGACTGGACCCCAATTCCCATGCGGCGCCAGGGCATTTTCGCCCTGACGAATTATCAGTTACACTCCCGCCCGACGAGATATCGGGAGAATTTCCATGGCGGAAGCATACATCGTGGCCGCGGCCCGCACGGCCGGCGGAAAGAAGGGCGGCAGGCTGGCGGGCTGGCATCCGGCCGACCTCGGCGCCGAGGTGCTCAACAACCTGGTCGACCGGGTGGGCTGCGATCCGGCCCTGGTCGAGGACGTGATCATGGGCTGCGTCATGCAGGTGGGCGAGCAGGCGGTGAACATCGCCCGCAACGCCGTGCTGGCCTCGAAATTTCCCGAGTCCGTGCCGGCCACCAGCGTCGACCGCCAATGCGGCTCCTCCCAGCAGGCGCTGCATTTCGCGGCGCAAGCGGTGATGGCGGGAAGCCAGGACGTCGTGATTGCGGCCGGTGTGGAAAGCATGACGCGGGTGCCGATGGGCCTTTCCGCCGCGCTGCCGATGAAGAACGGCTTCGGCATCTACAAGAGCCCGCGCCTCGAGGCGCGCTACCCAAACATCCAGTTCAGCCAGTTCATGGGCGCGGAGATGATGGCCAAGAAGTACGGCATCTCCAGGGACCAGCTGGACGAATACGCCTACAACAGTCACCGCAAGGCGATCGCGGCGACGCAAGCGGGCAGCTTCAAGGGCGAGATCGTGCCGCTGGAAATCACCTTGCCCGACGGCAGCAAGGAGCAGCACACGGTCGACGAAGGCATCCGCTTCGATGTCAGCCTCGACGGCATCAAGAGCGTGAAGCTGCTCGCCGAGGACGGCCGCGTGACGGCGGCGACCTCTTCGCAGATCTGCGACGGCGCTTCGGGCGTGATGATCGCCAGCGAAGCGGGATTGAAGGCGCTGGGCGCCAAGCCGCTCGCCCGCATCGTGCATCTGACGGTGATCGGCCACGATCCGGTGATCATGCTGGAAGCGCCGATCCCCGCCACCAAGCGGGCGCTCAAGAAGGCCGACCTGAAGATCGAGGACATCGATCTCTACGAGGTCAACGAGGCCTTCGCGCCGGTGCCCGTCGCGTGGCTGGCCGAGACGGGCGGCGATCCGGACCGGCTCAACGTCAATGGCGGCGCCATTGCGCTCGGCCATCCCTTGGGCGCCTCCGGCACCAAGCTGATGGCGACTTTGGTCAACGCGCTGCACAAGCGGGGCGGCAAATACGGCCTGCAGACCATGTGCGAAGGCGGCGGGCTCGCCAACGTCACCATCGTCGAGCGGCTCTAACCGAACCGGGACGGCCCTCGTTCATTGGGGACGGGGGCCCTTGGGCACCGAGTCGAAGATGGCCTACGAGACGCTCTCCATCGAGAAGAAGGGTGCGGTCGATTGGGTGACCTTGAACCGCCCCGAGCGGCTCAACGCGCTCAACACCGTCATGGTCGACGAACTGCTCGCCTATTTTCAGGCGCTTTATATGGACCGCGAGGTGCGCGTGGTGGTGCTGCGCGGAGCGGGCACGGCCTATTGCGCCGGCCTCGACTTGAAGGAACGCCCGCGCAGCGATGCGCCGCCCGACGTGAGCGCATCGCTCGCGGGGCAGCGCCGCATCAGCGAGATCGTCATGCGCATGCGGCGTGCGCCGCAGCCGATCCTCTCGCTGGTGCATGGGGCGGCCTGCGGCGGCGGGTTTGCGCTGGCGCTCGCCTCGGACATCCGCATCGCCGGCGAGAGCGCGCGCATGAACGCGGCTTTCATTCGCATCGGGCTGTCCGCCTGCGACATCGGCGTGTCCTATTTCCTGCCGCGTCTGGTGGGGACATCGGTGGCGTCGGAGCTGCTCCTGACCGGACGCTTCATCGATGCGGAGCGGGCGCTCGGGGTTGGCCTCGTCTCCGAGGTCGTGCCGGACGACAAGCTCGCGCAAGCCGCGCAGCCGTATATCGACGAGATGCTGGATGCGACGCCGCTCGGTCTGAGGTTGACCAAGGAATGCCTCAACATGAGCGTGGATGCGGGCAGCCTGGAAGCCGCCATTGCCATGGAAGACCGCAACCAGATCCTGGCATCGCAGTCCGGCGATTTTCGCAAGCGCGTTGCCTCCTTCCTCGAGAAGCGCAAGCCCGCGAGATGAGCATGACCTACGAGCACATCGCGGCGTCGCTGGAGCACGGCATCCTCACCCTGACGCTCAACCGACCGGAGAAGCTCAACGCCTATACGGCGCTGATGGGCCGCGAGCTGGAGGCGGCGTTCCTCGCGGCCGATGAGGACGATGCCGTGCGCGTGATCATCGTCACCGGGGCGGGTCGCGGCTTCTGCGCCGGCGCCGACATTTCTGCCGGCGCCAAGGCCTTCGACTCTTCGGGCGAGGCGAACGCCGTGATGTTCGGCAAGGCCGGCCAGCCGCGTCAGGGCGGCGGCGCGGGCTTCGTCGGCGCCATCTACAATTGCCGCAAGCCTTCCATCGCCGCGATCAACGGCCCCGCGGTCGGCGTCGGGCTCACGCTCACTCTGCCGATGGACATCCGCATTGCGGCGGACACCGCGCGATTCGGTTTCGTCTTCGCAAGGCGCGGCCTGGTGCCGGAGGCGGGCAGCGCCTGGTTCCTGCCCCGCATCGTGGGCCTGTCGCAGGCCATGCGCTGGTGCCTCTCCGGAAAATTGTTCGACGCGCAGGAGGCACTGGCTGCCGGCCTGGTCAGCGAATTGGCCGAGCCTCAATCGCTGATGGACAAGGCGCGCGCGATCGCACGCGAAATCGCCGAGGAGACTTCGCCGGTTTCCGTGGCGCTGACGCGGGCTATGCTGTGGCGCTTCACCGGCGATCCCGACCCTTTCGCGCTGCTCAAGGTTGACGGGCCGCTGGCGCTGGAACTCGGCCGCGGCAAGGACGTGGCCGAAGGCGTCGCGGCGTTCCTGGAGAAGCGCAAGCCGCAATTCCCGGGCCGCGTCTCCAAGGACATGCCGAAGCTTTATCCGTGGTGGGAGTCATGAGCACCGACTTCAAGACGCTGGGCGACATCGTGCGCCATTTCGGACGCGAGCAGCCGGACGCGATCGCGTTGTCCTTCGAAGGCCGCCACACCACTTGTGCGGAATTCGATCGCCACACCAACCAGGTCGCCAACGCGCTGCTCGCGGCGGACGTGAAGCCCGGCGAGCGCATCTGCTATCTCGGCAAGAACTCCGATCACTATTTCGAGCTGTTCCTCGGCGCGGCCAAGATGGGCGCGGTGATGACGCCGATCAATTGGCGCCTCGCCCCGCCGGAAGTCGCCTATATCGCCAACGATTCCGCGACGCCCATTCTCTTCGTCGGCCCGGAATTCACGGCGCTCACCCGCTCCATCGCCTCGGACCTTCCGAAGGTGAAGACGTATGTCGCCATGGAAGGCGGCGTGGCCGGCTGGCCGTCCTATGAGTCCTGGCGCGACGCGCAACCCGACTCGCCGCCGTCGGCCACACCGCAGCCGGATGACATCGCGGTGCAGCTCTACACCTCCGGCACCACCGGCCGGCCCAAAGGCGCCATGCTGAAGCACTCCAACCTGCTCGGCATGCGCGCCAAGCTGATCGAGGCCGATCTCGAGTGGAACCGCTGGACGCCGGATGACGTGAGCCTCGTCGCCATGCCGGTGTCGCATATCGGCGGCACGGGCTGGGGGCTCATGGGACTCTATCGCGGCGCCAAGGGCGTGGTGGCGCGCGAGTTCGATCCCACCAAGGTGCTCGACTTCATCGAGCAGGACCGCATCACCAAATTGTTCCTGGTGCCGGCCGCGATCCAGATCGTGCTGCGCGATCCGCGCGCCCGCACCGCCGACTATTCGCGCCTCAAATACATGCTCTACGGCGCTTCGCCCATTCCGCTCGACCTGCTGCGCGAAGGCCTCGAAGTCTTCAAATGCGGTTTCGTGCAGACCTACGGCATGACCGAGACCACCGGCGCCATCGTGGCGCTGGGGCCGGAGGATCATTCGCCGGAAGGCACGCCGCGCATGCGCTCCGCCGGCAAGGCGCTGCCCGGCGTGGAGATCGTGGTATTGGATGAGGCGGGCAACCGCCTCCCGGCGGGACAAGTGGGCGAGATCGCCACCCGCTCGCTCGCCAATATGGCTGGCTACTGGAATCTGCCGGACGCCACCGCCAGGACCATCGACGACGAAGGCTGGCTCAGGACCGGCGACGCCGGCTTCATGGACGAGGACGGCTACATCTACATCCACGACCGCGTGAAGGACATGATCATCTCCGGCGGCGAGAACATCTATCCGGCCGAAGTGGAGAATGCCGTGTTCGGCCATCCGCAGGTGGCCGACGTGGCCGTCATCGGCGTGCCGGACGAGACCTGGGGCGAGGCGGTCAAGGCCATCGTAGTGCCGAAGCCCGGTGCTGCGCCCGATCCCGCCGACATCATCGCCTTCGCGCGCCAGCGCATCGCCGGCTACAAGGCGCCGAAGAGCGTCGACTTCATCGAGGCGCTGCCGCGCAACGCCAGCGGCAAGATCCTGCGGCGCGAATTGCGCGAACCTTATTGGGCCGGCAAGACGCGCCGGGTGAATTGAGCCATGCCGGTCACGCCACTCTCGGTGTCATGGCCCGCGACAGCGGGCCACCCAGTTGGGACATATCCGCTGCTCGTCGCAGGAACTGAGCCACGCACTATTCTGCCCCATTGGAGCAGACGTCACCTGGGTGGCCCGCTGTCGCGGGCCATGACAAAAGGGGTTAGCGAAAGAGTATGAGCGATATCCGCATTCCCGACGAGATTGCGTGGAACCTGGTCGATCCCTCGGCCTACGCCACGCAACGCATCCACGACACCTATGCCTGGTTGCGCACCAACAATCCGCTCGGCCGCGTGGAGCTCGACACCTACGATCCGTTCTGGGCCGTCACCAAGCATGCCGACATCCTGGAAGTCAGCCGGCAGAACGCGCTGTTCCACAATGGCGACCGCCAGACCACGCTCACCAACAAAGAGGGCGACGCGCAGGTGCGCAAGATGACGGGCGGCAGCCCGCATCTCGTCCGCACCCTGGTGCAGATGGACGCGCCCGACCATCCCAAATACCGCGCGCTCACCCAGGCCTGGTTCATGCCGAACAACATCAAGGGGCTGGAGGAGCGCATCCGCCGCATCGCGAAGGGCGCCGCCGACCGCATGATGGAGAAGGGCGGCGAATGCGATTTCGTGCGCGACGTGGCGGCGGGCTATCCGCTGCACGTCATCATGGAAATCATGGGCGTGCCGGCGGAAGATGAGCCGCGCATGCTGATGCTGACCCAGGAACTGTTCGGCTCGACCGATCCCGATCTCGGCCGCAAGGTCGATCTCGGCGACACCGGCAAGATGACGGAGACGATCCAGGCCGTGCTGATGGATTTCTACAATTACTTCGCCAAGATCACCGCCGCCCGCCGCGCCGAGCCGCGCGACGATCTCGCCAGCGTCATCGCCAATGGCAAGATCGACGGCGCGCCCATCTCCGAGTTCGAGGCGCTCTCCTACTACGTCATCGTGGCGACGGCCGGCCACGACACCACCTCGTCGTCGACCGCCGGCGCCATGTGGGCGCTCGCCGAAAACCCGGCCGAGTTCGCCAAGGTGAAGGCCGATCCCTCGCTGATCCCGGGCCTGGTCGACGAAGCCGTGCGCTGGACCACGCCGGTCAAGCACTTCATGCGCTCGGCCACCGCGGACACGGAGCTTCGAGGCCGCAAGATCGCCAAAGGCGATTGGCTGATGCTGTGCTACGCGTCCGGCAACCGCGACGAAGAAGTCTTCGCCGATCCTTTCGTCTTCCGCTCGGACCGCAGCCCCAACCGCCACGTCTCCTTCGGCTACGGCGCCCATCTCTGCCTCGGCCAGCATCTGGCCAAAATGGAGATGCGCATTCTGTTCGCGGAGTTGCTGCCGCGATTGAAATCGGTGGAACTGGCGGGCGAGCCGCGCAATTCGGAAACCGTCTTCGTCAACGGCCCCAAGCGCCTGCCGATCCATTTCGTGGCTGCTTAGTGGGCTTCGCGGTTGCAGCAGAAATTCCGCCATTGGTCACGCGCCCGTCGGGGCCGGCTCGCGCCTTCGTTAAGGGGATGGCAGGAACTCTAGCGTCGAATTGGACCACGGGCGGTTCAGCCAGCGCGTGCGAGCAGGATTTTCACACGCGACAAAAGTGAATGGACGAGAGGTAACCAAGATGTCATGGTTAGAGATCGGGACGTCGGGGGGCGGACTGGCAGAGAGGTATTGCGTGCGCGGCGACCAGCTGGACCCGATTTTCATTCCCAATGAAGAGAGCGATATGCGCGGCGTGCCGGAGTCCGGCTGGTACATCATGAATGACAGCCACCGCATGGTCGGCGGCCCTTTCTTCACCCGCGAGGAATGCGTGCGCGCCATCTCGACCGCCTCGGACGGCGGCCCGTCCGACAGTCTCTGAGCCGGCCTCCTTTTTTCGCGCCCGACCGTTCATCCCCGAAGAGAAAAAAAGCAGGACCGGCTTTCGCGCGGCCCTGCTTCTTGGCATCGACGAAAAGACGTCACTCGACGATCTGCACCACCTTGCGGCTTTGCGGCTCGACGAACACGACCTTGCCGTCCCAATCGAAGTACTCGTAGTTCTTCACTTCCGGCGCTTCGGTGTAGATGGTCTCCGGCACCGCCTGCAACTCGACGTCCTCTGGAACCAGGGCACCGACCGCGATGGTCTGCTTCACCCGGATCGGCCGGACCTTTTCCTTCACGATGTACTGCTTGATGATCGTGCGATGCGCCGGCTCGATGGTCAGCGTCGCTTCCTGAGCCATGGCATAGCCGCTGACGAGAAGAGTCGCGGCAGCACCGGCTAACAAAAGATGTTTCATGAGACTTGCTCCAAGCTTCATTGCGCCGCCTCCGTCACAGGATTTAACGGACGACCGCGGCGTCGCGTTCCGCGCGGCGACGCCATGCTCGGATGCCAAATGATAATTCGGCGGCGCGCTATTTGAGGCTCGGCGCGTTGACGTCTGCGGAATTGACGATCTGCCATTGGCCGCGGCGGTTGGCCCACATGTCGACCCAGACCCAGCGGCCGCGCGAGCCGTCCTTCTTCGCCCAGGTCTCGCTGCCCTGGACCACCGCCGCGTCGCCGTAGATTGCGACATGCATATAGTCGATATGATCGGAGGCATATTGCGGCGCGTCGGAAACGAGGTCCTTCAGCTCGTCGGCCTTGTGAGAGATGGTCCCATCGGCATTCACGCCGACAAAATCCTCGGCCAGGACGCGCCGGGCGGCCGTGGGGTCGCCGCTGGCGACGGACTCCGTCCAGGCGATTTCGCCCTGGCGGATGTATTGCTCGGCGCTCGCCGGCGGGCCGGCCGCCGCCATGGATAGTCCGGCGCCAGTTGTCAGCGTGAAGACGGCCGCAAACAGGAACTTTCGCATTTTTTGTAACCCCGGTTATCGCCCGCAATCTTCGCGCTTTTCCGGCGGCTTTCCCAGTCCCCACCTCGCATCCGGCAAAGCCCGGGGAGTTGATCGTCCAGCCGCTTGCCAAGGCTGCCCCGGCGCGACATTGTGCGCCCCCACTGGGGCGTGCGTTCGCCCACCATAACGACAAGGGGATTCCTCGATGCTTGCAACTCGTACCCTGGCCGCCGTCGCGGCGGCC
>DATCOJ010000258.1:0-2891 GCA_036564785.1 Rhizomicrobium sp. | reverse complement strand
TCTTTACCATAACCAAAGATGATGTCCCATGATTTGCCAATAGTGGTCTCGGATTAGATGGCGCAGCGTCGGCTAAGGGAAGAGCGTTTTCATAGCGAAAACATTTTCGCGTTTCCACGCGTGGCGCCGGTGTCCGAAGGGGCCGCCAGTGCTCTTGATTTGGTGTATCAAGCTGCAGAAATATTTCGTGCGATGGAGGGTACGCCTACGACGGGGACCGCCTTGTTCAGAGAGGCGGATTGAGCACTCATAAGCGCGTGTTTAAGAGCGAGCTTAAGAGCGGTTGATGGGTCAAATTTCGGTGCTTACGGGGCCGGAACGCCGGCGGCGTTGGAGCGAGGATGAACGGCACCGGATCGTTGCGGAGGCCTTTGCGCCGGGATCGTGTGTGGCGCAGGTTGCGCGGGATCACGATATTTCGACGGGTCTGATTTACACGTGGCGTCGCCGACTTCGCCAGGACCTTGCGGACCAGGGCTTTGTGGAAGCGGCGATGGAGGCGGAGCCGATCAAGGAAGCGGCACCGTCCGGTGAAGTGATCGTGGTGGAACTGACGGGGAGCGGGCGGATCAGGATTTGCGGGTCGGCGCCGCCCTTGCTGGTGTCGGCGGTGTTGAAGGCGCTGCGATGATTCCGATCCCCTCTGGCGTGCGGGTATGGCTGGCGACGGGCCATACCGATATGCGGCGCGGCTTTCCGAGCTTGGCTTTGCAGGTGCAGGAGGTCTTGAAGCACGACCCACTGGGGGGTCATTTGTTTTGCTTCAGGGGGCGCCGCTCAGATCTGATAAAAATCATTTGGCACGATTCTCAGGGAGCATGCCTGTTTACAAAACGACTCGAAAGAGGAAGATTCATCTGGCCTTCGGCTGCCGGTGAAGCAGTGACGATCTCTCCGGCACAGCTTTCTTACCTGCTGTCTGGGATCGACTGGCGAAATCCTCAAGAAACTTTGCGTCCAACGCGAGTTGGATAGCATTCTGAAATTGAATCTACCGCAAAATCTGATTCACTGGCTTCATGAGTTTGAAGCCGGATGATCTTCCTTCGGATCTTGCCAGCGCCCAGGCGGCGCTGTTGATCGAACGTGAGGCGTTGCGGGCTGAACGCGAGGCGCGGCTGAGGGTCGAGGCCGAACGCGATGCGACCGCAGCGAAGGTCACCCGGATACAGGCCGAAGCCATCAATTGGCAAGCCGAAGCGGCCAACGCGCGGGCGGAGCTGTCGGACAACGAGGCGCTGATCGCGCATCTCGAGCTGCGGATCGAGAAGCTCAAACGCGAACTGTACGGGCCACGCTCCGAGCGCACGGCGCGTCTGGTCGAGCAGTTGGAATTGGAACTTGAAGAACTCGTCACCACGGCGAGCGAGGATGAGCTTGCCGCGCAGGCCGCGGCGGCGAAGGCGCAGAGCGTGCGCGCCTTCACGCGCAAGCGGCCGGTTCGCAAGCCCTGGCCGGACAACATTGAACACGAGCGCGTCGTCATCGAGGCTCCGACGAGCTGCGCCTGTTGCGGCGGATCGCGGCTGGCGAAGATCGGCGAGGATGTGACCAAGACGCTGGAGGAGATCCCGCGCCGCTTCAAGGTCATCGAGACGGTGCGCGAGAAGTTCACCTGCCGCGATTGCGAAAAGATCACCCAGCCGCCGGCGCCGTTCCATGCCACGCCGCGCGGCTTCATCGGGCCGCAGTTGCTGGCGACGATCCTGTTCGACAAGTTCGGCATGCATATCCCGCTCAACCGCCAGAGCGCGCGCTTCAAGTGCGAGCGGATCGACCTGTCGTTGTCGACGCTTGCCGACCAGGTCGGCCACGGGACATTCGCCGTCATGCCGCTCTTCCACTTGATCGAACGCCATGTGCTGGCTGCCGAGCGCCTTCATGGCGACGACACCACCATCCGCATCCTGGCGAAGGGCAAGTGTACGACCGGGCGGATCTGGACTTATGTGCGGGATGACCGGCCGTTCGCCGGGCCTGCACCGCCGGCGGCGGTCTATTACGCCTCGAGCGACCGACGAGGCGTGCACCCCCAGAAGCATCTGGCCGCCTTCGCAGGTCACTTGCAGGCTGATTGCTACAACGGCTTCGAACCGCTGTTCGACCCGCAGAAGAAGGTGCTGCCGATTACGCCGGCGTTTTGCTTTGCCCATGCGCGGCGAGGCTTCTTCGAGCTGGCTGACATCGAGAAGAATGCTCGGGAAGGCAAGAAGGGCAAACCGGTCTCTCCGATCGCGCTGGAGGCGGTCAGACGCCTCGATGCGTTGTTCGAGATCGAGCGCGCCATCAATGGCCGCAGCGCCGACGAGCGGCGCACCGTGCGCCAGGAAAAGAGCAAGCCGCTTCTCGAGCATATGCACGCCTGGCTGCTCCGCGAGCGCGAAACCCTCTCGCGCTCCTCCGAGGTCCTGAAGCCTATGAATTACATGCTCAGGCGCTGGGCCGACTTCGCCCGCTTCCTCGATGATGGCAGAATCTGCCTCAGCAACAACGCGGCCGAAAGAGCATTGCGTGGCATTGCTCTGGGACGGCGCAACTGGACCTTCGCCGGTTCCCAGCGCGGCGCCGACCGTGCCGCCATCATGCTGACGATGATCACGACCTGTCGCCTCAACGACGTCGATCCCAAGGCATGGCTCGCCGACGTCGTCGCCCGTATTGCCGATCTTCCCGCATCGCGTCTGCACGAACTGCTGCCCTGGGAATGGAAGCTCCTGCGCCAAGCCGAAAACCCCGACGATCAGCAGGCCGCCTGACCTTCACGCAACGCCATCATAGCGCTCGCCGGGCCCGCGCGCATGCGGCAATCCGACGGCCTTCGTCGTATGCAAACGCCACATACGCCGCGTTGTCCGCATATCGCTCGGCGAGCGAAGGCCGCGGATCACGAG
>DATCOJ010000257.1:0-30280 GCA_036564785.1 Rhizomicrobium sp. | reverse complement strand
GGTGCTGCGCGAAGGCTCCGAGGTGGTACTGTTCCTCTACGGCATTGCCAGCCAGGGCGGTACCACGAATTCCGCGCTGTTGATCGGCGGCGCCTTGGGTCTGGTGGCCGGGGCCGCGATGTCGGCGCTGATGTATTTCGGCCTTTTGGCAATCCCGCCGGGACGGCTGTTCGCGGTCACCTCCGGCCTGATCACCCTGCTTGCCGCCGGCATGGCCGCGCAGGCGATCCTGTTCCTGCAGCAGGCCGGCTATCTCGAATTCCTGACCCGCACCGTGTGGGACACGTCGTGGCTGTTGCCGCAGGACGGCATTGCCGGGCGCCTGCTGCACACGTTGGTCGGATATTCGGACCGGCCCAACGGCGCGCAGCTTGTCGTCTATGGGCTAACGATCATCGTTGTGACGGCACTGATGCGCTGGGAACGTTCCCGCCATCCGAGAGGCGACGCGTTCCCGACGCCGGCCTGAAACGACAGCGCCGCCGATCGCTCGGCGGCGCTATCCAACATTGCGGTCAATCTCTAGTAGCCCGGGGGCGGTCCGCTAGGCGGAGGACCCTGATCGTCCTGGTCGTCCTCGTCGGGCGGACCATTGTCGTCGGGACCCATCTCGTCGTCGCCGGGGCCGGGCCCGTTGTCATAGTCGCCGTCGTTGCCGCCGGGGCCGCCATTGTCGGCGCCCGCAGGCTGAGCCGGCACGGGCTCCCACTGGCCGTTGCACTGCTGGACGTAGGGGTAGTAGCCCCGCGGGTCGCGGCAGTAGTACCAGTAGTCGCCGTAATCCTGGCTCGGCTCCTCGTAATACTCCTCGGAGACGTAATCCGGGTACGGATAGACCGGGGCATTGTAGAAGAACCAGCCGCCGTCGACCCACCACCACCAGCCGAAATGGCCGTGATGACGACCGCGCCACCAATGGCCCCCCGTCCACATGGCCCGCTCATGCGGCGAGAACCGCGCGATCCTGGCGCCGCGGAAATTGTGGAACGGGTTCACGCGGACGTGGAAATTCCCCCCGCGGAAACCATGAACCCGGATGTCCGGCGGAACCCGGTGCACGCGGTCGATATGACCGAAGCGCGCATGGACGTCCGGATGCCCGCCGCCGTCCACATGGACGCCGACATGAACCCGGTCGCGATGCGGGTGGTCGCCCGGATCGGCCAGAGCGGAAGCGGAAAAGGCGAGGACGCCGCCAAGGGCGAGGCCCCACGCCGCGGTTTTCAGGTTTTGATGCATTGGCATGCCTTGGTAACGGATTGCTGAATGTATGGTTGCTCCCCCGCGGCTGAATGCAGGATGAACGGCGATTTAAGGCATTTGTTGCGATCTTTAGGCTGTGCGAAAGCCGCCCTTAACGGGTCTTAGTCCTTAATACGGCTTCGAATTTTTGGGGCTGGGCGATGGCCACAACCATCCGCAAGGCGAAGCGACCCCGCGCGTCCAAGAAGAGCGCGGCGCGCTCGGCCATGCTCGAGGCCGCGCGGCGCCTGGCGGCCCGCAGCGGCGTCGCCGATCTCACCCTGGTGGCGGTGGCGGAGGAAGCGGGATTCGCCCCGCCTACCGTCTACGGCCAATTCCGCAGCAAGGACGAGTTGCTGCTTGCGGTGGTGGCGGACGATCTCGCCGCGATGGCTTCGCTGATGCGCGGCGTTTTTCCCGAAGACATCGTGGAAGAGGTCGAGCGTCCTGAAACGCAGGAGCCGGACTGCGCCGCGAGCGTTGCAGCGATTCCGGAAGCAGAGAGTGCAGAGTCTCCCGCAGCGTCACTCGCGACAAAGCGGCGCTTGTCGCTCGTGAAAGATGACGAGCCTGTCATTGGCAATGGTGCAACGCCAGAAGGCGACCGTCCGCGCGTGGATGCCTGGCTCGAACGGCGGTTGCGCGTCTTCGAGCACACGCTGTCGCAGATCGAGCGGCGCATGAGCGACACCGAGCGGGGGACGGCGCGCGCCATCGATCTATCCGAACAGGGGATCAGATCTCTGTTCGAGCGGCTGGAGAGTTTCGAGAGCCAGCAGCGCGGCGTCGTGCAACATCTGTCGCAGCGGGTGGAGGACACCGAGCGCCGGCAGACCGGAACGGCCGCGGAGCTGCGCGCCGCAACGAACGACGCCTCGGCGCGTCTTGATGCACTGGAAGCGGCGCGGCACAGCGAATCGCAGCCGCTGCAACAGGAACCGGTTGCGGCGGCGGACCCCACAGAAAGCGTCGCTCATAGCGAAGCGCCGCAACCTGCCGTGGAGACCGTTGAAGCCCCGGCGTCTGCGGCACCGGACGATTACCTCGCGGCCGCGCGCCGCGCCGCCAGCGCCGCCGCGATGCTGGCCGATATCGACGACAAGCGGAAATCCGGCACGCGATTTGGCTGGCGCTCTCTGGCGGACACCCGCATCCGCCTGAGCCGCAAGCACTATGTGATCGTGGCTTGCGCCGCCATCATCGCCTTCGTGGCCGGCGCCTTCGTGGCCTTCTATGCCGGCGAAGCGCAGGGCCGCACGCTTTTGGTGTCGGTGACCGGAGCGGCGCAGCGGCAAACAGAGCTGAAGCCGGTCCGCATGAAATTCTTGCCGCCGCCGGTCCGCACTACAGCGCAGACGCCGCTCGATCATCTCTCGTCGCTGGCTAACGCTGGCGACGCCAAAGCCGAGCTGATCGTCGGCCTCAAGTATCTGCATGGCGAAGGCGTCGCGGTCAGCGTTCCGGAGGCCGCGAAATGGATCCGCCGCGCCGCGGAGCAGCACGAGCCCATGGCGCAGTACTGGCTCGCCACGCTATGCGAGCACGGCGACGGTATGGCGGCTGATGCCGCCGAAGCAGTGCGCTGGTACGAAGCCGCGGCGGGGCAGGGCAACCGCAAGGCCATGCACGCGCTGGGCCTCGCCTATGCCGAAGGGCGCGGCGCGCAGAAGGACATGTCTGAAGCGGCGCGCTGGTTTGCCAAGGCGGCAGCGCTGGGGCTGGTCAATTCGCAGTTCAATCTCGGCGTGCTGTATGAGCGCGGTCAGGGCGTGCCGCAGAGCCTGCTCAATGCCTATCAATGGTACTCCGTCGCGGCCGCGCAGGGGGACCGCGAGTCCAAGGCGCGTGTCGAAATCCTGAAGACGCAACTCAGCGCGGAAGATCTCGCCGCCGGCGAGCGCGCCGCCGCCAACTTTCAGCCGCAACGCATCGATCCCGGAGCCAACGACGCTCCTGCCATGGCGGCACTGGCCTCAAATGCGGTTCGTTAATACCCCCGGTCGGCGTCGTCCATCACCGACAGGGCCGAGTGGAAATGCTCGGCGCTGAGCGCCAGCGGGCCGGTGAAGGGATTGGCCAGCATCGCCATGATGGAGAGCAGCAGGCCGATCAGGCTTCCCATCAGGCTCGTCATCAGCAAATGAGGCCACGCGCTCTCCATATAGATGAAAAAACTCATCAGCATGACGATGGCGCCGCCGCCCACCGCGCCGAGCCACATCACCCAGGGGATAGTGTCGTTCGCTTCCAGCAGCCGCTCGTTGCGATCGGCCACCACTTTCGACTTGGTGCTGAGGAATTCGCTGTCCACCTGCGCGTCCGCCGCCTTGGTGGCAGGATCGATGCGGGCGAAGACGCGGTCGATATCGCCGATGGCGCGCCGCGCCTTCATGCTGCCGGCGCGGCTTGTGCCGAGAGTCGGCCATTCGTCCTGAATGACGGCCTCGGCATACCCGCGGATCAGCTTGCGCATCTCCGTGCCTTCCTTGGCCTGCATGCCAAAGGTGAGGCGATAGAGCGGGACGAGGGTGGCCGCTTCATCGGCGAGATTGCGGTGGGCGCCGTCATAGGCTTCCCACACCACCACCACCAGGAATCCCAGCAGCACGGCGTAAACCACGCCCGCGGCGGCGAACAGCGAGATCATCACCTCGTTGTGGAAGGCCGCGACATGGGCGCGGATCAGCCGCCGGCCGGCGAGCACGCCGAGCGCCGAGAACAGCGCGGCCGCGCCGATGATCAGGACGGTGGTGACAAAGGCGTCGATGCGTGCGTCTCCACAATTCCTCCCCGCGCGGGACCAGGCATTACGGACTCTGATAGTTGCCCGTGGCGCAGGCCTCAATGGTGTTGAGATAGTACTGCGCCACCGTCCAGCTGTTGGTGCCGTCGGAGAGCGTGGCGGCGTCCCCGCACAGATCGGCGGCCTCGAAACCGTGCGCGTCGTTCCAGGCTTGCGGGAAATCCGGCACCCGGCCCGGCGTCGGCACGTTGTCGGTGGTCGCCTCGGCGAACTCATGCGACGCCGCGAAGGTGAGGAAATCGAAGCCGGCGTTGCACTCCGGCTCGACCGTGTAGAACAGATTGTTGTTCGACAGCTTGGTGTCGTTTTTCGCGAAGTGGTAGGCGCCGAATTGCTGGCACGAATTGAGGTTGTCCAGCTTGATGGTGACCTCCGCCGGGAAATAGATCATGTAGAGCGTCTCGAGATCGTTCAGCGGCAGCACGCCGTGCTTGATCTGATAGGCGAGCTCCTTCTGGATGTCGGCGTCGGTGATGCTGAGCGAACCGTTGTGCGGCGCGATCTGAATCTGGCCGAGGAATGAGCCGCGCCCGATATGCTGCTTGGTGCCCTTGTGGTGGTTCACGCCCCGCTTGAAGGTGTCGTATTGCGGCGACATCTGATCCACATAGGTGCTGTTGACGATGGCCGTCGAGAACAGCGGAATTTGCGTGACCGTCTGCTGGCTCACGGTGCTGCCCCAGATCACCGACACGACCTTCACGCTCTCGAACACGGAGCCGCCGTAATAGAACATCGGGCCGTCGCCGCCGCCGGGCGGCTTGAGCCCGGTCTCCCTGTAGTACTGCGGCAGCGGCAGAATGTGATACGCCCCCACCGGCAGCGCCTGGGATGGCAGTGGTAGACTCAGCGCGGCGGACACGATCGCCCCGGCCGCAAGCAACCTGCGCAAAACAACGCTCATCGGCTTTCCCCCGCACTAGCCACAGCCCATCAGTGTACCGGCCGATGCGCGCACGGCAAGCCGCGGATGTGACAAGCTGGGCCGACGTCCAGTGCGGAGCTCTTCGGTTAGAGCCCGCGCCGGTCGCCAAAGGTGCTCCGCCACCCGGGCGAAATGCCCAGGCTGCCGCGGCTCACTCGCCGTCCGGCGTCGGCCCGTCATAGTCGGATGAAGGGGCATGATCGGCCCGCGGCGGCGCGTAACCCTGGGGTGGGTAGCCCTGTGCTAGGTAACCCCTCGCTGCGTAACCCTGCGGTACATAACCCTGGGGCACGTAACCCTGCGGCGCGTAACCCTGCGGCGGTCCATAGTAGGCCTCCGGGGGCGGGTTGTAACCCGGAGGCGGGCCGTAGCCGCCACGGGGACCATAATTGTAGTCCGGGGGCGCGCCGTAATTGCTGCGCCGGCCCGCATAGGCCTCGCGCGCTTCCTGCCGGTAGGCGCGTCGTTGTGCGTAGGCGTCATCCTCCGGATCGTCGCCCCGGCGTCCTTCGTACCCGGGTCTCGAGGCTGCGTTGGCCAAAATGGCAATTGGAGCGGTGGCGATCGTTGCAACACCTGCTACAACAGCCGCGCCTGCATCGAACAACCCCAAAACCGCGCCATGCCGGTGATGGAACCACCGGCCTCGCGCCGAGGCTTCCGAAAGCGGAGCGACAGCCACTGCGGCAACGAGAATGGCGAACGAAATGGATTTGATCTTCATGATGGTACGCTCCTGGATGCGCCGCCCCGCCTGCGCCTTTTACCACGGAGCGGTACGCCAAGGCATCCTGACCCCGGTTATCATGGATTAAGCGGTGCGTTCGGTCTTCGCCGAAGCGCGCGGATTCGCGCGCGAATTTCCGTAAGCTCACCACAAGCCATAGATGATATTTCCGACAGAATCCGTAAGTCGGCTCTGGCGACCGTCGATCGGAACCAGCCAATAGCCGATTCCCTTACACGCTAAGCCATGTGAGAAAATCGAGCGACCCGACCAATCAAGCTGAAATCGAGGCCGATCCTATATCACTGACAATAAGCTGAGGCTTGCCCCTCCCAAGTCGATTTTCAACGAAGCGCGCTTGACTATCGTCCTCGCCGTAGACGTATGTGTGGGCTTGCAGCGCAATTGTATTGTTGCAGGTTGAAATCAGTTGCTGAGAATCGAGCGACTTCAGTTGGTTCACAAACGACTCACTATTGGCGGCGACAAAAAGGCGTTCAGGCCCAATAGGGACTATGACGTATGACTCGGGCTTCAATAGGCCGTTGCTCATGATCACGGGCCGGTCTGAAGTCAGAAGATTAAATCTCGCGTCTGCGTAGTACGCGACGTTCCAAGTCATGCCATTGATTTTTGTCCCCGTCTGCGGAAGGTCCATGACGCTCTGCAACATCTGCATAGTCGTGATTGCGCGCGCGACGGTCTTTTCAGGCCCTACCTTCACGTCCATATCACGGTTCCAGTTGTCCAGAAGCCATGCGATTTTTTGCGGGGTCCGTTGGAGTAGGGACATGACAAAACGCGTCCAACCGCTCCTTAGGTCGTCTGATAGATCAAGCTGGCCGTTCAGAAAGCACTGAAGGGCGTCATGAGCCAGTTGGTCAGTGCGCGCGAGGAAGTGATCCTCCACGTAGCTTTTGATCTCCCGGGGTGCGCCATCCACGGAGTACAGATCGTCCATGTAGCCGGCCGCTTCAGGATGCTTGCGCTTGGCAACCACGCGATCATGCGGACGACTGAATTGGCAGATGCATCCATCACCCAACGCCCACTGCCTAAGGTAAAAGGTGGGAATGTAATGGTGTCGCCGCGAGCTAGGTCGGTTCTTCAAGGTGACGCTACTGCTCATTGGTGTCTCAAAGACTCGAGTTCTCCAATTCCTCCTCAAAGTCATTGATGAAAGTGGTGCCGGCTGAGGGACTCGAACCCCCGACCCCCTGATTACAAATCAGGTGCTCTACCAACTGAGCTAAGCCGGCCCGCGCCCCCGAATTACGCGTCTCCGGGGGGCGGCGCAATGTTTAACCGGTGCCTGCCCGATCAGTCGGCGCTTGCCCCGATCAGTTCGGCGAATTTTTTCAGGTCGATGTTGCCGCCGGAGACGATGGCGACGATGGGGCCATCGCCGGCCTTGCCGGTCAACGCTGCCGCCAGGGGTAGCGCGCCGGCGCCTTCCGAAATGATGCGCGACTTCTCCGCCATCAGCCGCATCGCCGCCTTCGTCTGTTCCAGGGTCACGACAATATAGCCGTCCACCAGCGGCTGCATCCGCTCCCACATGCGGGGGAACATGCTCTGCCCGCCGGCGCCGTCGACGAACGAGGCCTGCCACTCCTTGAATGCCTGCGGCGATCCCTTCTCATGCGACAGCGCAGCGGGCGAGGCCGTCTCCGGCTCGGCGCCGAAGATTTTGCAATCGGGCTTGAGCGCCTTGATGGCGCTGGCGACGCCGACCACCAATCCGCCGCCGCCGATGCCGGCGATCACCGCCGCCACATCCGGCGCGTCCTCCAGAATTTCCAGGCCCATGGTGCCGTGACCGGCAATGAAATTGTGGTCGTCGAAGGGATGCACGAAGGTGCCCTCGACGCCCGGATAGGCGCGCTCTTCCAACGCCTTCCATGCCACGTCGTAAGGTACGGGGATCAGTCGCGCGCCCAGCGCCTTCATGCGCTCGATCTTGGCGGCGGGCGCCGAGCCGATCACCACCACCGCGCAAGGCACGCCGGCAGCCCTCGCCGCATAGGCCACGCCCTGTCCGGCATTGCCGGCGCTGATGGTCCACACGCCGCGCTTGCGTTCCTCGTCCGACAGCATCGCCACGGCGTTGGCGGCGCCGCGCAGCTTATAGGCGTTGATGGGCTGCAGGTTCTCCAGCTTGAGGCGGATGTCCGGCTTGCCCGGCCCCAGATCGAGCCGGATGAGCGGCGTGCGGACCACGGTTCCGGCGATGCGGCGCCGCGCTTCTTCGATTTCGGCCAGCGTGACGGGGCGAACGGGTTCGAGCGGCACGATCATTCGCTCAGTTCGCTTCCAGCAGCAGCACCCAGTCACCGTCGCCGGCGCTGTTGTTGCCTGGCGGAATGAAGCTCTGGCTTCCCGTGTTGGGGAACGAGCCGACATCGGTGAATGCCGCATTGGTCGGATCGAACCAGCGCACCGTCGCCTGTGCTGACAGCTTCGTCATGTCGATGGTCACCTGGCGGATGCTGGGCAGGTAGGCCATCACCAGCGCGCCGTCGGAGGTTCGCGCCGCGGTGACATAGGTGTCGGTGGTGATCGAATCGTCCTTGGAGTATTTGCCGTAGCCGTCGGTCAGCACTAGATGGTCGCGGTCGGGAACGAGGTCGAACCACGGGCGTGGCGCGAACAGCTGCTTCACATACTCGAGCTGCTGGATGCCGATGGTGTCGAGATTGTTCTGCCAGTCGCCCTGCAGCCGCCAGGACCAGGCGCTGCCGTAAAGCTGGCCGGTGGTGCCGCTGAGCGCCGTCCAATATTCCTGGCGCCGCAGATTCTGCGTCGAGCCGCCGTCGGTACCGCCGTTCTGCTCGAACTCGTAGTTCGCCTCCACCAGAAAGGTCGGCGCGAAGGTCGTGCGCCGGTATTCGGACAGCTCCTTCGCGTAGGTCGGGCGGTAGGTATAGACCGCGTCGAGCCCGACGAACGGACGCAGCGCCTTATCGTCCAGCGAGGCGCTGACGTAATAGTCGAGCTCGACGGTCTGGATGTGGTTCGGATCCTTCGACGCGATCCCCTTCATCACCGCGCGCACCAAAGCGTTCTGGGAATCGTCGCGCCAGCTCTGGAAATCGTTGCCGCTCATCCAGATGATGTTTGGCGTGTCCTTGAAGCGGTTGCCGAGATATTCGCCGTATTGGCGCGCCTTCATGGCGCCGTTCTCGTCGAGCACGCCGAGCCAGCCGCCGGTCTCGATGGGATCGAGCAGCACCACCATGCCCTTGGCCGCCGCCGCGTCCAGCATCGCCGCGGCGCGATCGAAATAGACGGAATTGGGCGTCGACAGATCGCCCGCCGTGGTAAACGGCGCGACGCCGTCGAAGGTGGTGCCGTCGGAATTGCAGGCGGTGTAGCTGTCGCACAGCAGATTGACCCACAGCGCATTGACACCGTAGCCCGCACGATTCTTGATGAAGAGCTTGGCCTTGTTGACCGAGAGGTTGCCCACCATGGCCTGGGGCGCGTCGCCGATCATCAGGAACGGCACGTTGTTCTGGTCGACCAGGTAGCGGTTGTTGGCGCTCGGCTTGAGCGGGAACGCCACTGCGGCCGGAGGCTTGTTGAGCGAGGCACGCGAAGCGGCGAGGGCGGATTGCCCACCCATCAGCATCGCGGCGGCAAGCGTGGCGCCCGCGAGCCGCGCCAAATTCCTGGAACCCTTTACCCCGCCAACGCGCACCGCATGCCTCCCCTTTGCCCTAAGGAACTCGCAGCGAAAGCGTAGTTCCGCGCTTCTCCTATTGCAATCAATCCGCCGTCTCGTTTCGGGATGCGCCCAGCGAGAATTTCTCCGGCACGATGGCGCCGCCGGAGATGATCATGGTCATCGCCTGGTCGGTGGGAATGTCTGACGGAATAAGTTTGGCCACGGGCACGATCTCCAGGAATCCGGAGGTGGGATTGAGCGCCGTGGGCACATAGACCGCGGCCAGTTCCTCGCCGCTCTGTGCGTCCGGAAAAGTGCGCATCACGAAGCCCAGCGTCTTGAGGCCGTCGCGCGGGAAATCGATCAGTACCACGCGCTGGGAGCTGTCCGGCTTCTGGCGCAGCACGTCCACCAGCTTCTTGGTCGCGGCATAGATGGTGTCGACCAGCGGAACGCGCGCTACCACCCGCTCGAACAGCTCGAACAGCCGCGCTCCGATCACCCGCGAGGTGATGGCCCCGATGGCGTAGAGTACCGCCAGCGCCACGAGGACCGCGATGAACCATTGCACCCGATGGTCGTCGAGCCAGGGCTGCATCTGGGGCCAGCGCGCCTCGATTCCGTCGGCCAGCGCGGCGGCCAGGGGGTGACCGGCCGACGAGAGGATTCCCAGCAGGAAGTTGAACACCAGCCAGACCGCGGCGAGCGGCGTGATAGTCAGGATCCCGGCCAGCAGGTAGCCTTGGATGTTGAGGCTGAACCGCGGCCGCTCCGGCGCTTCTGCCATGGATGAACTCGCCTCGAAAGCCGAAAGTAGACGGATTCGCCTGAGGCCTTAATCTCCCGGCTCTTCATGCTAGAAGCAAGACATGAGTAAACGCATCCTCATCACCAGCGCGCTGCCCTATATCAACGGCGTCAAGCATCTCGGGAACCTGGTGGGCTCCCTGCTGCCTGCCGACGTCTTCGCGCGCTTTTGCCGGGCGCGGGGCTACGAGACGCTGGCGCTCTGTGCCACGGACGAGCACGGCTCGACCACCGAGCTTGCCGCCGCCGAGGCCGGCAAGGACGTGCGCGCCTTCTGCGACGAGCAATACGCACTGCAAAAGGCGGCGGGCGAGGGCTTCGAGCTTTCCTGGGACCACTTCGGCCGCTCCTCCAACGCGCCCAACATCGCGCTGACCCAGCATTTCGCGCGGCTGCTCTGGCAGAACGGTCATCTCGAGGTGCGTACCACCAAGCAGGTCTATTCCAAGGCCGACAAGCGCTTCCTGCCCGACCGCTATGTGATCGGCACCTGTCCGCATTGCGGCTACGATCATGCGCGGGGCGACCAGTGCGAGAACTGCACGCGCGTGCTCGATCCCGTGGACCTGATCAACCCGCGCTCGGCCATCTCCGGCTCGCCGGATATCGAGATCCGCGATTCCACGCACCTCTTCCTCAAGCAATCGCAGTTCGTGCCGCAGCTGCGCGAATGGATTGGCAGCCACAAGAACGACTGGCCGGTGCTGGTGACCTCCATCGCCAACAAATGGCTGGACGAAGGCCTGCACGACCGTGGCATCACCCGCGACGTGGAATGGGGCGTGCCGGTGCCGGACGACATCGCCGATGGCCAGCTCAAGGGCAAGGTGTTCTACGTCTGGTTCGACGCGCCCATCGAATATATCGGCTGCTCGCAGGAATGGGCGGAGGCCAACGGCAAGGGCGAGGTCTGGCGCGACTGGTGGATCGGGCCGAAAGCGAGCGACGTCGTCTATTGCGAGTTCATGGGCAAGGACAACATCCCGTTCCACACCGTGGGCTTCCCCGTCACCATCATGGGCGCGCGGCCGCAGGAACAGTGGAAGCTCGTCGATCGTCTCAAGGGCTTCAACTACATCAATTACGACGGCGGCAAGTTCTCCACCTCGCAGAAGCGCGGCGTGTTCATGGACCAGGCCCTGGAGATCCTGCCGGCGGACTACTGGCGCTACTACCTGATGGCCAACGCGCCGGAGAGCTCGGACTCCAATTTCACCTGGGAGCATTTCGCCTCCGTGGTGAACAAGGATCTGGCGGATGTGCTTGGGAACTTCGTCAATCGCGTCACCAAATTCTGCGCCGCGCGCTTCGATGGCGCGGTGCCGGGCGAGGGGACCTATGGTGCGGAAGAGCAAGCGCTGATCGCCGAGTTGGACAAGCGCGTCGCGGACTACACGGCACTTCTCGAGGCGATAGAGTTTCGCAAGGCGCTGGGCGAATTGCGCGCCATCTTCGTCGCGGGCAACGAATACCTGACGCGCGCGGCGCCTTGGACGCACATCAAGGCCGACCGCGCCAAGGCGGCGGTCGGCGTCCGCATGGGCCTGAACCTGGTGCATCTCTTCGGACATCTGGCTTGGCCCGTCATTCCCGCTTCGGCGCGCAGGATTCATGAGGCCATCCAGGAAGCCCCGGAGGTCATCTCCTGGCCGGACGAGCTCATGGGGGAATTTCTCGATCAGCTCGAGGCGGGACAGAAGATCCAGGTGCCGGACGTTCTCTTCGCCAAGGTCACGGACGAGCAGATCGAAGAATGGAAAGCCCGCTTCGGGGGCAGCGCGTGACCGTCGCCGTCCGGCCTCTGACCGCGGACGACTACGAAGCTTTGCGCGAGATACGGCTGGAGGCGCTGCGCCTGCATCCGGAAGCCTTTGCCGCCGATCCGGCGCAGGAAGCAGCCATGCCGAAGGCGGAGTGGCTGGCCCGGCTTGCCAGTGCCGTGTCGTTCGGCGGCTTTGCCGATGGCTCGCTTGCCGGCATCGCCGTGTTCTCCCGATCCAGCCGGCCGAAGCTCGCCCACACCGGCGATCTCGGCGCCATGTATGTGCGCGAGCGCGCGCGCGGCAGCGGTCTCGCGGATCGGTTGATCGAGGCACTCCTCGCGCACGCGGCGCAGGAGGTCGAACAGATTAAGCTCACCGTGAATGCGGAGAACGCCCGCGCGGTGAAATTCTACGAGCGCCACGGGTTCGGCACCATCGGCCGCATTCCCAATTCCATCCGCGTCGACGGCCGCAGCTACGACGAGCTGTTGATGCTGCGCACGTTGTAATTTATCGCCCGCAGGGCCATTCGCCCTTCATGGCGGTGATCAGGATGCCGCCGCTCTCCTCGTTGTCGTTGGGCGGCACCGGATTGCGCTTCAGCCAATCGATCACGGCGGTGGTGACGCGGTCCGGCGTCAGCTGCTCGGGAACGCAGGCGCCCTGCACCACAACGACCATGCGCGCGGCCTCGATGCGATTCTGGCACCAGCCGCGGTCGAACTGGCAATGCGTGAGGAATTCGCGCACCGCCGGATTGAACGATTGGGCTTGCGCGCCGATCGTGACGAGCGATGCGGCCGCCAGCGCCGGCGCCAGCGCGCACAATCCTGCAACAATCGATCGAAGCGCGCTCACAGCCGCGACCAGCCTTCCGGGCCGAGCGCCTCAAGCGGCCTGAAGCGCGACTTGTAGTCCATCTTGTCGCTGCCGCGGATCCAGTAGCCGAGATAGACGTAGGAAAGCCCGCGATCCCGCGCCGCCTCGATATGGTCGAGGATCATGTGCGTTCCAAGGCTGCGCCCGATCTCGCCGGGATGAAAAAAGCTGTAGACCATCGACAGTCCGTCGCGCAGCACGTCGGTCAAAGCGCAAGAGAGCAGAGGGCCGTCGGCGCCGTTCTCGCCGCGCCGGCGGTATTCGACGATGTGCGTGTCCACCGGCGTCTCCTCGACCATCGCCACATAGTCGAACAGTCCCATGTCGGACATGCCGCCGCCGGGATGGCGCGAGTCCAAATAAGCGCGCAGCAGCGCGAACTGTTCGCGCGTCGCTTCCGCCGTGACCCGGTGGCGCGTCACGTCGTCGTTGCGCCGCGCAATGCGCTTCTGCCCGCGCGAGGGCTGAAAGTCCCTCACCACGATCCGCACCGAGACGCAGGCCGAACAGCCGTCGCAAGCCGGGCGGTAGGCGATCATCTGGCTGCGGCGGAAGCCGGAATGGGTGAGCGCCTCGTTCAGCGATTGCGCCAGTGAGCCGGTCAGCCTGGCGAACACCTTGCGCTCGACCCGCCCCGGCAGGTACGGACACGGCCCGCCCGGGGTGAGGAAGAACTGCGGAAGCCGCGTAATGCGCTGGTCGGTCAAGGGTTCGCGCTCTTCGAAGCAGGCGAATTATGCCAGCGGTTCGGGCATTTGCGCCATAGCGGATGCGCGAGCGTGGTGAATTACAGTTTATGTCCGGGCGGCACCGGCGGCGCCTCCCGCATGAGCACGACGCTGATGCGCCGGTTCTCCGAGGCCTGCGGGTCTTCCGGCAGCAGCGGCTCGGAGCCAGCCTTGCCCGCCACTTCGTAGATGCGGTCCGACCCGACGCCGGCCGCCGTGATGAGGGCCCGGGCGACATTGGCGCGAGCGGCGGAGAGTTCCCAGTTGGTACTGCCGCCCGGCCCGGTGAACGCCTTGCCGTCGGTGTGGCCGCTGATCGAAATTCGATTGGGCAGCCGGTCGATGATCTTGCCGATGGCCGAGAGCATGCGCTTGGCATAGGGCATCGGTGCGGCGGTTCCTGCCTGGAACATCGGCCGCCCGTCCTGATCCACCAGCTGGATGCGCAAACCGTCCGGGGTCTGATCCATCACCACCTGGCGCGACAATGCCGCGATATCGGGCATCTCCTGGAGCGCCTGGCGGATCGATTCGGCGGCGCTGGCGAACTGTCCGTCCTGCGCCGAGGGCAGCGCGCGCTCGAGATGATCGTCGCTCTGGACCTGCGAGGCGGGCGCCTTACCCTGCGCATCGGTCGAGCCGCCGCGCCGGTTGGAGTTATCTTTCGAGCGCGTTGGATCCGACGGGGCAGGCGGCGAATTCTTCTCGTAGAGGGAAACCACGCCGCCGGCCTTGGCGCCGTTCTTTCCGAGCACGCGGCCGCCCAGCACGCCGCCGGAGCCGCTGGACGTCTGCGAGATGCTCTGCGCCGCGAAGTAGTCGGCGATGCCGCGCTTCTGCTCGGGCGTCGTTGTGTTGATCAGCCACATCAGCAGGAAGAACGCCATCATGGCGGTGACGAAGTCGGCGTAGGCGACCTTCCATTGGCCGCCATGCGGCGCCTCGTGCCCGCTCTTCTTGTAGCGCTTGATGATGATAGGGCCGTCGCCCGCCATGATCCCACTCGCGCCGGTCTTCCCCGGACGGCGCGCCTCGCCTAGCTTTGCCGGGCACAGCATGACCGCTTCGCCTTAACCGGCGGTTGACCCAGGGGAGCCCGGCTTGGTTCGGCAGAGAAAGGCAGCGAAAACCGGAGAGTCCTCAAGTTTCGACAGCCGCGCGCTGAGGGATGCCCTGGGCTGTTTCCCGACTGGGGTAGCGGTGGTGACGGCGTCAGGGGACGGTCGCGCGGCCATTGGCATCACCGTGAACTCCTTCACCTCGGTCTCGCTCGATCCGCCCTTGGTGCTGTGGTGCCTCCACCGAAAGTCCGACCGTTTCGAGGCTTTTCGCAGGGCGAAGCACTACACCGTCAGCCTGCTGGGCACGGCGCATGAGGCGGTTTCGGCGCGGCTGGCCAAACAGGGGGCGCACAGCCTGGAAGGCATCGATCTGTTCAAGACGCAGCTGGGTCCGCCGGCGCTGGCGGACGCGCTCGCAGTGTTCGAATGCGAGAGCGAGGCCGTCTATGAAGGCGGCGATCACGTCATTTTGGTTGGGCGCGTCATCCGTTTCGCCCGCCGAGAAGCGGGTGCGCCGCTCGTCTTCTTCCACGGCCGTTACGGCGCCTTGGCCGACTGAATCCATCCACACAATTGTGGCTCAAGCGCCACGGCCGGATCGCCATGCGCGAAAACGCCGGCGTAGTCACAGAACCTTCAACGAAATGTCACGCCGGCGTTATCGCAAATTGGAATCGATGCCCCCGCGAGGGGTCCGCTGAGTCTTGGGGGCAATCGAGCCTCCCAAGCATGTCGGTCCTCATTAAATTTGCTCACTTGGAGAGGGATCGACATGCAGGGGAAGGCGGGACTGCTCGCTGGCGTCGCCAGCGCGGCATTGATGATGTCTGGCGCAGCTATGGCGGCGACCACCACGACGAAAACCACGGTTCGGCACCACCGACACCACACGGTTGTGAAGACCACCACGACCACCACCTCGAACATGCAGATGGCGCAGAATTCCGGCTCCATGACGGGGTCGATGCCGGCGTCGTCGACGGAGCCGGGACCGTCGCTGGAAGAGCGGGTCGAAAAGCTGGAGCAGATGGAGGAGACCAATCAGGAGCGCGCCGAAGCCCAGCGCACCCGTCTGACCACGCTGGAGCAGAATTTCGCCGATACGCAGTGGAGCTTCGACAATTCGCGACCGACCGTGAAATCGGGCGACGGCAGGTTCACCTTATCGCTCCGCGTGCGCTTCCAGGCGGACGAGGTGAACTTCTTCCAGGAAAGCGACGTCAACAAGATCACCGCCACCAGGAACGTGCAGTTCAAGGATCTCTCGTCCGGCGCCCAAGTCCGACGCGCCTTCTTCGGCGTGGAAGGCAAGGCCTTCAACGATTTCTGGTATGAGTTGCGCTACAACGCAGGCGGCGGCGGCAACGCGGAAACCGATCCGGCGCTGAGCCTGGCGCGCGTCGCCTATCTCGGCATCCCGAACTTCGAGATCAACGCGGGCGTGATCGAGCCGGCCTTCATGTTCGAAGGCACGACGTCTTCCGGCCAGCTGATGTTCATGGAGCGTCCTGAGATCGACAATATCGCGGCCGACAGTTTCGGCGGCGGCGACGGACGGCGCGGCGTCGAACTACGCTTCCAGAAGACCGATGCGCTGCTTCCGGGCGATGACCTTGTTCTCGGCGCCGACCTGACCGGCGGCAAGACCGCGTCGGCGGCGGGCCACGGCAATCTCGGCGACGAGCAGAGCCAGATCATGGCGCATGCCAGCTACCGTGCCTGGACGGACGGCATCTCCAATGTCGCCTTCTACGGCGACTACTCGCATGCCTTCACCGGCGGTAACGTCAAGACCATCCAGCTTCAGGATCGGCCCCAGTTCCGCGTCGACGGCGACCGGCTGATTGCGACGCCCGCCATGGTGGCGAAGACGGCCAATATGTGGGCGGCGGCGGCCGGGGCGAATTTTGAGAACTTCTTCGTCGGCGGCGAATACGCGCACTTCTCCGTCGACCGCGACAAGGTTCTGCACACCACCCTGAAGGCGGACCAGCCGGATTTCAGCGGCTGGTATGTCGAAGGTTCGTGGGTGCTGACCGGCGAGCCCAAGAGCTACACGGCTTCGGCGACCAACAACGAAGTCGGCGGCTTCGGCGCGCCGAAGGTCGCGAGTCCGTTCTCACTCTCCGGCGATTCGTGGGGCGCGTGGGAACTAACGGCCCGCTACAGCGATACAGACCTCAACTGGCATGAGAACGACGTGGCGACGGCGACCGATCAGGCTGGCATCGCGGGCGGCCGGGAAAAGATCTTCCTCGTCGGGATGAACTGGTACCTCAACCAGAACATCAAGCTCCAGGTCAACGATGCGTGGGTCAAGGTGAACAAGATCGCTTCCGCCGGCAGCGCGGTGCAGGTCGGGCAGAACCTGAACATCCTGGGCATGCGTTTACAGTTCAGCAACTGATGCCCAACCCGACAACGCTTCGCAATCGAGCTCGAAAGGAAAATCGAATGTCTCTGAAAATGGTGATAGGCGCGGCCGCCGCCCTGGCGATGACGGCGCTCGCGACCTCTGCCACTGCGGCCGAAATTTCCGGCGCCGGCGCAACCTTCCCCTATCCGATCTATGCCAAATGGGCCGCCACCTACAAAGGCGTGAGCGGGGTCGGCCTGAACTACCAGTCCATCGGTTCCGGCGGTGGCATTGCCCAGATCAAGGCCAAGACCGTCACCTTCGGCGCTTCCGACGCCCCGCTCAAGCCCAAGGATCTCGACCAGTTCGGCTTGGCGCAGTTCCCAACGGTGATCGGCGGCGTGGTGCCGGTGGTCAACATCTCCGGCGTCAAGTCGGGCGGGCTGGTGCTGGACGGAAAGACACTCGCCGACATCTACATGGGCAAGGTGTCGCGGTGGAACGATCCGCAGATCAAGGCGCTCAACCCGTCGGTCAATCTTCCGGGCCAGGCGATCGCGGTCGTCCATCGTTCGGATGGATCGGGCACGACCTTCATTTTCTCGACCTATCTTTCGCGCGTCAGCAATGATTGGAAGACCAATGTGGGCGCGGCGACCTCCGTCGAATGGCCGGTCGGCATCGGCGCCAAGGGCAATGAAGGCGTTGCCGGCAACGTGGCGCAGACGGCTGGTTCGATCGGCTATGTCGAATACGCCTATGCCAAGCAAAATCACCTGACCTACACCAGGATGAAGAACAAGGCCGGCGCGACAGTCAGCCCGACCATCGAGTCGTTCCGCGCCGCCGCGGCCAATGCCGACTGGGTCGGCGCGGCCGGCCAGGGCTTCTACATCATCCTGGTCGATCAGACAGGCGAAGCGTCGTGGCCGATCACGGCGACCACCTACATTCTGGTCTACAAGCACCCGTCCAACCCGGGCGAAACGGCCGAAGCGCTCAAATTCTTCAAATGGGCTTATGACAAGGGCGACCAGATGGCCCTCGGTCTCGATTACGTTCCGCTGCCCGACAACGCGGTGCAGGCGATCCAGGCGAGTTGGAAGAACGTCGAAGGCTCCGGAATGTAATTCATCCCTCATTGTGACGAGACTTTCGGGGTGGGAGGCCTAGCCTCCCGCCCCTTCTTTTTCCCCGCCGCCGGGCTACTGGCGCGGAGGTCTGTCGTCCGGCCGACAGGGCTGCAGGCCCAGAAAACCAGCATTTCCGCCGCGAGAGCCGCTAATCGCGCATAGCTGCCAGCTGCCCTCATTGGCCTTGAGAATTTCGTAACGCGGCTTATGTTATCGCTGCTTAAAGGTACCTTTGTCATGCAACAGGCCTTTGATCGCGACCTCCTCATCGTGCTCCACGACGTGGCGCGCCTCCTGCGCACCCGTTTCGACCAGCGGGCCCGTACACACGGCATGACGCGCGCCCAATGGGTGATCCTGGCCCGCCTGTCCCGGCAGCCAGGGCTCTCGCAGAACGAGTTGGCGGGCATCTGCGAGGTCGAGCCCATCACGGTGGCGCGCCTGGTTGATCGTCTCGAGAAGCGCGAGCTGGTGGAGCGCCGGGCCGATCCCAGCGACCGCCGCATCTGGCGCCTGCATCTGTTGCCGGCGGCGCAGCCGATCCTCGACGAGATTGCCTGCTACCGCGACGTGATGACCGAAGAGGTCGTTGAGGGCCTCAGCGAGGACCAGCGCACGGCGCTGGTCGATGCGCTGGTGCACATGAAGAACAAACTCACATCCGAGGACGTTGTCTCACCGCGTCTGCGGATGGCCGGAGAATAGAATGGCAGCGCTGCACACAGAAACCGGTACATCGCCATACGGCGGAACCATCGCGGGCCGCGCCTCGCCGCTGGGCGATTTCATCGCGCGGCTGCGCGCCGACCGCGGCCTGCTTCGCCGCGTGCTGATGATCGGTGGCATAGCGATTGTCGCCGTTGTGTCGCTGGCGCTGTGGCTGATGGGCGGCCGCTACGTCTCCACAGACGACTCCTATATCCAGGCCGCGAAGCTGATGGTCTCGACCGACGTGTCTGGTCTGGTGCAAGAGGTGGATGTCCGCGAAGGTCAGCACGTGAAGAAGGGACAGATATTGTTCCGCATCGATCCGCGGCCGTTCCGCATCGCGCTGGCCAACGCCAATGCGCAGCTGCAGCAGGTAGCGCTCAACGTCGATTCGATGAAGGAAGACTACCGCCGCATGCTGAGCGATGTGAATGCGCAGCGCGCGCAGGTGGACCTTGATCGGCGCAACTATGCCCGCTATGCCGGCTTGCTCAAAGCCAACGCCATCGCCCCGGCGACCTACGACCAGTCGCGGCTCACTTTGGCGACAGCCGAGCAGCAACTTCACTCGCTCGAGCAGGCGGCGCAAACCCAACTGGCGAAGCTGAACGGCAATTCCAACATCGATCCCCAGCGCCACCCGCAATACCAGCAAGTTCTGTCGCAGGTGCACGAGATGCAGCGCCAGCTGGATCACTCCGTGGTGCGGGCGCCGTTCGACGGCGTGGTCGCGGAAGTCGATTCCCTGCAGCCGGGCACCCTGGTGATTTCCGCCATGTCGGCCTTCTCGACCACCAGCGCCGTCGGCCTCGTCGGCACCGACAACGTCTGGATCGAGGCGCATTTGAAGGAGACGGACCTCACGCATGTGCGCATCGGCGATCCCGCGAGCATCAAGATCGACAGCTATCCCGGCCGCACCTGGACGGGCCGCATCGATGCCATCAGCCCCGGCACCGGCAGCGCCTTCTCGATCCTTCCCGCCGAGAACGCCAGCGGCAACTGGGTCAAGGTGGTGCAGCGCGTTCCCGTGCGCATCCGCATCGAGCGACATCCGGGCGATCCGGAACTGCGCGCCGGCATGAGCGTGGAAGTCGACATCGACACCGGGCGCCGCCGCTGGCAGCGCTTGCTTGACGGCGACTGACGTGACGCGCGCGCTCGGCCTTTCCTACGAGGCGTACGAATCCAAGTTCGAGCTACGCATCGTGATGTTGTGCTCGATGGCCGGCACCTTGATGCAGGCGCTCGATTCCACCATCGCCAATGTGGCGCTGCCGCACATGCAGGGCAGCCTGCAGGCTTCGCGCGACCAGATCACCTGGGTGCTGACCTCCTATATCGTGGCCGCCGCCATCATGACGGCGCCGGTGGGCTGGCTGGCCTCGCGCTTCGGCCGCAAGAACCTGGCCGTGGTCTGCCTCACTGGCTTCACCGTCACCTCGATGATGTGCGGCGCGGCGCAGACACTCGACCAGATGATCCTGTTCCGCCTGCTCCAGGGCGCCTTCGGCGCGGCGCTGTCGCCGCTGTCGCAATCCATCATGCTCGATCTCTATCCGCCGCAGCAGCGCGGCTCGGTGATGGCGATCTGGGGCATGGGCGTCATGGTGGGGCCCATTCTCGGACCCACCCTGGGCGGCTATTTGACCGACGAGTACAACTGGCGCTGGGTGTTCTACGTCAATCTGCCGTTCGGCATCGCGGCGATCACCGGCATCTGGCTGTTCCTGCGCGACACCCATCGCGACGACACGCTGAAATTCGATTGGACGGGCTTCGCGGCGCTGGGCGTCGGCTTGGCGGCGCTGCAACTCATGCTCGACCGCGGCACCGACAAGGACTGGTTCGGCTCGGGCGAGATCGTCGCCGAAGCGGTGCTCGCCGGCCTGGGACTCTACCTCTTCACCGTGCATATGCTGACGGCGCGCCAGCCCTTCATCCCGCGCGGCATCTTTCGGGATCGCAATTTCGTCTCCGCGCTGATCTTGATGTTCATGGTCGGCCTGGTGATGCTGGCGAGTACCGCCCTGCTGCCCCCCTACCTGCAGAACCTCGGCAACTACAGCGTCACCGATACGGGACTGCTGCTGGCGCCTCGCGGCATCGGCACCATGTTCGCCATGATGTTCGCCGGGCGCCTCGCCTATCGCGTCGACCCGCGACATCTGATGGGTGCCGGCATGCTGCTGATGCTGTGGTCGATGTGGGAGATGTCGAACTGGACGCCGGCGGTGACGCCGAGCTGGCTCGTCATCACCACCTTCATCCAGGGCATCGGCATGGGCTTCGTCTTCGTGCCGATGAACCTGGTAGGCTTCGCCACCCTGCCTGCGATCTACCGCACCGACGGCTCGGCGGTGGTCAATCTCATGCGAAACGTGGGCAGCGCCATCGGTATCTCCATCACCACCACGGTGCTGGCCGCCGGAATCCAGACCGCCCACGCACGGCTCGCGGAGCACATCACCCCCTTCAACCGGGGGCTCGGCGTCAACGCGCCGAGCATGATGTGGAATCCCAATCTGCCGTTCGGTGCCGAGCAATTGAACGGCGTGATCGAGCGCAACGCCCAGGTCATCGCCTACGCCAATGACTTCCTGTTCATGTTCTTCATCAGCCTGCCGGCGCTGGCAGTCATCTATCTGATGCGCCGTCCCGCCATGCTGCCGCCGCCCGACAAGATCGAGGTTGCCGTAGAGTAGCTCGCGGCTAGTGCGGGTTGGAGAGCAATCCGCGCTGCTGCGTTTCCCGCAACTGCCGCTGATTGTATTCGCGCAAGGAATCCCACTGACGCTGGGTGTGGCATTCGGTGCGCGCTACCATTCCCTGGTGCACGATCTGGCGGCAGATCAGCTTGGCGTCGTCGCCCGACGTCGATGGCTGCGGCGGCTGACTGTTGTCCGCGCTGACCGCCAGCGCCAGCAGCGAGGCGGCCGCGATGGTTGCGAATAGGAGTGCCCGCATTTCTTCCCCTTTCATCGGCTAAACGGCTTGAGGACGGCGATGTTCACGCCGGCGTGAGCACCGTGCATGCCAACCGTCGCCCGATCCCAAGCCGCAATCGGGTCGGTCAGGTATGCTTCACCATCAATCCGCGATCCTGGAATTCCTTGAACTGGCGCTGATTGTATTCGCGGATCGAATTCCATTCGCGCGCGGTGTGGCACTCGCGATGGGTTATCGCGCCCTGGAACACCATCACGCGGCAGATTCGCTGGTTTCCGCTGGTGGCCTGCGTGGGCGCCGGATCCTGAGTCTCGGCCGCATAGGCAGCAGACGCAAGCAGACCGGCGGAAAACAGAATGGCAAGTGACAGTCGCATAGGAACCTCCCTGCTTCGATGGAAGGAATCCTGCGCCTCGCGGATTCTCGAGGCAAGGACAATCCATGCCCGCGGAAGCCCGGCGGCTTCACTTCATCTTGAGCAGGCATTCGCCTGGCCCGCTTGCAGCAGCCGCGCGGCCTGCGGCGCGAAGTAGGTTAGAACGCCCGAGGCGCCGGCTCGCTTGAACGCGATCAGGCTCTCCAGAACGGCGCGTTCGCGATCGAGCCAGCCGCGCTCGGCGGCCGCCATCAGCATCGCGTACTCGCCTGACACCTGATAGGCGAAGGTCGGAACTTGGAACGCTTCCCTCACGCGGCTCAGGACGTCCAGATAGGGCATGCCCGGCTTGACCATCACCATGTCGGCGCCTTCGGCGATGTCGAGCGCCACTTCGCGCAGCGCTTCATCGATGTTGGCCGGATCCATCTGATAGGTCCGTTTGTCGCCGATCAGCGCCTTGGCCGAGCCGACGGCATCGCGGAACGGTCCATAGAAGGCGCTCGCGTATTTGGCCGCATACGCCATGATCAGCGTATCCTTGAAGCCGCTCTTCTCCAGCGCGGCGCGAATGGCGCCGATGCGGCCGTCCATCATGTCGGACGGCGCGATGATGTCGCAGCCGGCCTCGGCTTGGAGGAGCGCCTGCTGTACCAGAATCTTCACGGTTTCGTCATTGTCTACGCAGTCGTTGCCGGCATTCATGACGCCGTCGTGACCATGCGTGGTGTAAGGATCGAGCGCCACGTCGCAGAGCACGCCAACCTGCGGCACCTGCTTCTTGATCTCGCGAACCGCGCGGCAGACCAGATTCCTGGCGTTCAACGCCTCGCGTCCATCGGGCGTCTTCAGGGACGAATCCGTGTGGGGAAAGAGGGCGACCACCGGAATGCCGAGCGCCGCCGCTTCGCCCGCCGCCCTGACGGCCAAGTCGATCGACAGGCGATCGACTCCCGGCATCGACGGCACCGGTTCGCGTCGGTTGTCGCCCTCGACCACGAACAGCGGCCAGATGAAATCGGCGGGCGACAGGCGCGTCTCCGCCACCAGCCGCCGCGTCCAGTCGTGACGCCTGAGCCTGCGCATGCGGGTGGCTGGGAAGGAGGAGCGGGTCATGGCGTCAGGAGCTCCGCGACTTTCCGGAAGTTGCCGGCCTGGAACGGGTTTAGCACGCGGACGCCGCCATAGCTGGCGTGATCCTGCAAATCCTCGCTGAATAGGATGTTGCAGCCATGGGCGTCGCAGACCGCCAGCAGTCTCGCATCCCATGCGCTCAGCCTATATCGCGAGAGCATGCCGATGGTGTCTTCGAGCACGTTTTTGGTCGGAAGCAGCAGTGCAAAGTTGACCAACCATTGACGGACGATGATAGCGGCATCGTTCAGTGGTTGACGGACCTTCACGACCGCCACGTTCAAATATTCGACGAGAGTCTGTTCGGTCAGTGCGCAATTCAACGTTGCGGCACGGCGAAGCAGATCGATAGCAATCGCCTGCTTCGCTCCGGCCTTAGGATCCGTCGCATAGATGAGCACGTTGGTGTCGACGGACAGCTTCATCGCTCGTGCATCTCGTCGCGGGTGAAGCGTCGCCCACCGAAGTCGAGACCCTTTTCCATCAGCTCCACCATCCGCGAGATCGCTTTTTCTCGAGCCTTACCCGAGGTCGGCTTGGCAAGGGCGGGTTCCAGCCGGGCCACGGGTTTGCCATTTCGCGTTATGGTGACGGTCTTGCCGCTTTCGGCTTCCCTCAGAATCCTGGAAAAGCTACGGTTGGCTTCTCGCGCACCCACTGAGGACATTGGTTATCTCCATCGGCTGTTTATGTCACTACGGTAGTGACATTCTGTGAAAATCGCAAGCGAAGGCAAGGACATGGACTTCTCACTCACAGAGGACGAGCGAGCGATCGAAGAGACGGCCCGTCGCTTTGCGGCGGACAAGCTGGCGCCCCGCGCCGCCGAATGGGACGAGAACGAGTTTTTCCCCGTGGAGGTGATGCGGGAGGCGGCGGCGCTGGGCTTCGCCGGAATTTATGTGAAGTCCGACGTGGGCGGCTCCGAGATGTCGCGGCTGGATGCCGCGATCATCATGGAGGAGCTGTCGGCCGGCTGCACCTCCACCGCCGCGTTCATCTCCATCCACAACATGGCCTCGTGGATGATCGACCGCTTCGGCGGCGACGAGCAGCGCAAGCGCTTCCTGCCGCAGCTCACCACCATGGAAAAGATTGCGAGCTACTGCCTGACCGAGCCGGGCTCCGGCTCGGACGCCGCCAGCCTCAAGACGCGCGCGGTGAAGGACGGCGACCACTATGTGCTGAACGGCGCCAAGGCGTTCATCTCCGGCGCCGGCACGTCCGACATCTATGTCTGCATGGTGCGCACCGGCGAGGACGGGCCCAAGGGTGTGTCGTGCCTGGTGGTGGAAAAAGGGACGCCGGGTCTCTCCTTCGGCAAGAAAGAGCGCAAGATGGGCTGGAACAGCCAGCCGACCGCGCAAGTCCTGTTCGACAATTGCCGCGTGCCGGTGGCCAACCGCATCGGCGCCGAAGGAACCGGCTTCAGCATCGCCATGGCGGGGCTCGACGGCGGCCGCATCAACATTGGCGCTTGTTCGGTCGGCACCGCGCGGGCCGCGCTGGACGAAGCCAAGACCTATGTGAGCGACCGCAAGCAGTTCGGCCGGCCCATCGCGGAGTTCCAGGCGACCCAATTCAAGCTCGCCGACATGGCGACGGAGCTGGAGGCCGCGCGGCTGATGATCCGCAGCGCCGCTTCGGCGCTCGACCGCCGCGATCCGCGCGCCACCATGCAATGCGCCATGGCCAAGCGCTTTGCTACCGACACCGGCTTCAGAATCGCCAACGATGCGCTGCAGCTGCATGGCGGCTACGGGTACCTCAAGGACTTTCCCGCCGAGCGTCATGTGCGCGATCTCCGAGTCCACCAGATTCTCGAAGGCACCAATGAGATCATGCGGGTGATCGTGGCGCGCGAGATGTTCCGCCAATGATCCTTCGTGGCCCCACATGTCATGCTGAGGTGCGAGCGCAGCGAGCCACGAAGCATGTGTGGGGCACCTCAGGATGACGATATGAACGAGGATGTCCTGTTCGAGCAGCGCGGGGCCGCCGGGATCATCACCCTCAACCGGCCGAAGGCGCTGAACGCGCTGACCCAGGACATGTGCCTTCGCACAAAGGCGCAATTGGAAGACTGGGCGAAGGATCCCAACATCAAGGCGGCCGTCATTCGCGGTGCGGGCGAGCGCGCCTTCTGCGCCGGCGGCGACATCCGCGCGCTCTACGAATCGGGCAAGGCGGGAACGCCCTATGCGCTCGATTTCTACCGCGACGAATACCGCCTCGACGCCGCCATCAAGCATTTCCCAAAGCCCTATGTCGCGCTCATTCACGGCATCGTCATGGGCGGCGGCGTGGGCGTGTCGGTGCATGGCAGCCATCGCGTCGCCGCCGAAAGTGCCGTGTTCGCCATGCCCGAGACGGGCATCGGCCTGTTCCCGGATGTCGGCGGCAGCTACTTCCTGCCGCGCTGTCCGGGCCAGGTCGGCATGTATCTGGCGCTGACCGGCGCGCGCCTGAAGACGACGGACTGTCTCTATGCCGGCGTGGCCACGCACTTCGTGCCGCAGGCGAAGTGGGAGACCTTGCTGGAGCGCCTGGCGAACGGCACCGCTCCGGACCAGGCGCTGGAGGGGCTCGCCGACAGCGTCCCCGACACATTCCTGGAGACCCATCGCAACGCCATCGACAGCATCTTCGCGCTTGAGTCGGTGGAAGCGATCCTGGCCGCGCTTGACGCCGAGGGCACCGACTGGGCGGGCGAGGCGGCGACGACGCTGCGCACCAAGTCGCCCACCAGCCTGAAAGTGACATTCCGGCAGATCCGCGAAGGCGCCAGGCTCGAATTCGACGATTGCATGCGCATGGAATACCGCATGGTCAACCGCATTGTGGCGGGCCATGATTTCTACGAAGGCGTGCGCGCCGCCATCATCGACAAGGACGGTGCGCCCAAATGGCAGCCGGCCGATCTCGCCGGTGTCGGCGGTGCCGATGTCGATGCCTATTTCGCGCCGCTGGGCGACAAGGAACTCACGCTCGGCTAGCGGGCAAGGGAGACGAACATGACCAACATCGCCTTTATCGGCGTCGGCAATATGGGCGGGCCGATGGCGCGCAACCTGTTGAAGGCCGGCCACGCGGTCTCGGCGTTCGATCTGAGTCCCACGGTTCTCGCCCCGGTGGTCGAGGCAGGCGCGAAAAAGGCTCCGACGGCCAATGAGGCGGCTGCCGGCGCCGACGTCGTCGTCACCATGCTGCCGGCGGGACAGCACGTGCGCAGCGTCTATCTCGACAACGGCATCCTCCAGGCCGCCAAGAGCGGCGCGGTGCTGATCGACTGCTCGACCATCGACATCGATTCCGCCCGCGCGGTGCACGCCGCAGCCGAGAAAGCGGGCTTCGATTTTCTCGATGCCCCGGTCTCGGGCGGTGTCGGCGGCGCGGAAGCCGGCACGCTCACCTTCATGTGCGGCGGCGGCGAACAGGCCTTCGAGCGCGCCAAGCCGGTGCTGGAGAAAATGGGCAAGCGCATCGTGCTGGCGGGCGGTGCCGGCGCGGGCCAGGCCGCCAAGATCTGCAACAACATGCTGCTCGCAATCTCCATGATCGGCACCTGCGAAGCCTTCGTGCTGGCGGAGAAGCTGGGCCTCGATCCGCAAAAACTGTTCGATATCGCCTCGACCTCGTCCGGCCAGTGCTGGTCGCTCACAACCTATTGTCCCGTTCCGGGACCGGTGCCGACCGCGCCGTCGAACCGCGGCTATACCGGCGGCTTCGCCACCGTGCTGATGCTCAAGGACCTGAAGCTCGCGCAATCCGCGGCGCAATCATCCGGCGCCACCACGCCGCTCGGCGCCGAAGCGGCGCAGCTTTACTCTCTGTTTGCCGCGAAAGGACATGGCGGTGTCGATTTCTCGGGCATTATCCGCATGTTGCGCGGCGAGCTGTGATGCCGTTTACGGCCTCTTAACAGCCCGCGCCTAGTCTTCCCGTCATAACAAGGTGGGCCTCGGGCATCCGAGGAAAAAACATGACGGCGTTGGCGAAACCGCAAGCGGCGGCCGCGTTCGAAAGCGCGTCTGTCGTCGGCAAGTACTACCTGGAAATGCTCAACCTGGTCGAGCGTCTGCATCGACAGCTGCTCGACGTGATCAAGGACGAGCTGGATCGGCGCGACGAGCGCGAGATCAACAGCGTGCAGGCGCTGCTGCTGTTCAATGTCGGCGACCAGGAATTGACGGCGGGCGAACTGCGCACCCGCGGCCATTATCTCGGCTCCAACGTCTCCTACAATCTCAAGAAGCTGGTCGACAGCGGCTATATCCATCACGAGCGCTCCGAGACCGACCGCCGCTCCGTGCTGGTGCGGCTGACCCGCAAGGGCGAGTGCGTGCGCGACATGCTGCGCGAGCTGTTCCAGCGTCATCTCGGTTCGCTGGAAGCGGTCGGCAATGTCAGCGCCGGCGACCTCGATTTGCTGAACACCAGCCTCAGGCGCGTCGAGCGCTTCTGGATCGACCAGGTCCGCTTCCGCCTCTAGGCGCCGCCCGACGAAAATCTCGTTGTAGGCTTGGCCGATAGACTCATGCCAAGAGCATGGCGTCTTGTCCGGGGAGCGCCGTTGTCCGGCTTCGTCCGATCCTATTTCCAGCATCACTGGCACTTCTACGCCTGTCTTGCGCTCGGCGTCGCGGTTTACCTGCTGACCGCCTCCCTGCCGCCGCCCGAGCGGATGCTGGCGAGCGGCGACAGTTTCTTCGCGAGCTATGTCTTGATCATGGCGATCACGGCGCTGCGCATCACGCCCGTGGAACTCGATCGCAAAGCCGATGTCGAGGACGAGGGCATTGTGGTGGTCGTGCTGCTGTCGCTGGTGGTGACAGCGTTCTGCCTGCTTGCCATCATCACGCTGCTGCGTCACAGGCACGCGCTCGACCATTTTGCGGTGGCGCTTGCGGTGGCCGGCGCGCTGCTCGGCTGGTTCATGCTGCATATGCTGATGGCGTTCCACTACGCCTATCTGTTCTACTCCGAGCCGCCCGGCAGCGCCGGTGGCAGCGGGCTCGAGTTTCCCAAGACGCCCGAGCCGGGCGCGGCCGAGTTCCTGTACTTTTCCTTCGTGGTGGGGATGACGGCTCAGGTATCGGACGTTCAGGTCACGTCCACCCGCATTCGGCGCACCACGCTGGGGCATTCGATCGTGTCGTTCCTTTTCAACACGATCCTGATCGCCATGACGGTGAACGCCGTTGTCGCCATGGCGGCGTGAAGCGGCGACGATCGCCGCGCCTCCTGAGGCGACAGACTTGGGCGTTGAGCCGAGACGGGTGCGCACATAACAGCGCTCCGGCCGGGTCACGACATAGAAGATGCGTTTCCGGGGCCGTGGGAGGGCGGCGCGCAAGGGCTCCAGCTCAGCCTTTAGCGTTCGCACATAGAGCGCGAGGTCGCGGCGGAATTGACGCAAGGCGGCGGTGTGCGCGCCGGACGTCCGCGCATTGCGGTTGCCGCGCGGCGCCCCGCCTTTGGATTTGATGCGACGGGTCATCCGCGAAGGGCCCGACCCCTTGATGACCTCCCCGCGTCGGGGGAGGTAAGGGGTAGTGCGATCTTCCAAGCCCCTGCATTCGTTGGAAAACTCGTCGGCGGTTGTTTTCGAGAGAATGGGAGGGGGTGGGTCCCCCTCCTTTTCGTCCGGCAGAAGCGGCAAGCCCGGCAGGCGAAGAGGAGCAAGGTTCAGGACCGCCGGGGCGGCCCGAAGGCGCGCGATAACTCCGCCCGTTGCCGCCATGGCGTTCAAGAGACGGGTGAAATGCCCGATCCAGGCCGAGCGCAGATATGGGTTTCGCGCGGCAAGCGCCCGCGCGATGCACGCCTCCGACAATGCCTGTTGCGCCCGCAGGTGTTCCTCGAGGGCGCGGTTCAGTTTTTCGGCGTTCATTCGGCCTTCCGAATGTTGGACGGATTCCTCCAGACTGCGGACTTTAGGGCGCGCCGGCCCAGCCATCCGTGACGGCCATCACGCTCCCCCGTTTTCGCGGCGAGAAGGCTTTTCCGTTGCACTCAAACATGATAGAACAAACAGGGTACATGCCAACATCATTTTTAGACACTATGGCTCGCCTTCCTCCAATCAATCGCCGTCCATTTACCTCCCCCAACGCGGGGAGGTCGCCGGCTCTGAGCAGCGATAGCTGCGAAGAGACGGCGGGTGGGGGGCCGCTCGCTCGGGCTCGCAAGCTGCGCAAGAACGCGACGGATGCCGAGCAACGCATGTGGTATGCGCTCAGGGTATTGAAGCCGCTTGGCTTGCATTTCCGCAGGCAGCCATCAATCGGCCCGTACTTTCCCGATTTCGCCTGTCATCGCTCGAAGCTCGTCGTCGAATTGGACGGCTCGCAGCACAGCGTAAGTGAAGCCGTTCAATACGATGCCAAACGCACGGCGTATCTGAATTCGCGCGGCTATCGCGTGCTGCGCTTCTGGAACGGCGATGTGCTGGAAAATCGCGATGGTGTTGTTGAGATGATCATCGCCGCAGCGAAGGATTGCCGCTCTGAACTAGGAAGCTAGCGACCGTGATGCTTGACTAGCTTGGTGCGAGAGATGCAAGAACTCCGGCCTCGAGACGAATAAAAAGAACACTATGGAAGCGTGGCGAGAACCAAGCGATGAATAGACTCCAATGCCTTCGGCACGTCGTGGCTCAAGTGCGTTCGATACCCATCACTGCCGGTCCACTTACTGAACCCGGCATTCGCGACCTCGGCTTCGCGATGGGTAGGATTTTTCTCGAAACAAGGGAGTACGTCGGAATTGGCGTCGCGGCGGGCGAAGCACTTCACGAGCTCGCCGACGCAATATATTCTGGTTCTGCTCGGTACCGTCGCGGTTCTGTGTATGCCGAGTTTTTGGATGAGCTGCTAACTGCGCTGTTTGGCTTCCGTGGTCGCGACTCGAAGACCATCTCGAATGCCGATCTCGTCGCGCTGGAAAATCGGCTTCAGACATGGTTTGCCGCCAGAGCCGCGATACACACGCTGTATATCCCCTGCGCTATTACGGCGGGG
>DATCOJ010000256.1:0-3164 GCA_036564785.1 Rhizomicrobium sp. | reverse complement strand
TGCCTCACTTTACCCCGCCCGGCTGCGCGGGGCGAGGGAGGATCAGAAATCCGTCTCCAGCGTATAGAGCCCGCCGCTGAAGCGGTCCTGCGTGTAGACGATGCCGCGCTCGTCGACGAACACGTCGTTGAGCTGGATGGCGCCGACCGGCGAGCCTTTCGGCGTCGGCGGCACGAAGGCGGCGATTTCCTTGGGCTGGTACGGATTGGAGATGTCGTAGGCGCGCAAGCCGCCGTTGAAGAAAGTGCCGAGCACGATCTGGTCGGAGTGCCACGCCGTCGGCAGCTCGACGTTTTCGTGGATATTGTGCGCGCCGAAGCGGCCGCCGCGGTCCTTGTAGGCGTCGACCGGCGGCAACGGGCAGGTGGCGATCGAGACGGGGTGGGTTTCGTCGCGCATGTCGAGCATCCAGATCAGCTTCGGCCAGTCCTTGCCCGCGTTCTCGGTCGACTCGTCCGTTACCAGCATCAGGTTGCGCTCGAACAGCGGCATCGCGGTGTGCATGAAGCCGGTATAGGGCGGCGAATTGGTCCAGTGTGAGATCACCTTCGGGTTGGCCTTGTCCTTGATGTCCATCACGAACATGCCGCCGTCGATGTAGCAGAGGTAGAGCCGGTCCGGGTGCGACGGATAGACGTTGGTGTTGTGCGCGCGGTAGCCCTTGTCGAGCGGATGGCGCGGCGGCGGCGCGATATTGTCGGTTGCCGAGGTGCCGGGCATCCACCAGCGGCCGATCTCCTTCGGCTTCGACGGATCGCGCACGTCGATGCAGCGGTAGAACTGGTCATCGAGCGGGTTGCTCGGCTTGAAGTCGGGCGCGCCCGAAGCGATGTGCACGTATTCGCCGTCGCAGAACCACAACTGATGCACGCCGCGCGAGGTCGCGCCGGAGCAGTCAAAGAACGAGATCGAGCGCGGCTTCTCCGGCACCGATACGTCGAACAGCTCGACGCCGGCCGGCTGCTGGCCGGTCTTCTGCGTCTGATAGGCCACCGCCATGATGTTGTTGGCGGAGCATTCGAGCGAATTCGAACGCATGTGCGGCTGCGGCAGGTCGGTCTGCACCACCACTTTTGGATTGCGCGGGTCGGAGACGTCGACGCCGGTGAAATTCTTCGGCGCGCTCTCGTGCGCCAGCCAGATGATGCGGCGGCCGTCCTTGGCGATGGTGATCGACATGCCTTCGCCCATGCCGCCGAAGCCGCCGAGGTCGTTATGGGCGAGCGGCTTGAAATTCCAGGTGATCGGCTCCCCGGTCTGGGTGAGCGGATTGCTTGCGGCGGCCATTGGCGTCTCCATTTTCTTTATTTCCCTGCGCCGCGCTGGCGCGGGGAGGGTCGGTTCGCGCCGTGTCCACGATGCGAACAGGGGGAAGGTGCGGGCAGAGTCAGGCGGGGGGCATGCAAAGAGTCAATTGAGTTTTACACGCAGGTGCTATTCGTTCCGGCGCCCGTCGCCAAGCACAAAATCCCTCCCCGCCGCGCGCCGGGGCTCGTGCGGGAAGGGGAGCTCATGGACCGTCGAGACCGGCGCTTTCGCTAGGCGCTGGCCTGCTTGAGGAATTCCTCGCGCAGCACCTTGCTCCAGTCGGGGATGGCCTTGATCTTCTTGGCGGCCAGCAGGATTTCGGCCTGCTTCTGCATATAGGGCTTGATGTCGGCCGGCCAGCCGGGAGCGACCTCGACGCGCGCGATCGCCTTGGAGAAGGTGTCGTGCGACATCGTGTAACCCTTCGAGGTGTAGAACGAATAGATCGTGTCGGCGACCTTCTTCGGATCGTTCTTGAAGTCCTTGGCAACGTCGAGCCAGGCCTTGAGATAGGCCACCACGGTCTGCGGGCTTTTCTCGATGAATTCCGGCGTCGCCGCCATGAACACCGGCAGCTTGTCGAAGGAGTAGAAGTCCACCAGCGTATTGGCCATGCCGTCGGCTTCCGCGATGGCGTTGTAGGGCTCGACATTGACCATGGCGTCCACGGTCTTGGCGGCCATGGCGGCCACCATGTCGTTCACGTTCATGCGGATTTCCTGGTAGTCGCCCTTCTTCAATCCGGCGCCGGCCGCGATCTGGTCGACGAAGATGTTGCCGGTCGACGAGCCGGTCTGGTTGGCGACCTTTTTGCCGCGCAGCTCGGCGACGGTCTTGATGCCGAGATCCTTGCGCGCCATCACGCGCGCGGTCTTGCCGACATATTCGATCATGGCGATGGCGACCAGGCCGCCTTTGTCGTTGCCGATGACGAGCGAGGGGCCGGCATAGGTGCCCATGTCGACCTGGCGCGCCACCATCTGCTGCATGGTGAGGTTGCCCGACGGCACCGCGAATTCCTCGAACTTGATGCCGTGCTTTTCGAGATAACCCGAGCGCATCAGGTAATAGGTCGGCATGCCCCACATGTTGGTCTGGTAGCCCTGCCGCACCGTCTCCAGCGCCGCGCTGGCGCCGCGCACGCCCAGTCCCGCCGCCAGCACGCCGGCGCCGGTGGCCGCCAGCGCATGGCGGCGCGTGATGCTTTTTTGCAGAAGTGTCATGGTCATCCTCCCTTTATTGGCTTGCGCATGGTCTTACCCGAAAACCGGTTGCCGCTTTTCGGGATCATGCGCTTAACTTCCCGTTGGCTTGTTTCTCCGTCTCGCCGGCGCTTGCGTCATGGCCGAGATATTGCAGCAATTCCTTCTGGCATTCGACGAATTCGACGCTTAGCGGGTCGCGCGGACGCGGCAGCGGAATTTTGATCACGGCTTTCACCGTTCCGGGATGCGGCGTCATCACCACCACGCGGTCCGCCAGATAGACCGCTTCCGCGACATTGTGCGTGACATAGATGACCGTCTTGCGGGTTTCCCGCCACACCTCCGCCAGCAGCCGCTGCATGTCGTCGCGCGTCAGCGCGTCGAGCGCCGCGAACGGCTCGTCCATCAGCAGCACCGCCGGATTGTACGCCAGCGCGCGGGCGATGGCGACCCGCTGCTGCATGCCGCCGGACAGATGATGCGGGAAGGCGTTGGTGAATTTCTCCAATTTCACCAGGCGCAATTGCTCGCGCGCGATGATCTCGCGCTCGGCCTTGGGAACGCCCTTCATTTCCAGCCCGAACGAGACGTTGCCGAGCGCGGTGCGCCACGGGAATAACTGGGCGAAGTCCTGGAACACCACGCCGCGGT
>DATCOJ010000255.1:0-3345 GCA_036564785.1 Rhizomicrobium sp. | reverse complement strand
AGCCCAAATTCATCGCGCTGTCGCGCTCTGAATTTGCCCCCTCCCGCAAGGGGAGGGGGGAGCGGACGAGCAATTGGAGTTCGCCAGAAGCAGTCCTATCGTGAGCCGTGGTTCAACACGGGAACAGGCAAATGAGAACGCTCGCAATCGGACTGCTGACTTCGCTGCCGCTGCTGGCGGCGAGTGCCGCGCAGGCCGCGCAATACGACATCTCCACGATCTACATGAGCTCCGGCAATCCACAAACGGCGCTCGCTTATAACGAAGATAACAAGGTCAACGATACGCTGGTGAACTGCCCCGCCGCGTCCTGCATGGTCGCCGTGACCCTGACGGATCAGTTCTGTCCCGCCGATATCAAGAGCACCGCCGAACCGTTCAGGATCCGATTGTATCTCGATGGCGTACTGGTGCGGGACGCGTGGGTCTGGGGGCGGAGCGACGTGCCCTTAAACTTTCACATCGCATGCAGGGGCGCGGACTGGCTGGGCAATGTTGGAATTCAATCCGGCCCGCACACCTTGAGTTTCTACACCTATTGGCCATGGCCTCACGTTCCCGCGACCCAGGGGACCTGGACCACGAACTATCTCCTCACCACGCCGCATCATTGAGGCGTGCGCTGCCGCGCGCGTTTCCGCCGCGACTACCGCTCGACGGCTGAGATCAGGCGAAATGCGGGGCGTTGACCGCCATGGCCGGGCTGACCAGCAGCGGCGGCTGATGCTGCTCGCGCAGCAGATCGTCGATCTTGACGAACAGCCGGTGCGGCTCGACCGGCTTCCGATAGAGCGCCGCAAAGCCCGCTTCGCGATACTCTTCTTCGGTCCAGCCGCAATCGTTGTCGGTGACGGCGAGGATGGGAACGCGGTGGCCGCGATGGCCGGCTTGCATCTCCTCGAAGGCGGCAAGCTCATCCGCCGAATGCCAATCCAGATCCATGAACACCATGTCGACCGGGTGGCGGCGGAACAGCCACACCGCGTTGGCGGCGCTGGGCGCGAACAAGGCTTCGGCGTCCAGCACCTCCAGGCAGGCTTCCATCAGCTTGCGCTGAACGGGATCCTCCTCGATGCAGAGGATGCGCAAGGGGCGATAGCGATGGGCGAGCGGGATCATAGGGGCACAACTGCAGGCTGATGCACAGGTTCCGCGCCAGCCCGAAACCTGGTTAGCAAAGGGTTTCGCGCCAATCGAGGATTCGCGCGATTGGCCCCTGCTCCGGCAAAAAACGCGGTAGAACGTCGTCGCCAAAGTTGCAGGGGTTGGACATGAGACTTGGAGTTTTGCCGGCGGTCGTGCTGGCGCTTGCGGCGGCCGCGGGCGCGCAGGCCGCGCCGGGGCCCAAGTTCAGCCTCGCCCATGTCAGCTTCGTCACCGACTGGAAGGCGCAGGCCGAGCATGGCGGATTCTACGAGGCCCTCGCGCTCGGCCTCTACAAGGCGCGCGGCCTGGACGTCGCCATCGTGGAAGGCGGACCGAGCGTGAACGTGCCGCAGCTCTTGGCAGGGGGTGCTGCGGATTTCGGCATCGGCTCCAACGGATTCATTCCGCTCAACCTGGTGCGCGCCGGTGCACCCATCAAGGCGGTGATGGCGGTGTTCCAGAAGGACCCGCAGGTGCTGATCGCCCATCCCCGCGCGGACGTGAAGCGTCTGGCCGACATGAAGGGCAAGCCGATCATGATCGCCGATGCGTCGACCACCGCCTTCTGGCCGTGGCTGAAGGCGCGCTACGGTTTCGAGGATTCGCAGATCCGCAAATACACCTTCAACCTGGCGCCGTTCCTGGTCGACCCGAAGGCCATCCAGGAGGGCTATCTCACCAGCGAACCCTACACGGTGGAGCGCGAAGGCCATTTCAAGCCGCTCACCTTCCTGCTCGCCGACAACGGCTATCCCGGCTACGCCAACATGGTGCTGGTGCCGGACAAATGGATCCGCGAGAAGCCCGGCGTGGTGCAGGCCTTCGTGGATGCCACGCGGGCGGGCTGGATCGCCTATCTCACCGGCGATCCGGCGCCGGCCAACGCGCTCATCAAGCGCGACAATCCCGAGATGCGCGACGATCTCATCGCCCAGGCCATCGACAAGATGAAACGCTACGGCATCCTGGTGAGCGGCGACGCGCGCTCGAAGGAGGAGATCGGGCGCATGACCGAGGCGCGCTGGAAGATCTTCTTCGACACCATGGCGAGCGAAGGGCTTTATTCGCGCTCGCTTCCCTGGCGGCAGGCGTTCGATCTGCGGTTTGTCACACCGAGAATGCACTACGAGATTCGGCTTGACTGTCCCGAACGGAATTGTCGAATTCCACCAGCTCCCTCGCCCAAAGGGACTCCGGATAAACCGCCGCGCTAGCAGCCGATCGCCACTTTTGCGACTGCGCTTTTCGCCTGTACCATCGCGTTCCCCTTCCCCCACAAGGGGGGAAGGGGAACGCGATAGCGAGAGCATTGGAAGATCCATGTCCCCCCTCCTCTCCCTCCGCGGCCTCGGCAAGACGTTCGACAATGGCGTCGAGGCGATTGCGCGGCTGGACCTCGAGATTGCGGACGGCGAATTCCTCTCGCTGGTGGGGCCGTCGGGCTGCGGCAAGTCGACGGCGCTGAGGCTGATTGCCGGACTGCTGGCGCCGTCGCGCGGCACGGTGAGCTGGCCCGGCGGCCGGCCCGAGCTCGGCTTCGTCTTCCAGGAGGCGACCTTGATGCCATGGGCCACCGCGCTCGCCAATGCGCGGCTGTCGCTCGACCTGAAAGGCGTTCCGCGCACAGAAGCCGAGGCGCGGGCGCGCGAGGTGCTTGCCCGCGTGGGACTTCAGGGATTCGAGGACGCATTCCCGCGCGAACTTTCCGGCGGGATGAAGATGCGGGTGTCGATCGCGCGTGCAATTGCGGCGCGGCCGCAGCTGCTGCTGATGGACGAGCCTTTCGCGGCGCTGGACGAACTCACGCGGCAATCGCTGAACGACGATCTGCTGAAGCTGTGGGCGGAAGACGGCCTCAGCGTGATCTTCGTCACCCATTCGGTCTACGAAAGCACCTATCTCTCCTCGCGCGTGGTGGTGATGACGCCGCGTCCCGGACGCATCGCGGCCGATATCGCCCTGCCCTCTCCTGCGCGGCGCGAAGCGCGCTATCGCCTCTCGCCCGAGTTCACCGACGATGCACGCAAGGTTTCCGAGGCGCTGCGCGATGCCATGGAGGGGGCGACGTGACCGCACCGCAACGATTGCGTTCCCCTTCCCCCCTTGTGGGGGAAGGTGTCGCGCACTCGCGCGAGCGAGTGCTGCGACGGAAGGGGGGTGTTGGGTGAGCGCTCCGTATTTGCGCGTATTCGCCATCGG
>DATCOJ010000254.1:0-18858 GCA_036564785.1 Rhizomicrobium sp. | reverse complement strand
GCTCTGTATAAGGCGCGGCTTCCGGCCGGCCTCGCGGATGCGGACGGTGCCTTCGCGACTCTAGCCAATGACGGGATCGAACGGAACCTTTCCATGACGGCGCTTTCCGTTGTCGTTCCCGTGAAGGATGAGGCGGGCAATGCCGCGCCGCTGGCGCGCGAGATCGCCGCCGCGCTGGCCGGCGAGCCGTCATTCGAGATCGTCTTCGTGGATGACGGCTCGGGCGACGCCACCGCCGCCGAGCTGCTCGCGCTGAAATCCGAGATGCCGTCGCTCAGGGTGATCCAGCACGGCCGCAACATCGGGCAGAGCCGCGCTATCCGCACCGGTGTGCGCGCGGCGCAAGGCGAGATCGTCGCCACCCTGGACGGCGACGGCCAGAACGATCCCGCCGATATCCCGCGCCTGCTCGCGGTGTTGCGCGGCGCACACGATGCGGAGCGGGTGGGGCTCGTCTCCGGCGTGCGGGTGCACCGCCAGGATACCGCGAACAAGCGCCTGGCTTCCGGCTTCGCCAACCGCTTCCGGCGCGCCATGCTGAAGGACGGCGCGGTCGATGCCGGCTGCGGACTGAAAGTGTTCCGCCGCGACGCCTTTCTCGCGCTCCCCTATTTCGACCACATGCACCGCTTTCTTATCGCGCTGATGCTGCGCGAGGGCTATGACGTGCGCTATGTGGAGGTGGAGCATCGCCCGCGCCGGCATGGCGCGTCCAAATACAAGAACTTCCACCGCGCCGTGGTGGGCCTGATCGACACCTTCGGGGTGCGCTGGCTGCAGAAACGGTTCCGCGGCACCGTGGAAGCCAAGGAGCTTTAGCAATGGCGCACATCGCGGCCTGGTTCACCGTTCCTCACGTCTGGCTGGTGATCGGCCTTCTCGGGCAGGCCCTGTTCGCCTCGCGCTTCATCATCCAGTGGTTCAAGAGCGAAATGGAGGGCCGCAGCATCATTCCCGTGGCCTTCTGGTATTGCAGCCTGGCGGGCGGCGTGGTCTCGCTCGCCTATGCCATCTATATCGAGAGCGCGCCCTTCATCATCGGCCAGGCCAGCGGGCTGTTCGTCTATTCCCGCAATCTCTATCTGATCTTCCGCGAGCGGGCCGCGCTCAGGGCGGCGGTAGAGCATCCGGAGCCGGCGCTTTAACCATAGCGTCATGGAGCCGTCGCGGGGGCGCCCCTTTTCCGCCCCAATATGCTACAAGGGTAAATGGGCCACGCGCCTATCGCCGGGGGAGAAGACCAATGCTACGCCTGTTTCCGCTGCTTCTGATCGTCGTCGTTCTGTACAACATCCTGGCCTTCGGGCACGGGCTGGCCAGCCATGCCGGGATGGAAGCCTTCCTGGCCCAGAGCGTCAGCATCCATATGTTCTCCGGCGACACCTGGAACTTCACCATCGGCGACTTCTTCGTGCTGCTGTCGATCGCGCTGCTGTTCGTCGAGATCGTCAAGGCGACGCGCACCACCTCGCGCGAGATCATCAATCACGGGCTGTCGATGCTGACCTTCGTGATCGCGCTGGTCGAGTTCATCACGCTCAAGGGCTTCTCGACCTCGCCCTTCTTCTTCATCATGGTGTTCACGCTGTTCGACGTGGTGGCGGGTTACACCATCTCCATCGTCGCGGCCGAGCACGATCTGGGCCTGGGCAGGGCGGGGACGGACTAGCTTCTGGGACCGAATTTGCGAGAAGCGCGCGAGCACCGCGCGCTTCCTCCCCCGGACCAGGTCCGGGGGCCGGCGGGGCGATGAGGGATGGACAGGATTGGGCACTGCGCGCCTCCGCGGCCTTGGCCGGCCTGACCGGCGGCGAAGCGGCTCGGCGTGAAACTCCTTCCGCGACGACCGCATCTGGCGCGTGACAATCGGCGCCCGATACCCGATATCTCCGGCACGGACAGGTGGCCGAGCGGCTGAAGGCGCGCGCCTGGAAAGTGCGTAGACGGTGATGAGCCGTCTCGAGGGTTCGAATCCCTCCCTGTCCGCCAACCGCGCGTGGTAGACTTGTTGCCGTACCCGGTGGAGTTATGGCCATGCGTTCGCTCACCAACAGCCTGACGGCGTGGCTCATACCGCTCGTCGCGGCGATGGCCGCGGCACCCTGCGCCGAAGCGGCCGTGGCCATCTCGAACAAGCCGACCAGCAACATGAGCTGCTCCGGCGGCGTCTGCGTCTCGACGGCCAAGAAAGCCGTGCTGAACGTGACGGACCTGGAAGGGATGCTTGCGAGCGGCGCCGTCAAAGTGGTGGCGAAGGCGAAGGCTTCCGACATCAAGATCGTCCACGCCTTGAGCTGGCCGAGCGCGCACCGCTTGACGCTCAGGGCCTTTGGCTCCATCGCCGTGCAGCAACCGGTGACGGTGACCGGTCCGGGCGGGCTGACTCTTGTCACCAACAGCGGCGGCGGCACCGGCGGCGCGCTGACCTTCAGCGGCAAGGGCCACGTGGTGTTCTGGGATCTGAGCAGCAGCCTGATCATCAACGGGACGAATTTTGCGCTCGTCGGCGACATCCAAAGTCTGGCCGCGGACATCGCGGCGAACCGCACGGGAGCTTATGCGCTCGCCAACAATTACGACGCCAGCGTCGACGGGACCTATGGGACGGTGCCGATCCCGACCGTGTTCAATGACACGTTCGAAGGTCTCGGCAATACCATTTCAAATCTCACCATCAACGATTCGACCGACGCCTCGGTGGGACTGTTCTTCTTATTGGGCCAGGGCTCCGCGGCTCGGGACATCAACATCCTGAACGCCACGATCACAGCGAGCGATCCGGATGGGGCAAACGCGGGAGTCCTGGCTTTCGCGGCCGAAGGCACGGTATCGCACGTCACCGTCGCCGGCAGCATCGCGGCCCCCAACAGGAAAAGCGGCGCCGGAGGATTGACTGCGGTCTCGGCGTCGGCCACCTCGATCGACAATTGCCACGCTGCCGTCGCGATAACCGTGGGCGACTATTCCGTGGCCGGTGGCCTCGTCGCCGAGGGCGCCGGTACGATTTCGCATTCTGATGCGAGCAGCAGCGTCAGTGGCGGGTTCCTGTCGCGCGTGGGCGGGTTGGTGGGATTTGCCGACGGCTCGATTCTAAATTCCCACGCCACCGGAGACGTGAGCGCTGGGCAAGCCGGCTGGGCCGGAGGCCTCGCCGCCCAATCCAGCTGGGTGCTTTCCCGGTCCTATGCGACCGGCAAGGTCTCCGTCGCGAACATCGGCGAGGGGGAGGCGGGTGGCCTGGTTGCGGTGGTTGTCTCGAGCAACTCGCAACTGCTGACGGAATCCTATGCCACCGGCGACGTCGAAGGCACGCATGGCGGCTATGTCGGCGGACTGGTCAGCATCGCCTACAACGGCACCACCATCACCAAATCCTACGCACGGGGGAGCGCTACGCTGCCAACCTATCGAGGCTGGGTCGGCGGCCTGATCGGCTGGGAGAACCAGGCCACGGTTTCGCAAGTCTATTCCATCGGTGCTGTTTCCGGGGGTGCGGCCGCTTTCGTCGGAGGGCTCGTCGGTGAGGACTCCTCCCCCGGCAGTTTCAGTTTTGGATACTGGGATCTCAATACCAGCGGCATCTCCAACCCGAGCCAGGGTGCCGGCAACATCGCCAACGATCCCGGCATCACCGGCCTGACGGATGCGCAGCTGAAATCCGGATTGCCGGCCGGCTTCGATCCGGCGGTGTGGGGCCAGAGCCCCGCGATCAACAACGGCTATCCGTATCTGCTGGCGGTACCGCCCGGTTGACGGAACAGTCTTCGCGACCGCTCGCGCCGCTTCTTCGAACCGCCTAAGGTTCGGGTCCGAAGGAACGGGGTCGCAGATCATGCTGGTGTCGCACACCGCGCAATTCATTTTCCTCAAGAGCCTGAAGACGGGCGGCACCTCTGTCGAGCTCGCGCTGCAGAAATTGTTTCTGCCGCAATCGGTGATGCGCAAGCAGCTCTACTTTGAAGACGAGACCGGCATCGTGGGTGCGCGCGGCGAGGCGCCTTCGCAGGAAAACTACTGGCATCACATGACGGCGCTGGAGGTCTATCGCAAGCTGGGCTACCGGACCTTCAACCGCTACCGCCGCATCTCGATCGTCCGAAATCCCTTCGACAAGGTGCTGTCGCAGTTCTTCTTTCGCCTGCGCCAGCCGGAGGGTTTCGCCGCCGACAAGGGGAAATTCAACGCTTACGTCCGCACCGCCAAACGACTTCCCGTCGATCGCAACATCTACTCGATCAAGAAGATCATCTGCTGCACGCATCTGATGTTCTACGAGCGGCTGCAGGAGGACTTCAACGCCGTGCTGCGCGAGCTGTCGGGTGGCGAGCATCGCGAAGCGGAACTGGGCCGCCACAAGGCCGGCTTCCGCGACAAGAGTATTCCGTACCAGGACTATTACGATCCGGACTCGCGCGATCTCGTCGCCAAGGCCTTCGACTTCGAGCTGGAGAATTTCGGCTACAGCTTCGCCGGCAAGGGGCTCCCTGCCGCCGCAGCGGCCGCCTCAGGCCAGCAGATTGCTGGATAGGGCCCGGGCCTCGGCAAGCCAGGTATCGAGCTCCTCCGCCGGCACCGCGTTCTTCTTCTGGGTCGCCACGGTTTCGGCCGCCAGCGGCAGGATGTGGCCGATCACCTGAATCAGCCGGCGGTCGCGCTCCCCCGGCCAGCCGGCAATTCGCCCGCGCATCTCGGCGTCGTCGCGGATCCGCAACACGTCGCCGAAGCGGTCGGTCTCGGTGGAGGGCCAGCTGTCGAACACGGCGGGCCAGCCAGAGCCCTGGCGGAATTCCAGCACCCGGCCCTTGCTGGTCAGGCAGAACTTGAACTTAATCTGGTTCCAGTATTCCGCGCCGTAGCCCACCGAGAACAGCGACAAGTCGAGCATGCGGAAATTCTCGCGGCTGACATATTCGTCGAGCCGCACCTCCTTGAACGAGATGGCATCGCCCTCGCCCGCGGCCACCGCCTGCTGCTCCGATTGCCAGCGGCCGTCGGATTCGGCCGTGCGGGCGAGCAGCGCAAAGACGGTTTCGTAGAGCTGACCTTCCTCGTGGATCGGCCGGCGCTCGCAAAACAGGCGCGGCAGGAGCTTGCGGAACTTCGCCATGTGCTCGCGGGAGTCCAGCGCCTCGAGCGTGCGTTGGGCCCGGCGCCCCATCTCCCCCGATAGCGGCCGCAGGATCAGCTTGGCGGAAGCGAGCACGTCCACGTCCGGAATCTCCCGCCTCGGGGCCACGGTGGAAAGGCCGTGCAATTGCCAGAACACCTGCGCGATGGGCTTCTGGTTGGACAGTCCCGGCTGCACGCGATTGTAGATGGTGCCGACGTCGCCGCGCGCGTGCCGCCAACTGCCGTTCATGGCCAGGCAGAGCCGCAGCTTGAAGGCCCAGTCCTCATAGAGACTGACTTCGTAATCGTAGCCGCCGGTGCGCAAATAGAGCGAGCGCGACATCAGCATGTCGCGCGGCACGATCACGCTGCGCGAGATCAGGCGGGAGATTGCCGCCCTTCCGTCGCAGCCGTCGAGCGCCGCGATGTCCTGCAGCACCACGCCGTTCTTGCTCACCAGCTCGATGTCCGAGAAGGCGACATCCTCGTGGATGTCCTTGAGCGCGGCCAGCTCCAGCTCGATCTTGGTGGGGGCGAATTCGTCGTCGCCGTCGACATGGGTGAAGAGTTCGGTGTCGAGCGCGCGGATGCCGAGGTCGCGGTTGGCGGAAGGCCCCACGTTCGAGCGACGGGCGACGAGCTTCACGCGCGGCTCGCTTTCGGAGATCGCCTGCACCAGCTTGTGGGTCTCGTCGGTCGAGCCGTCGTCGCAGACCAGGATATCGTCGATCGGGTGGGTCTGGCTCAACAGCGAGCGCAGAGTGGCGACGATGGTGTCCTGGCTGTTGTAGGTCGTGACCACGCAGCCGATGGAGGGCGCGCGGCGGACGGGCGTGGCGTCATCGAGCGGCGCGGAGGGGCCGCGCGCGATGCGCTCGCGCACATATTCCCGATAGAACTGGCGCTTGTCGCGATAGAGCACCGGCTGGTGCCCCTTGGCCAGCACCGCGGACTCGCTGTGCTTGCGGCGCTCGCTTTCGGCCTTGACGGCTTCGGAGCGCCATTGCACGGCGGTGAGCGACATCTTGTTCGGCCGCACCAGCATCTCGCCGCGGGGCCGGGCCTTGTATTTGGCGATGAGTTCGGCGGTGAAGGCCGGGCCCAGCGCGCCCTCGCTGTCGAATTCGCGGCACAGCGAGGTGTATTCCTCGATCGCGGGGACCAGCCGGTCGATGCTGGCCTCGCCCAGGTAGCGCTCCGTGGTCGTAGGTCCGGCCGGCCGGTCCATCAGCGAGGCATCCTGCTCGCTTCCTTCCAGCCCCAGGAAATCCAGCATCCGCGACAGCATGCGGGACTTGTTCTTCGCATAGGTCTCGTAGGGCACCACGAAGATGCGCTCGCCGAACCGTTGCCGCGCGGCCAGGCCCGCCGCCATGAAATGGCGCACCCACAATTCCGACCAGCCGAGCAGATCGTCCGCCGCCGGCCAGTCGATCTCCAGCAGCCCTGCCCTCGCCTGCAGCTCCTCCCTGAAGCGCGGACGGTCCGACGCGTGGAACTCCTCGCCGAAGAAGGAGAACATGCCGAGCGAGGAATTGATCGTGTCCAGCGGATTGCGCAGCACCAGCACGCAGCGCAGATCGGGCCGCGCCTCCAGCATGGCCGGCAGCCGTCCCATGGCGCGGATTTCCTTCACCACGCGCGGCGCATGCGGCTCGCTCGCGGGCCCGAAGATGCGCTCCATCCATTGGTGGTGCAGCGGCACATCGGTGTCCAGGAACAGCGGCACCGACCGGTGGACGTAGAGCCCGAAGGGATCGATGTTCTCGTTGGTGAAGGGCGAGCCCTTGGCGGTGGCGGTCTTGCGCGCCTGGGGCAGGTTCCACAGATAGGGCTCATAGAGGCATTCGCAATCCGGCCAGGCCGCCAGGCAGGCGCGACCCAGGACCTCGAACAAGGTCGTGGTGCCGGAACGGCCGATACCCGCAATCAAAACGTCCAAAGCCGACCTCCGGGAGCGCCCTTACCGTACCTGGGCGACGATCTCCGACAGCAGCTGGTCGGCGACCGGCATCTCGGGATAGTGGCGCTTTCCGATTATGTAGCGGTCTCGCAGCCTGCCAAGCAAATTGTCTGAAACCCCGCCGCGGTAGGGCTTGCGGCAGATCGTCATGTCGATTTCGCGAAAGCGGTAGCCGGCCGCGCGGGCGCGGGTGAAGAAGTCGAAATCGGCATTGATGCGGAAGCCGGTGTCGTAGCGCAGCTCCTTGTAGATGGCCGAGCGGGTGAAGGTCGCCTGATGGTCGAAGGTCATCCCCGACCAATAAAGATGGGCCGGCTTGAAGCGGTGCAGCGCCTGGGTGTCGATGTTGAACGACTGCCCGTGGAGGATGTCATCATCCTCCCTGAGCGCCGCCACCAGGTTGGACAGCGTCTTCTGGTCGTAAAAGGTGTCCTCGCAATTGAGGAAGTGCACCCACTTGCCGGAGAGACGCTCGATCGCCTTGTTCATGGCGAAGTAGATGCCGTTGTCCGGCTCGCAGACCAGCACGTCGATATATCTGGCGAATTGCTCGAGCGCGATCTTGGTCTCGTCGGTGGAGGCGCCGTCGATCACCACATATTCGAGATCGGGAAACTCCTGCGCCAGCACGCTGCGGGCGGTGGTGATGAGCCCCTCGGCGTTGTTGCGCACCACAGTCACGACGGAAACGAAGGCGCTCATTGGGAGGTCACCGGCTGCGTCAAGCGCTCTTCTGCGCGTTCTTGAAGCTCTGGCGCACCCGCTGCCAGGCGAACATGAGCCGGCTCTCCTGCTCGGGCGTCAACTTGGTGAAGCCCTCATAGACGCTGTGCGCCAGCCCGAGCAGGCTGGACGTCAGCTGCTCGACATCGACCGCGTTCGCCTCGCGGAATTCGGCTGATTTGCGGGCCAACAGGTCGTCGACGTAGCGGCGCTCGTCGCCCGACAGAGTGTGCAGGAAAGGCTTGAACTCCTTGCCGTTCATCATGTTGAGCGCGCCGACATAGGCGAAGGTCACGTTGTCGTTCGATTTCGTGACACGGTGAATCTCCAGACGCTCCCGCAGTTCCAGATGCGTCAGGCCCGCGCTGCCCGGGCGATTTTGCTCGGGCGAACCCTCCGATTTCTTGCTCATGCAACTCCACTCCCTTGCGTTCCACGTTTCCGGCAGGCACGACCACACGTGGGATCCGTCCGTCCCCCAAAAGGTCTCGCGCGTTCGATATTCCCCAGCCCGCTTGCTCGACAGCCCAGCGGGCGCCCTTATAGGCGGGCCCGCACGGCCTTGCCAATACGAGCGGCACTAGCCCGGGGACCCGGCGACAAGATGAAGCCTCGCTTCGACCCGCGCCTCTTGCCTTTTGAGGTAGCGCGCCCCGGTTGCGAAAATGCCCCGGTTAACTGCATAGGGAAGTTCGAGAACGATGGGTTCCCCTTTGAGGACGCCCTCCAGCGCGATCGCCATGTGCCACATTCCGACACGGCCATCGGGGTTGACATCGCTCGCCAGTTGAACCGGGCGCCCCCCGCAGGCGGCACGGGCCCTGGTGACCTGGTCCATGCCCTCCCAGAAATTACCCGACAGCAGGAGCCAGCCCTCGCCCGGCCATTCGCCGGCAAGGACGGTCGCGGCGCCGAGCCACAGGCCGCGCTCGCCGCGCCAATCCTCGACGGCGGCGGCCGGTCCAGCCAGTCTGGTGAGCAGGTCGAGCGACATGCGAAGCGATTGGCTCGTCAGGTTTGATACGACTGCCTTTGCCCGCCGTCTTTTTCGCAGGCGTTGGCACCGTATAGCCGCAGGTGGTTCATTCCTTCAAGGACGGGCAGGAAAACCGACGGCCCACGGATATGGGTAATAGCCTTCACTGGCGGCCAAACATGGGTTGTCATGGCCCGAACGGAGTTTGTATTGTGCCGCACTTTTTGGGGCCGTGGAAGGCCCGCACGTTCATGAGTTTGACAAATTGGCAGATCGTTTCCACTAATCTCACCGTCAGACCGGCTGCGCGACAGACTTAACCTCGGGCAAGACGAGCAAAATGCTTATTCTCGCACATGGACAACCGAAATCTGGGAGCACGTTTCTCTTTCAAATAGCCTCGGGCGCTGCGGATCTGGAGAACCGCGTGAAGAGGAAAGAGCTCTATGATATCGTTGCCAAAACGACCAAGATCATACCACAAGAATTCGTGCCGATGCTCGAGGACGAGATGGTTGACAGTCTGATGGCAGCGGTCCCCCAATCTCTTTCTTTTGTGTTGAAGGTTCATGGCCCCCTCTGCGAGCGCGCAAGAACCGAAATCGAAAACGGAAGAATAAGGGCTTTCACGTCATTTCGCGACCCGCGAGATATCGCTGTGTCTCTCCGAGATGTTGCCACAAAACAGCGCAAGGAAGGTAAGGACAATTTCTTCACATCTCTTCGCGAACTGGACGACATGGTGAGGCCGATTCGTTGGATGTGTTACAACGTGTTAGAGTGGGCCAAATGCAAAAACGTCATCGCGATCCCATTCTATCTTACAGCGCTGGAGCGTGAGCGAACAATCGACATACTTTGTGCCCATCTCGGATTCGCCAATCATATCGGTAGGATGCGGGCCCGGTTTCATGCTGGGCGCGAGGACCGCATTGGCATGTTTGGGAAAGGCATAGCAGATCGTTTCCTTGAGGACCTAAAGGCGAAGGACATTGGGGCGTTGACGAAGGCCTTGGAACCGCAAATCAAAAGTGTCGACGTCCTAACGCGGCGGTGGATGGAGGCACTTGGCAGTGAAAGCGTCGCTGCGCAGATGCTGGCGGCGCGTGATAAACGCCTCTGCAGCGTCGGGATAGATATGCAGCCCGCCGTTGGCTAGCAGGCGCTGGTGTAGGTTGCTCATGGCGCGGCCGCGCCGGCTGGGCAGGACAAATCGAACGGGAGAACCCACATGGTGAAACAAGAGAAGAGCAAAACTGTAGTGGCTGCCGCGGCGGCGCCGCAACGCGGCAAGTCGGCGCCTGCCGGAGGCAATCCGGAAAATGCCAAGCGCTTGGTGGCGATGGAGACCAACAAGCTGATGATCGCGGCGCTGCGCGACGTTCATGAACTGGTTTCCAGCAAGATCAAGGACGCCCGCGACCAGATCGAACAGCTGAAGAAAGAGCGGGAGGGCGGAAAGTCCTTCGCCTCCTATCGTCAACTGAATGCACTCAGAAACGTGCGCGCGGAGCTTTTGAAATTGTCAGGCTCGCTGCGCGAGCAGATGACTGTGAAGGCGGGAACTCGGAAGGCGGCAGCATCTCACACCCAGAGCCGCGGTTGAGGAGAAGGGTCGTCTTCCGCGGCGACGATCTCCGATCAAGAGCGCAGCGATAAAGCCATAACTCGCAGTCTGGCAGCAAATTCGATTTTGGGCTATGAACTGCTGGCGAGCGGCATCTTCAAAAACGGATTTCTGATGAACAGTCCTGTCGTGACGGCGGTCGATGAAATTTCTGGACTGAAAATGCGCTGCGTTCGTTGTGGCGCGGGAAATCTCAGCAAGCCGTCGATCGGGGACTATTACCTGTGCAGCCATTGCCGCACGCAGTTCCCCGTCATCGAAGGTGTTCCCTTTCTGATCGGCTATTCGCGGGACGAAGGCGAAAGCCTGTTCGAGCTGACCGCGAAAATGGGCGAGTTCCAGGAGTCAGCGGATCGCAAGGCACGACTGTTTTTCGCGGAAAAGCTGGTCAAGGCCTTCGAAACGGGCAAGCCCGAAGAGGCCAAAGAGGGACTCAACGAGGCCAACCGCGATTTCTTCGACAAGCGTTATAAGCAGTACGCAAATCTGCGCCGCTTCCTGGACCCATTGCGGCCGAAGGGACTCAATATCCTCGATATCGGAGCAGGATCTGGCTTCGATTCGCTGCTGCTGCAAATGCTGGGCGCCAAGGTGACGGCGATCGAATTCAATCCATACTCCATTGTTCCCGGCAGGGCGGTGGCGGACGCCACGACCTGGTTCTGCGCCTCTGCGAGCTGCCTCCCGTTCCGGGACGAATCGTTCGATTGCGTGGTGGCGACCGCCGCCCTCCACCACATGGTCAAGGTCAGCGACGTCATTTCCGAATCCCTGCGCGTGCTGCGCGTTGGCGGCGCCCTCATTTCGATAAACGATCCTTACAAAGCCGGACATTACCGTCCCGATCACGATTTGAAGGTGTTCAACGACCACAATGTGGTGCGACGAGGTGTCAACGAACTGGTTTCCTATTTCGACTCCTTTGCGGCGCCGCTGGTAGCACACAAGGACGAATTGAAAGTCGAGTTTCATACCGACCGGCTGCAGATTTTCGACAAGACGGGAAAGGTCACCAAAAACATCGATGAGCCGCGGACCTGGGGCGTCGATTCGGTGGATCATCTGAAGCGGACCAGCGGCCGGCTTTTCATGTGCGTGAGGAAGCTCAAACCCGGCAAATGGGATGCGCCGGTGCTCGACAACGGATATTTGCCGCCCGAACGCGTTTTCGGCGGGGTCTCGCGCCCGATGGCGCTGAAGAACATCGCCAACTTCCTCCCCCGGAAGCAGATGGTGAAATGGCTCGAGCGGAAGAGCGGGAATTCCAAGCTCGAGCTGCTCAACGGCTGGCAATTGAAGGAGCCCAGCGATGCGGGACGCCGCGCCCGGGGCTTGGCGAATCTCTATATCGAGCGGAGCGACGTCAAGAACAGACCTCCCTTCGTGATCGAGACCCAAGCGGACGCGGGCAAGGCCGAACTGACGGTGACGCTCGACGGCCGCCCGATGGTGAACCGCTCGCTTGCCGGCGGCGACCGGGTGGAGTTCGAAATTGCCCCGGAGCAGCTCGACGCCAAGCAACTCAGCGTGCTGAGCGTCGGATTGAGCGCACCCGGCGGTCAGCCTGCTTTCACCATGCGCTATGCCTAGAGGCTGGGACTGCCGGCAACCGCAGGCGCTTCGCCCGTGGGGTTGCGCCGGGCCAGAAATTCCCTCTCCTGCGGCGACAGCCATTCGACGTTGCGGCTCCACGTCACCCGCTCCTTGACCACGCGCGCGGGTACGCCGACGGCTGCGGAAAACGGTGCGATCTCTCGCGTCACGACACTAGCCGCGCCGACGATGGCGCCGCAGCCGATCACCGCGCCGGCCAGCAGCGTCACCCGGCGTCCGATCCAGGCATGCTCGCCGACGATGATCGGCTGCTGGTGCTTGTTCAGCACCTTCTTGCTCTCGAGATCCCAGATGGAATGTTGATCGCCGGCCTGGACCAGGATCTCGTCCGACAGCATGGCGTCGGGACCGAGATAGACCTGCCCGTCGTCGAGCACGATGCGGGCGCTGTTGATGGTGGCTTGCGCGCCGACGAAGAGCCTGGCGGCGCGCCAGGCCCGCATGTCGATCTGGCAGTTGCTGTCCCGCGAGAAGAAGAATTTCGACCCCGAGCGGCCCAATCCGACGATCCCCTTGACCAGGGCTCCGTCCATGCAGAACGTCACGTCGTCGATGACCGCTTGCAGGCCGATGCGGTAGATTTCCAAATCCTTGGCCACCGGCACCGCGTCGCGCGGGCATAGAAACCGGCAGCTGGGCGCGAAGAACTCCCGTTGCTTGGGCGAGTTCACGAATTCGACCAGCGGAAACTGCACCCAGTCCTCTAATGGTATCTTCTTGCGGGAAGCGCGATACTCCGGCAAGGCCGTTTCGGGGATGCACGCTCTCAGATAGGAACGGACCTCCTTCTCCTCGAGACTGGCCTGCGACGCCATGCGATGTTTGTCCTCTTCTTGCTACAACAAGCTACAACCTGGACTATACTTTTCAATGGCAATATTGGTAAGACTTCGCGAGCAGGGTCGTCTACCGAACGACCCCATCACCCAGGGGTCCGCGCGAGGAGCCTGATCGCGGAGGTCGTGAATTCCGTGTTTTGAGGATATTTACGGCGCAATTCTTGTAGAGTCTCATTGCTGGGAGTTCCGCCATAGAGGGCTTTGAGCTGCTCGTTTTCGACGGAGTTCCATTCCGTCACCGAGAATTTCGACGCCGCAAAGAGCCTTTCATAGTCATCGTACATCAGGCGGTTTTGATGAGGCGAGTTGAACACGAACTCGACCACCGCCGAGGCTATGCCGGTCTCGAAGCCGTCGGCCGACAGCTGCGCCAGCAGCGATTTCTCGTCCATCAGCAGGTGGCAGTAGGGGGGCAGCGGCGTGTTGGTATAGTTCACCGAGCGGCCGTTTGCCCGCAGAAACAGATGATGCCCCCAGGCACAGGACCAGATCGGGCCGAAGTTCGTGTGCAGGCAGCCGCCCGGCTTGAGCAGCCGGAACATTTCGTCCAGCGCCGGGCCGAGGGATTGAATATGTTCGAAGGTGGCAAACGACACGATCGCGTCGAATTCGCCGGTCTGAAACCGTGAGGCCGTGATGTCGTCGATGACGACGCGACAATTGGGAGCAAGGGTCTTCTCCTTGCCGACGATGTTGGTGCCGACCACCTCGCCGGCATATTTCGACAATTCCAGCGCCAGCGCGCCGGCCCCGTCGCTGCCCACCTCGAGCACGCGCTTTTCCTTCGACAGTCCGGCTTTGGCCGCGATCCGTTTAGCGATCTGGTCGTAAGACTTCATGTGGTCCTGCTAGCGCCGGGGGCGGCAAACACCATATCAGCCGGTTCGCGGCCGGTCATCCGCGATTTGCCTTGTTGCTGCCGAAGCCGGCTTCGAGCGCACGTACCAATCGTCCCAGCGTGAAACATTCGGCATGACCCGCGTATAGCCGTTGCGTTGCAGGAGCTCGAAAATCTCCTGCCGGCGCGGCGTGAAATTGTGCTCCACGCAAATGTGTCCGAACGTCCACTTGTCGAAGTCCACGGCCTGAAGAATTTCCAGCTCCGAACCCTCGGTGTCGAGCGACAGGAAATCGATAGTGCCGGGCGCCTTGGCCCTGGTCAGCAGATCGTTCAACGACACGGACCTCACCTCGACAGTGGTGAATTTGTTGCGGACGCCGCGATCTTCGTGCGAATCCTGCGGATCGATGTCCTTCAGGGTGGAGAATTCCGGCTCCGCCACCTGCTTGAATGCGAGCTTCTTGCCCGAGACCGACCAGACGCATTGGGTGGAGACGATGGCGCGGCGGTTCTTCTTCAGCTTGGCGGAAAAGATCGGATTGGGCTCGGCGACGACGCCGCGCCAGCCATAGTCCCGCTCGAGCAGAAGGGTGTTGCTCAGGAACACGCCGTCGCAGGCGCCGATATCGACGAAATAGCCGCGCCGTTTCTCCTTGGTCGACCACAGGACGAAGAGGTCCTGGAACAGCTGCGCTTGCGAGTCCGGCGCACGCCTCAGCGCATAGGCGACGAAGTCGAGCCATTGCCGGGCTTGCGGATCGTTGCGCGCCCGGCGGAACAGCGACCAAACGATTTCAGTTTCCAGATCGGAAAGGAAATGCGCAAGGAAGGGCTTCTCGCCCCGGATCGCCTGCTGGACGACCGGCGGCAGCAGTGGGCGCATCCACTCATGGCGTCCGAGGTCCGGCGGTTTTGCCCGGCTCGGGCCTCGCGCGCTCAACCGTTTTCCTTGACAGAGAGGAGGAGGCGATCCTGCTCCTTGCGCAAATCTGCGAGTTGCGTGCGAACCTGTGCCGCCAGCTTGGCCAGCTCCGCGTTCAGCATCCTGAGGGCGTTGATGTCGCGATAGGAGGTGAAGGTCTTGTTGGCCTCCCGCTCCTTCTTCAGCGCCTCGATGTCGCGGTCGGCATCCGTGATCCTGTCCTGCAACAGGACCCCCACCTCCCGCAGCGCGAGCAGGAGGAGCTTGTTGCCCTGAATCTGGACAAGCTTCTCGGACTGTTCGGGACCTTCAGCCGAGGCCGCCGCGCTGACCGGCTTCTTGGCGCCGGCACGCGGGGTCCTGGCGGTCTTGCCGGCGCGGGTTTTGCTCTTCGCCATGATCGATCCCCAGAAATCTCGAGCGGCCGGTTGCGCGAGGCGAAACGGCGCGTGGCGGCGGTTTATGGTCCATCGGCCACGAGCGGTCAACCGTGCGGCGATTTCACCGCTCAAGGCGAAGCCGCACGCGATCCCGGCGCCGCACCCTCCAGATTGCGCAACGTGGCGGTGCGCGCCGCGACGTGCCTCGTCATCTCGCTCATGGCCTGCCGCACCAGATAGACCGACCAGTGCCTGGCGCGATCCGCGTAGCCGACCGCTCGCATGGTCTCGCCGTTCAGCAGCCAGAACAGCGCCGGGCAGGCGGCTTCCACGGCGTCGATCCCCGGCGCGTTTCGTCCGGTGCCGAACAGGCGAGGGTCCAGGGCGCGCAGCCGGGCAAAGCTCACATCGGGCGGCCCCAGGACCGGCAGGCCGATGAATTCCGCAATGCGCTCGAGCAAGTCCCGGTCGGGGCGAACCATATCTTCATAGCGCAGGACAAGCGTGGCCTTGCGATCCCGCGCCATCGCCCATTCGACGTGGTCGCGCCAGGATTCGATCGGCTCCGCTCCCAGCACGAACTGCTCCAGCGGGAAATCCAGCCCGTTGACGGTCCGCTGGAAGCGGCGGTAGGAGGCCATGGCGGCGCGGCCGTCGCGCACGATGTAGAGCATGCGCTCGCCGGAAGGCTCCATGCGGTGGGTCTTGACGAACCACGGCTGCAGCGCGGCGCGCGCCGCTTCCAGCATCTCCTCGAGCGGACCGTCGAAGCTGCGCGTGCCGGTGAGCAGGGCGAGTTCGCCGGCGCCGTCGTCGTGCGGATAGACGGAATAGCTGCCCGCGCCGAAGCAGCGCTTCAGGATGGTGCGGGCGAGCGCATTGCCCGAACGCGGATAGGAGGCGACCCAGATAAGCATGAGGACGGCAGCGGACGATCGCGCCGCAATCTACACAATTGCTTGCCCGCAATACAACCAGTACGTGTAGCGCGATAAGGCTGCCGGAAGAGCAATCGCCATAGGCCGGGCGGCCTCGAACCGGCCCGCTTCGGCTAGAACTGGGGCGAAGTCTCCCAGCGGGCCCGGAAGCCGCGGATTTCCTCCGGGCTGTAGAAGTAACGCATCATTTTCGAGCCATAGTTGGCATCAAGTTCCCTTTCGCTGGGCCGAAACCGCTCCAGGAATCGCTCATAGATTTCACCCTTCCAAGTTTCTGACGTATCGTTCTCTCGCTTGAGCGAAAAGGACGGGGTGCTGAAGAGGCGCCTCAGCCACTCTACCGATCGATCTATGTTTTCCATCCGCATGATCGCGACGCGCCCCCTGTCGCTCGGATACTGCTTGTAGCCGCATGGAAAGAATGGCGTGGCAAAGATATCGGTGCCTACGCTGATTCCAAACTCATCAAACCATGGGAGCGCATACGTCTCCAATTCGGTCCATTCGCGCTGGCGAAAGGCAACGACTATCTCCTCTACCGACATCTTTTCTACGGTCTCTCTGGGGCCGACATACAGCGAATGTTCGGGACGCGAGATGTTTTCAAAGAACGCGGAGATGGTCCTGCGCAATAGATCGCGGGTGAGCGACAGCACGACCAGCATTCGTTTCCTCTCCCGATGCTCCGGGAGGTTGATGATCGCTCTTGCGTGCTCATGGGAATGCGTGTGGAGAACGACGTCCTTGTCCCTCGGTAGTTCATCGAAAGGGACGCGTAGCCAAGTCAGTCGGGACCTGCTTAGCGATCTCTGAATCGTCGCCGAGCCGACCTTTCCCATTTGGTAGATCAGGATCGTCTTGGGCATTCCCGGAGCCTCGGTTCGCCAGATCGCCCGACCGATGGCTGCGCCACAAGCAGCCGCGCCGCCAAGCTTGTGCGGGGCCGGCCGGAAACACAACGGGCGCCCGGCTAGGGGCGCCCGCGTGGAGAAAGACCTCCGGCAGCCGGCTAGATGAAGTTGCCGACGGCGATGTTGACGTCGGTCGGGTTCTGCAGGTCGATCACCAGATCGTGGTTGGCCTGGTAGCCCGCCACGCCGTTGGCATCCACCACCAGGATGGTGTGCCCGGCATAAGAGCCGGTGGTCGGCGTGAACAGGATCGCGTTGTAGGCCGTCAGGTGGCCGTTGAGCGCCGACTGCAGATCGGCGTCGAAGGTCGCCTGGCTGAGATGGCCGCTGGCGACGGTGGCGTCGATCCCGGTGACCGCGAAGCTGACATCGAAGAGATCGTTGCTGGCGTTGAAGCCCTGGATGATGTCATGCGTGACGCTGGTCGATTCCGAGACCGCGCCGTAGACGAAGGTGTCCACGCCGCTGCCGCCGGTGATGTTGTCGATGCCGCCGCCGCCCTTGATGGTGTTGTTGCCTTCGCCGGCGCGGAACACGTCGTTGCCGAGGCCGCCGGTCAGCACGTCGTTGCCGGCGCCGGTGTTCATGATGAAGGTGCCGTCGGTCTCCGCCGAACCGTTGAAGGTGACGCTGTCACCCGCCCCCAGCCCGCCGGCCGCGAGCGTGATGCTGTGTACGGAGGGCACCGTGGCGTTGGCGGTGGTCAGGTCGTAGCTGTGCCCTGCGATCAGCGTGATGGTCTCCACGTTGACGAGCGTGCTGCTCGCCATCACCACCGCGTTGGGGCCGGTGTAGTCGCCGTTGAGCGACAGCCGGTCGTTGCCGGAGCCGCCGTTGATCTGGTCGGCGGCGGTGAAATTGCCGTCGAAGAAGAAGACGTCGTCGCCGTCGCCGCCGTTGACGGTATCGTTGCCGCCGCTCTGCATCTTGAAGGTGTCGGCGCCGCCATTGCCGTTGATGGTGTCGTTGCCGCCGCCGCCGCCCAGCACGTCATTGCCGGCACCGCCATAGATGACGAAGTTGCCGTCCGTCTCCGCCGAGCCCACGAAGGTGAGCACGTCGCCGGCCCCCAGGCTGGCGCCGTTGACGGTGAGCGTCTGGCCGGACGCCACCGTGGCGTTGTTGGTGGTGAGGTTGTAGCTGTGCCCGGCCAGGAGCTGAATGGTCTCGACATTGACCATGGTGTTGGCATTGAAGATGACGCCGCCGGAATAGTCGGCGTTGAGCGTCACCTTGTCGTTGCCCGTGCCGCCATCCACCTGATCGGCGGCGGTGAAGGCGCCGGCGAAGATGAAGGTGTCGTCGCCGCCGCCGCCATTGGCCTGGTCCGCCCCGCCGCTGGTCAGCGTGAAGGTGTCGTTGCCGCCACCGCCGGAGAGCACATCGTTGCCGGCGCCGCCGGTCAGCGCGAAGGCCCCCGTCGATTCCGCCGAGCCGTCGAAGGTCAGCGAGTCGCTGCTGCTGAGGCCCGAGGCGTTGAGGGTCAGGGTCTGGCCGGTGGTGAGATTGCCATCGTTGAGGGTCAGGTTGTAGCTGTGACCGGCCTGCACCATGATCGTTTCGATATTGGTGATGGTGTTGGCGTTGAAGATGACGCCGCCGGCATAGTTGCCGTTCAGCGACAGCGTGTCGGTGCCGGTGCCGCCGTCCACCTGATCGCCCGCCACGAAGGCAGCGCCGAAGTTGAAAAGGTCGCTGCCGCCGCCGCCCGCCAGCGTGTCGGTGCTGCCGGTCTTCAGCACGAAAGTATCGCCATTGGCGCCGCCGGTCAGGACATTGGTGCCGCCGCCGCCGTTGAAGATGAAGCTGCCGTTGCTCTCGGCGGAGCCGTTGAAGGTGAGGCTGTCGCCCGCGCCGAGGCCCGCCGCGGAGATGGTCAGCGTCTGGCCGCTGGCGACGGTGGCGTCGTTCGTGGTCAGATCGTAGCTGTTGCCGGCGACGACCGTGATGGTCTCGACATTGACCATGGTGGTGGCGCCGAACACCACGGCGTTGCCGCCGGTGTAGTTGCCGTT
>DATCOJ010000253.1:0-18831 GCA_036564785.1 Rhizomicrobium sp. | reverse complement strand
CGTCGCTGAGAAGGCGCCGCGTCTCTTCCTTGCCCGACGGATCGCCGACCTTGGTGGTGCCGCCGCCCATCAGCAGGATGGGCTTGAGCCCGCTCTGCTGCAGCCGGCGCAGAGTCATCAGCTGCACCAGATTGCCGACGTGGAAGCTCGGCGCAGTGCAGTCAAAGCCGATATAAGCGGTCACGCGATCCTTCAGGAACATCTCGTCGAGCGCTTGCGGATCGGTGCAGGCGTAGTAGTGCCCGCGCGCCGCGAAGGTGCGCAGGAAATCGGAGCGGAAGTTCGGCGTCGGCGCCATTGTTCAATCTCGCTGGTTACCGCAGGACGCCGTAGCGTGCGAAATTATCAGCGATCTGGGGATCGGCCTGCAGGGCTGTGGCAATGTCCTCATCCCCAGCGGTGTCGCCCAATCGTTTCTTTGCCACACCCCGAAGATAAAGGGCCCCCCAAGCCTTCGGGTTCAACTCAAACGCGGCGTTGCAATCGGAAGCGGTCGCCGCAAAGTTGTTTGTCTTAAAATCAGCAAGGCCTTGGGCGGTAAGTGCATAGGCCCGAGACTGCCGGAAGCGCGCGTCGTCACCCGGGGCCAATTCGAGCGCCTTTGCAGCGTCCGTCATGGCGTCGTCGTATTGGCCTGCCACAGCGGAAGTAAGACTGCGCTCCGTATAAACGGTGGCCAGAAAGTTCAGCTTGTCGGGATCATGCATATGAACGTCGGCCGGTCGCGGCTCGCGTGTCAGGACCTTGTCAAGAGTCGCCAAGGAACTCGCATTGTCACCTTCGTCGCGGTAGGCAATGGCCATCATCACAAGCACCTTGTCGTCGGCCTCAACGCCCTGTCCGTTGTTTATGGCTTGCTGGCAGTAGCGGAGGCGAACAGATGGTGCCGATCGCTCATTGCTGCAGCGGCCGAGATTGTCGAAGTGACCGGTGTAAGGCTCCTTAGGAGCATCACCGTAAGGTGCTGGCCCGGCGCCCAAGCCAACGACCGTCGAGAGAGCGACGCAAAAGGCTCGAAAAAAGCTTATCTGTGCCACTGCATTACCTACCGCCCCTCGCGCGGGCCGCTCATCATTTTGGACGCGTAGGCTTCGACAGCTTCCACCACGTCGGCTTCGTGCTTGTCGAAGAAATGGTTGGCGCCCTCGATCTTGGTGTAGGTGATCTTGATGCCCTTCTGCGCCGATAGCCGGTCGACCAGCTTCTGCACGTCGGCTTCCGGCACCACCTGATCGCGGGTGCCATGCACCATGAGCCCGGAAGCGGGGCAGGGCGCCAGGAAGGCGAAATCGTACATGCTGGCCGGCGGGGCGATGGAGATGAAGCCGGTGATCTCGGGCCGCCGCATCAACAGCTGCATGCCGATCCAGGCACCGAACGAAATCCCGCACACCCAGACGAAGGAGGGATTGGGATAGAGGGTATTCATCCAGTCGAGCACGGCTGCGGCATCCGAGAGTTCGCCGGCCCCGGAATCGAAGGTGCCCTGGCTGCGGCCAACGCCGCGGAAATTGAACCGGACGGTGGTGCAGCCCAGGCGATGGAACATGTGGAAAAGGTCGTACACCAGGGGATTGTTCATGGTCCCGCCGAACTGCGGGTGCGGATGCAGCACCAGAGCCATTGGCGCGCTGGGAGTCTTCTGCCGCTGATAGCGCACTTCAATGCGGCCGGCCGGGCCCGGGAGAATGATGTCAGGCATGGGTCTGGGGTCTCTTGAGGGCGCGCTTTATCCGACCGTTTCCATCATCTATCTGCCACACCGCGCACGAATCTTTCATGTGATATTTCAATGGCCTAGACGCCTTCCCGTCGGAATCGATCAGAATACTTGACCATTTTACTGGGGAAACCTATATGCAGTGCGGCAAGACCGCAAATCCGTGGCGGGCTTGTTAACACAAAGCGGGGTCTCGAAGGCAAGGCAAAAGCGCCGCCCTCGCGATAGGTGAGCCCATGAAATTGAGCACCAAAGGCCGCTATGCCGTGATGGCGATGGCCGATCTAGCCTCCCATGAGGCCATGGAGCGGCCGATGTCGCTGGCGGAGATTGCCGGCCGGCAGGAAATCTCGCTTTCGTATCTGGAGCAGCTGTTCGCGAAGCTGCGCCGACAAAATCTGGTGCGTAGCATCCGCGGTCCGGGCGGCGGCTATCGGCTGAGCCGGCCGTCGCAGGAAACGCGCATCGCGGATATCATTCTGGCCGTCGACGAGCCCATGAAGACCACGCGCTGCATCCCGGGGAGCGCCAAGGGCTGCACCGGCACATCGAGCCGCTGCTTGACTCACGATTTGTGGGAAGAGCTGGGCCAGCAGATCCACGTCTTCCTTTCCTCCATCACGTTGGCGGATGTGGTGGAGAAGCGCGTATTGGGGCGCGCCCGGCCCTGCTCGCCAGTCACGGACTCGGCACGGGTGGCCGCCTGATATGGCTTATCTCGATCACAACGCCACGTCGCCGCTTCGGCCCGAAGCACGGGCCGCGATGGAGCGCGCATTCTCGATCGGTGGCAATCCGTCGTCCGTGCATCGAGCAGGACGCGCCGCGCGGGCAATGGTGGAGGACGCGCGGGAAACGATTGCGAAAATTGCGGGTTCGAGAGCTTCCGAAGTCATTTTTACCAGCGGTGGGACGGAGGCAAATGCACTCGCCTTACACGGCGCCGTCGTGGGCGCCGCCGGACAAGAGCATCGCATTGCCCGGCTTCTCGTCGTCAGCACCGCGCATGACAGTGTTCGGGCCGTGGCAGAGATGCTCGCCGAATCGGCCCCGGGGCTGCGGCTGAGCTTCGTTCCAGTCACCGGCGACGGCCTGATCGATCCCTCGGCCCTGCGGATGCTGCTGATAAACGGCAAGGGTCGCGCGCTCGTCTCGCTCCTATTCGTCAACAACGAAACGGGCGCGATCGAGAATATCGAGACCTTGGCGAAACTCATTCGCGCCGAAGCGCAGGATTCCCTGATCCATGTCGACTGCGTCGCGGCAGGATGTTCTCCGCCTCGCTTCGCGGACTGGAACATCGACTACCTGACTCTGTCGGCGCACAAGATCGGCGGCCCGCAGGGTGCCGGTGCGCTGATTGCCTGCGAAGATGCGCCACTTGTGCCGCTCGTTCCGGGTCATCAAGAAAATCGGCGGCGAGGCGGTACGGAGAACCTCGGCGGCATCGCCGGCTTCGCCGCGGCGCTGAATGCGCTCGATGCGCAACGCGCTGGCGAACAGGCTCGCATTGCCGCGCTTCGCGACGATTTCGAAAATCGCCTGCGCCCGATCGTACCGGGCGTTGTGATATTCGGTGAACGGACACCGCGCGCCGCGAATACGAGTTGCTTTGCCGTCCCCGGCCTGCCGGCGGAGACAGTGCTGATTGCGCTCGACCTCGACGGCGTTTGCGTCAGTTCGGGGGCGGCCTGCTCGTCGGGCAAGGTCGGCGCCTCTCATGTGCTGGCGGCTATGGGCGTGCCGGAGAATCGTGCGCGTTGCGCCTTGCGGGTCAGTCTGGGCTGGTCGAGCACCGGGGAAGACATCGAGGCTGCGCTGAATTCCCTTGAACGTTTGCTGGCGCGACATTCCGCGCTGGCGGCGGCGTGAGGCGGGCTATGGCTGCGATCGGCGAAACCAAGGCCACCGTCGCCGCGCTGGGCGACAAATACAAATACGGCTTCGTGACCGACATCGAGATGGAGCGCGCGCCACGCGGCCTCACCGAGGACACGGTGCGTTTCATTTCGGCCAAGAAGAACGAGCCGGCGTGGATGCTGGAGTGGCGGCTTTCCGCCTATCGCCGCTGGCGCGAGATGAAGGAGCCGACCTGGGCGCGGGTGCACTATTCCAAGATCGACTACGAGAACGCGTATTACTACGCAGCGCCCAAATCGGGCGCGGCGCCCAAGAGCCTGGACGAGGTCGATCCCAAGCTGCTGGAAACCTATGAGAAGCTCGGCATTCCCCTGCACGAGCAGAAGCTCTTGGCCGGCGTTGCGGTCGACGCGGTTTTCGATTCCGTCTCGGTGGCGACCACGTTCAAGGCCAAGCTCAACGAGGTGGGTGTGATCTTCTGCCCGATCTCCGAAGCGATCCGCGACCATCCCGATCTGGTGAAGAAATACCTGGGCAGCGTGGTTCCGGTGACCGACAATTTCTTCGCCACGCTCAATTCCGCCGTGTTCTCCGACGGCAGTTTCGTCTACGTGCCGAAGGGCGTGCGCTGCCCGATGGAACTGTCCACATATTTCCGCATCAACGCCAGCGAAACCGGCCAGTTCGAGCGCACCCTGATCATCGCGGATGAAGGCTCGTACGTGAGCTATCTGGAAGGCTGCACCGCGCCCAAGCGCGACGAGAACCAGCTTCATGCCGCGGTGGTGGAGCTGGTGGCGCTGGAAGGCGCGGAGATCAAATACTCCACCGTGCAGAATTGGTATCCGGGCGACGAAAACGGCTTGGGCGGCATCTACAATTTCGTCACCAAGCGCGGCGATTGCCGGGGCGCCCGTTCCAAGATCAGTTGGACGCAGGTGGAGACGGGCTCCGCCATCACCTGGAAATATCCCTCCTGCATCCTGCGGGGGGACGATTCGGTGGGCGAGTTTTATTCCATCGCCATCGCCAATCATTTTCAGCAGGCCGATACCGGCACCAAGATGCATCATCTGGGGAAGAACACGCGCTCTCGCATCATCTCCAAGGGCATCAGCGCCGGGTCGGCACAGAACACCTATCGTGGCCTCGTCAGCGTGCATCCGCGCGCTTCCAACGCCCGCAACTACACGCAATGCGACTCGCTTCTGATCGGCGGCGAGTGCGGCGCCCACACCGTGCCCTATATCGAGAGCCGCAATCCCTCGGCGCGCATCGAACACGAGGCGACGACCTCCAAGATCGCCGAGGACCAGCTGTTCTACTGCCTGCAGCGCGGTATTCCGCAGGAAGAGGCGGTGGCGCTGATCGTCAATGGCTTCTGCCGCGAAGTGCTGCAGCAGCTGCCGATGGAATTCGCCGTCGAGGCGCAGAAGTTGGTCGGCATCTCCCTCGAAGGGAGCGTGGGATGAGCTGGTTCAAGAGGTCTCTCCCATGCCGAATGGTTTCCGATGTCGACGGTGCAAAGATGCAGGAATGTGACTGCGTGACCATTCTTCGGGATATCGAGCAGGAGAAGACCTGGGACAACGATCTCGGTACGGGGATTGACGCTGGAACGATCGGGACGATTGTCTCGGTCAACTCTCCCAACAACATGACAGTAGAGGTGTGCCGTGGGTTAGCTTCGGCACTTGTAGATGTCGACGCGAGCTTGGTCCGGCTCCAATCAAGAGCAAAAGAGAGTCCAGCAGATGCTTGACATCCAAGACCTGCACGTCGCCGTGGACGGCAAGGAGATCCTGAAAGGGCTTTCGCTCTCGATTGCTGCCGGCGAGGTGCACGCCATCATGGGGCCGAACGGCTCCGGCAAGTCCACGCTCTCCTACGTGCTGGCGGGCCGCGCGGGCTACGAGATCACCAGCGGCAGCATCCTCTATCGCGGCGAGGATCTGGCGGCCATGGCGCCGGAGGAGCGCGCGGCCAAAGGCCTGTTTCTCGCCATGCAATATCCGGTGGAAATCCCCGGCGTCACCACCATGACCTTCCTCAAGACCGCGCTCAACGCGCAGCGTCGCGCCCGCGGCGAGAAGGAGATCGACGCGCTCACCGTCCTCAAGCGGGTGCGCGAGAAGGCAACGGCGCTGAAGATTCCCGAGGACATGCTGAAGCGGGCGCTCAACGTCGGCTTCTCCGGCGGCGAAAAGAAGCGCCTCGAAATCCTGCAGATGGCGCTGTTCGAGCCCGCGCTCGCCATTCTGGACGAAACCGATTCCGGCCTTGATATCGACGCGCTCAAGCTGGTCGCCGATGGTGTCAATGCACTGCGCTCGCCTGGCCGCGCCATGCTGGTGATCACGCACTACCAGCGGCTGCTGAACTTCATCGTGCCCGATCGCGTCCATGTGCTGTCTGCCGGCCGCATCATCAAAGAAGGCGGCAAGGAGCTGGCGCACGAGCTGGAGGCCAAGGGCTATGAGCAGATCGTAAAGGACGCGGCATGAGCGCCCTGGCCCTTCCCAATCGCAGGCTCGAAGCGTGGAAGTACACCGATCTGCGCAACGCGATCGATCCGGCTGCGGTCGAGGGCGCTTCGACTGCGGTGTGGAAGCTGGAGTCTGTTTCCGGCGCGGTGGATGCCGGCGAGCTGCCGGCCATCATGCCGCGCGGCAAGCATGGCGTCATGGGGGAGACGGCTGCCTCCTTCGCGAAATCGGGAACGTTTCTCCGGGTTGGAAAAGATGAAGAGGGAGCGGCGAATCTCCAACTCACGAAGGGCGGACATGGGCGCCTGCTGATCGTGGTGGAGGATGGCGGGTCGCTGACCTTGCGCGAAACCACGCTGACCGAAGGCTTCACGAATATCGCTGTCGATATCGTGCTGGGGACGAACGCGCGGCTTTCACATATTCGCGAGGCGCCGGCAGACGAAGAGGCGGTTCGGGTAGTGGACTATTCGGTGCGGATTGCCACCGGCGCGGAGTATCGGGCGCACATCGCGGATTTCGGCGGCAAGCTGTCGCGTAGCGAGCTGCACATCGCGCTGGAAGGCGAGGGCGCGGAAGCCCACCTATCCGGCGTCAGCGTGCTGTCCGGCAAGCGCCACGCCGATGTGACCACGCACCTCACGCACGAAGCCGGCAACACGCACAGCACCCAACTGTTCAAGCTGATCGGCGCCGGCCATTCGCGCGGTGTCTATCAGGGCAAGATCTCCGTGGCCCACGGCGCCAACGGCTCCGACAGCCGGCAGACCGCCAAGGGCCTGCTGCTCGGCGAGCGGGCAGAGATCGACCTCAAGCCGGAACTCGAGATTCTCGCCGACGACGTCAAATGCGCCCATGGCGCGGCCATCGGCGATCTCGATCCGGAATCGATGTTCTACCTGCGCTCCCGCGGCGTGGCGGAAGCGGAAGCGCGCGCCATGCTGATGCGCGCCTTCCTCGGCGACGCGATCGAAGAGATCGCCGATGACGACGTTCGCGCCTCCATCTGGAGTACGGTGGACGACGCGCTGCGGAGGCTGTCGTGACGGCGCAGCCGAAATCCATTGAAGCCGCTCGCTTCGATCCGCTGACTGCGCGCGCGGATTTTGAGATCCTGTCGCGCCAGGTCTATGGCAAGCCCTTGGTCTATCTCGACAGTGCCGCCTCTGCGCAGAAGCCGCGCCAGGTGTTGGACGCCATGCGCGACTTCGCCACCTCCGAATACGCCAACGTGCATCGCGGCGTGCATTTCCTGTCCGCCACGGCCACGGAGCGTTACGAAGCCGCGCGGGAGACGGTGCGCCGGTTTCTGAATGCGTCGCATGCCGACGAGATCGTCTTCACCAAGGGCGGTACCGAAGCGGTCAATCTCGTTTCCTATTCCTATCTGGCGCCCCGCATCGAGCCGGGCGATGAAATCGTGCTCTCGGTGATGGAGCACCATTCCAACATCGTGCCCTGGCACTTCCTGCGCGAGCGCCAGGGTGCGGTGCTGAAATGGGTGGATGTGCGCGACGACGGCTCGCTGGATGCGGCCGCATTTGCAGCCGCCATCGGGCCCAAAACCAAGCTCATCGCCATCGCGCATATGTCGAACGTCCTCGGCACGGTTGCGCCGCTGAAGGAGATTGTGGCGCTGGCACATGCCCGCAGCGTACCGGTGCTGGCCGATGGCTGTCAGGCCGCGGTGCACCTCCCGGTCGATGTGCGCGATCTCGATGTCGATTTCTACGCCTTCACCGGCCATAAGCTCTACGGCCCAACCGGCATCGGCGCGCTCTACGGCAAGCGGGCGCTGCTCAAGTCGATGCGGCCGTTCAATGGCGGCGGCGAAATGATCCGCGAAGTCGGACGCGAGACGATCACCTATGCCGATCCGCCGGCGCGCTTCGAAGCTGGAACGCCGCCGATCGTCGAGAGCGTGGGCCTTGCTGCGGCCATCGACTATCTGAATGGCCTCGACCGGGCGGCCGTCGCCGCACATGAACGCGATCTGCTGGACCATGCTCGCGATGCTCTGCGCGCGCTCAATTGGGTCCGGGTGATAGGCGACGCGCCGGGCAAGGGCGCCATCCTTTCCTTTGAGACCGAAGGCATGCATGCGCACGATGTGGCGACCATTCTCGACCGCGAAGGCGTGGCAGTGCGCGCCGGCCACCACTGCGCGCAAGTCTTGATGGAGCGCTTCGGCACCGCATCCACGACGCGGGCCTCATTTGCCCTCTACAACACGCGTGCGGAGGTCGATGCTTTTGTCGCGGCCTTGTGCAAAGCGCGAACGATTCTGGGTTGAGGCCGATGGACCAGTCGCTTCGAGAGCTGTACCAGGACGTCATCCTCGATCACTCGAGGCATCCGCGCCATTTCGGGCGCCTGCCGCAGGCTTCGCACAGCGGCGAAGGCTACAATCCGCTGTGCGGCGACCGCATCACGCTCGATCTCTCGCTGGACGACCGCAATCGCATCGCCGATATCGCCTTCGAGGGCAAAGGCTGCGCCATCAGCCAGGCCTCGGCATCGCTGATGACGGACATGCTCATCGGCCGCACCGTGGACGAAGCCGAGAAGCTGATGGGTGGCTTTCTTCGCTTGGTGAAGGGCGAGGAGTCGGACAACCTGCCGCCCGAGGACCGCGAGCGGTTGGAGGTCATGGCCGGCGTCTCGGCCTTCCCCATGCGGGTCAAATGCGCGACCTTGGCCTGGCACACCATGAAGTCGGCACTGGAGGGCGGCACCCCCGCGGCAACCGAATGAACGCCGAACCGAGCAAGATCGAAACATCGGCGCTCTCGCCCGAGGAACTGGAGGCGTTCACCGCCAAGCTCGTGGCGGCGTTGAAGACGGTTTACGATCCCGAGATCCCGGTGGACATCTACGAACTCGGCCTTATCTATAAGGTGGACGTGGCGGACAATTACGATACGACGGTGGACATGACGCTCACGGCGCCGGGCTGTCCGGTGGCGGGCGAGATGCCGGGAATGGTGCAGTCGGCGTTGGAAACCGTGGAAGGCATCGGCAAGGTGGCCGTCAACATGACCTTCGATCCGCCGTGGACGCCGGAGCGCATGAGCGAAGAAGCGAAACTCGAATTGAACATGTATTAGGCGAATGAGCGAAGTATGACAACGACAGCAACGACGGCACGACCTAAGCGCGAGCGGCCCAAGGCGATCCGGCTTTCGGAGGCCGCGGCGACGCGCATCCGCGACATCATGGCCGGCGCCGAGGGCCAGTATCAGGGCGTGCGCGTCGGCGTGGTCAATGGCGGCTGCGCCGGCATGAGCTACACCATGGACTATGCGGAAGCCGCCAAGCCCTTCGAAGAAGTCGTGGAGGACAAGGGCGTCAAGGTGTTCCTCGATCCCAAGGCCATCATGTTCCTGATCGGCACCGAGATGGATTTCGTGCGCGAGAAACTCGGCAACCGCTTCATCTTCAACAATCCGAACCAGACCGCCGCCTGCGGTTGCGGCGAGTCGGTCACCTTGAAGCCGGCCGAAGCGGACTGAGGTGGCGGCCAAGTCCGATCCGGACCGCTTTACCGACCTCTTTCATGCGTTCGGCCCCATCGCGCTGCGCCGTTTCTTCGGCGGCGAGGGTCTGTTCTCGGGCGACGTCATGATCGGCTTCGTCAGCGACGAGCGCATCTATTTCAAGACCAACGAAGCGACGCGCCAAGCCTATCTCGCGGAGAAGGCTAAGCCCTTCTCCTTCGACAAGCGGGGCGAAACCATCGTCACGGGTTACTACGCCATTCCCGAGCGGCTCTACGACGAGCCGGAGGAACTGGCGCGCTGGGCCAGGCGGGCGTTCGACATCGCCTCGCAGAGCGAGACCGTCAAGCGCAAGCGCCGCAAACAAGCCGCGCCCACGCGTAAACCGGCGCGGCGAAAGCAGCCCGGCTAGTTCTTCACCAGATGTGCACCCGCTTCTCAGGCGGCAGGTAATATTTGTCGCCGGGTTTGACGCCAAAGGCGTCGTACCAGGCATCGACGTTCCTCGTCGGGCCGTCCACCCGCCAATGCGGCGGGCTGTGCGGATTGGAGAGCAGCAGCCGTCGCGCCATGGCCTCGCTGTTCTTCTGGCGCCAGATCTGCGCGAAGCCGAGGAAATAGCGCTGGTCGCCGCTGAAGCCGTCGAGCACCGGCGCGGGCTTGCCGTTGAGCGAGTAGTGATAGGCCTGCAGCGCGATGCTGAGGCCCGAAAGGTCGCCGATGTTTTCGCCCATGGTAAGCTTGCCGTTGACGTGCAGGCCCGGCAGCCCCTCGTAGGAATCGAACTGGCCGCCGAGATCGGCCACCCGCGCCTCGAAGGCGCTGCGGTCGGCGTCGGTCCACCAGCTCTCGAGGATTCCATTGCCGGTATACTTGCTGCCCTGGTCGTCGAAACCATGGCCGATCTCGTGGCCCATCACCACGCCGATGCCGCCGTAGTTCACCGCGTCGTCGGCGTTGGGATCGAAGAACGGCGGCTGCAGGATGGCGGCCGGGAAGAAGATCGAATTGAACAACGGCGTGTAATAGGCATTGATGGTCGGCGGCGTCATGTTCCATTCGTTGCGATCCACCGGCTGGTCGATGCGGTCGAGCCGATAGTGCCATTCAAACAGATTGCTGCGCTCGACGTCGCCCAACAGGTCGTCGCGGCGGATGACGAGCCCCGAATAGTCGCGCCACTTGTCGGGATAGCCGACATGGGGCGTGAACTTGTGCAGCTTCTCCAGCGCCCGCTCCTTGGTGGCCGCCGTCATCCAGCCGATGGTTCGGATGTCGGCGTCGTAGGCCTTGAGCAGATTGGCGACCAGCGCTTCGACCTTGGCCTTGGATTCCGGCGGGAAGTATCTCGCCACATAAAGCTTGCCCAGCGGATGGCCGAGCCGCTGGTCGAGCAGGCGGACGCCTCGCGTGCCGCGCGGCAGTTGCTGCTGCTGTCCGCCGAGCACCTTGCCGTAGAATTCGAAATCGGCGTCGTCGAAGCGCTTGGGCAGATAGGCGGCCATGTCGTGCAGGTAGCGGACGGTGAGCCAGTCGCGCCACACGGCGACCGTGGTCTGCGCAAAGACATGCGCGAGAAGCGGGAAGGCGGTGTTCTCGCGCACGACGATCTTGCGCGCGCCGTCCGGTCCCTTGGCCGATATGCCCAGCGCGGCGAAGAAATCGTCCCACGGGAAGCCCGGCGCATAGGCATCGAGCTCGGCGACGGTCATCGGATTGTAGGTTTTGTTGGCGTCGCGCCGGTCGGCGGCCGGCCAATGGGCCTTGGCGATCGAGGTCTCGAGATCGAACACGGCGGCGGCGCGCCGCTCGGCATCGGCGGCACCCGACAGGGACAGCATGGTCGCGAGATAGGTCTTGTAGGCGGCACGCGCGGCAGCCAGTGCCGGATCGTCCTTCAGATAATAGTCGCGGTCCGGCATGCCCAGTCCCGCCTGCAGGACGATGGGGACGTATTGGTTGGAGTTCTTGGGGTTTGCGCCGACGAACGCGCCGAACAGGCTTCCGCTCTGGCGGGATGGATCGCCCATGGCGTGGGCGACGTCGGAGAGCGTCTTGAGCGCGGCGATGTGGGCAAGGTCGCTCTTGGCCGGCGCCAGCCCGCGCTTCTCGATCGCCGCGGTGTCGGTAAAGGCGTCGTAGAGGTCGCGCAGCTTCTTCTCTTCGTCGCTGAGCTCCCCATAAGGCTTGGCCTCGAGCTCCGCCATGATCGCGCTCATCCGCTTTTCGCTGAGGATCTGCAGATCGTCGAAGGCGCCGGTCGAGGTGCGGTCTGCGGGAATAACGGCGGCGGCGAACCATTTGCCGTTCGCATAGTCGAAGAAATCGTCGCCCGGCTTCACCGAAGGGTTCATGCCGGCAAGGTCGACGCCCCAGGTGCCATAGGTGGGATTCTCCGCCTTGGAAGCTGCGCCACTCAGACAGATCAATGCCGCAGCGGCGGCAAGAAGCTTCATCGTCATCGTCATGTTCCAGATTTGCGTTTCTGCGATCGGGCCGCGGAGCTTACCACAAGTGCACCCGCTGATCCGGCGGCAGCCAGTATTTGTCGCCGGGTTTGATCTCAGGGAACGCCGCGTACCAGCCATCGTCGTTGCGTACCACGCCGTTGACCCGATAGTTGGCGGGGCTGTGCGGATTGGACAGCAGCCGCGCGCGCTCGATACCTTCGCGGTCCTTCTGCCGCCAGCTCTGCGAATAGGCGATGTAGAAGCGCTGGTCGCCGGTGTAGCCGTTCAGCACCGGCGCAGGCTTGCCGCCCAGCGCGATGTGATAGGCCTTGTAGGCGATGACGAGTCCCGCGAGGTCGGCGATGTTCTCTCCCAGGGTGAGCTTTCCATTGATGTGCAGCCCGGGCAGGGGCTCATATTGATCGTACTGTTTCGCCAGCGCCGCGGTGCGGGCATCGAAGTTCTTGCGGTCCGCCGGCGTCCACCAGTTCCGCAGCGAACCTAGGGCGTCGTATTTCGAGCCCTGGTCGTCGAACCCATGGCTGATCTCGTGGCCGATGGTGGCGCCGATCTCGCCGTAGTTCACAGCATCGTCGGCGTTGGGATCGAAGAACGGCGGCTGCAGGATGCCGGCCGGGAATACGATCTCGTTGAAGGTGGGGTTGTAGTAGGCGTTGTTGGTTGGCGGCGTCATGCCCCATTCGGTCTTGTCCACCGGACGGTCGATGCGGACGAGATTGCGGTCCCATTCGAACTGAGTGGCGTTCTTCGCATCCCGCACCAGATCGCCGCGGACGATGGCGAGCTTGGAATAGTCGCGCCAGCGGTCGGGATAGCCGATCTTCAGCATGTAGTGGCTGAGCTTCTCCAGCGCCTTCTGCCGCGTCGCCGGAGTCATCCAGGACAAGGTCTTGATGTCCTCGGCATAGGCCTTGAGCAGATTGCGGACTAGGATCTGCGCCTTGGCCTTGGCTTCCGGCGGGAAATATTTGGCGGCGTAGACCTTGCCCAGCGCCTCGCCCATATCCTGGTCGAGCAATTCGATGCCGCGCGTGCCGCGGTCGAGCTGCTTGGGCTTGCCTTGGATCGCGGTGCCGTAGAAGGCGAAGTCCGTATCGTCCACCGCCTTGGGCAGGAACTGCGCGAAGCTGTGCATGTAGCGGACGGTCAGGTAGTCGCGCCAGACCTCGACCGGCGTCTTGGCGAACACCGCGCCGAGCTTCGGGAAGGCGGATTTCTCCGCCACCACCACGATGCGCTCGCCATGCGGCGAGTTGCGAGACAGCTTGCCGCCGGCGAAATAGGCGCTCCAGGGAAATTGTGGCGCCAGCTTCTCCAGCGCGGAGATCGTCATCGGGTTGTAGGTTTTCTCGGCGTCGCGCCGGTCTGCGGCCGGCCAGGAAGCGACGGCGATGTCGTGCTCCAGCGCATAGACCTTTTCGGTGCGCGCGCCGGCATCCTTCACACCGGCAAAGCTCAGCATCTGGCCGATGTATTTCTTGTAAGCTCCTTGCGTCTTCACGATCTCCTTGTCGGTTTTCAGATAGTAGTCGCGGTCCGGCATACCGAGGCCCGACTGGCCGAGATACATCTCGTAGATGTTCGGGTTTTTCTGATCGACGAAAATGCCTTGGGCGAACGGCCCATCGAGCGACAGCGCCGGCGTGCCCATGGCGCGCGCCACGTCGTCGAGTGACTTGAGGCCCGCGATGGCAGCGAGGTCCGCGGCCGCCGGCTTCATGCCGCTCGATTCGATCTGCTTCTGGTCGGTGTAGGCGTCATAGAAGTCGCGCAGCTTGGTCTCTTCGACGTTGAGATTTTTGCGCGTGTGCAGATCGGCGACGATGCCCTTCAGCCGCGCCTCGTTCTGCAGATTGAGCTCCAGATTGACGCCGGAATAGGAACGGTCCGCCGGGATAGTGTTGTGCTTGTACCAAGCGCCGTTGGCGTAGAGGAAGAAGTCGCCACCCGGCGTCACGCCCTTGTCGATGAAGGACAGATCGACGCCCCAGGGCGGCACCGCCGGCTGGTTGCTGTTCGCAACAGCCATCGTGGCTGCCAGCGAGCCGAGGCCAAGAATTCCAATCAGAATGGTCGAGCGCTTCATCGTCAGGTCCTTCAATGACAACGCCGCCCCGGTCTTTTTTCCGGAGCGGCGTCCGTTGTCCTTTAACTCACCACATATGCACGCGCTGGGCCGGCGGCAGGTAGTACTTCTCGCCCTTCTTGGCCCCGAAGGCCGCGTACCATTCGTTCTGGTTGCGCGGGGCGCCGATAGCGCGGAACTGCGGCGGGCTGTGCTCGTTCGACAGCACCTGCTGGCGCAGCGCGCCCTCGCGAAGCTTGGCGCGCCAGATCTGGCCGAAGGACAGATAGAAGCGCTGGTCGCCGGTGAAGCCGTCGAGCTTCGGCGCGGGCTTGCCGTTGAGCGAGATGTGATAGGCCTTGAGCGAGATGGCAATGCCGGCATTGTCGGCGATGTTCTCGCCCATGGTGAAAGCGCCGTTGATGTGCAGGCCGGGCAGCGGCTCGTAGGAATCGTACTGCTTGCCCAGCATCGCTGTCTTGGCCTCGAAGGCCTTGCGGTCGGCGTCGGTCCACCAATTGTTGAAGGCGCCGGTGGCGTCGAACTTGGAGCCCTGGTCGTCGAAGCCGTGACTGATCTCGTGGCCGATCACTGCGCCGATGCCGCCATAGTTCACCGCGTCGTCCGCGTTGGGATCGAAGAAAGGGGGCTGCATGATCGCCGCCGGGAACACGATCTCGTTGAACTGGAAATTGTCGTAGGCGTTCACCGTCGGCGGCGACATGCCCCATTCCGACTTATCGACCGGCTGATCCAGCCGCTGCAGCCTGCGGTTCCACTCGAACTCGCCCGCCCGCTGGATATTGCCCAGCAGGTCGTCGCGCTTGATGACCAGTGCGGAGTAGTCGCGCCAGTGATCGGGATAGCCGATCTTCACGCCGAAATGGTGCAGCTTGAAGAGCGCCTTTTCGCGGGTCGCGGGCGTCATCCAGCTGAGTGTGCGGATGTCGGCGTCATAGGCCTTGAGCAGGTTGTTCACCAGCTCCAGCGCCTTGGCCTTGGCTTCCGGCGGGAAATACTTGGCGACGTAGAGCTTGCCCAGCGCTTCGCCCATCAGATTGTCGAGCACATGCGCCGCGCGCGCGCCCCGCGGCAGCTGCTGCGAGTTGCCCTGCAGCGCGGTGCCGTAGAAGGCGAAGTCGGTGTCGTCGACGGTCTTGGGCAGATAGGGCGCGAAGGTGTGCAGATAGTGCACCGCCAGATAGTCGCGCCAGGTGGAAACCGGCGTGTCGGCGAAAATTTGCGCCAGTTTCGGGAACGCCGATTTCTCCGCCACGATCACCCATCGCTCGCCCTTGGGCGATTGCGTGGAGACGCCGGCAGCCTTGAAATAATCCACCCAGGAGAATTGCGGCGCCAGCTTCTGCAAATCCGAGAACGTCATCGGATTGTAGGTCTTGTCCTCGTCGCGGCGGTCGGCATTGGGCCATTGCGCCTCGGCGATCTTGTGCTCGAGGTCGTAGACGCCTTGCGCCCGCTTGTCGGGATCGGAGAAGCCCGCCAGCGTGAACATGGAGGCGAGATACTTCCTGTAGGCCTCGCGGGTGTCGGCCAACGCCTTGTCGTCCTTGAGGTAGTAGTCGCGGTCGGGCATGCCGAGGCCGGATTGCCCGAGATCGATGGCGTATTGGCTCGAATCCTTGTCGTTGACGCCGATGCCGCCGCCGAACGGTCCGTCGAGACTGAGCCGCGGAGAGCCCATGGCCGCCGCCACGTCCTCGGGCGTCTTCAGATTGGCGATGAAGTCGAGATCTGCCTTCGCGGGAGCCAGTCCGCGCTCGTCGATCTGCTTCTGGTCCATAAAGGCGTCATAGAGATCGTGGAGCTTCTTCTCTTCGTCGCTCAGCTGGTCGTAGGGCTTGGCGTCGAGGGCGCCCGCGATCTCCTGCATGCGCTGTTCGCTCAGGATGCGCAGATTCTGGAAGGAGCCGGTGCTGGCGCGGTCGGGCGGGATGACGGCCGTTTTGTACCAGCTGCCGTTGACGAACATGAAATAGTCGTCGCCGGGGCGCACGCTCCTGTCCATGGCCGAAGGATCGAAGCCCCAGGTGCCGAATTGCGTGTGGGCCGGCTGGACGGCGGCGAGAACGGCCACGCTGGCCGAGGCGGCAAGCGCCGCGAGCGCGAAAACACGACGTCGCATGATCTTTGTGACTCCCTGCGGTGTTGCGAAGAGGCCGCCGGCGCGGCGGCAGTCCCCCGAAAATTTGGGCCCATAGGCCGCATTTCGCCGGCCCCGCGCAAGTCACGGGCGCGCGAGCGCTGCCGCCCTGCGCCGCCCGCATTGCTCGGCGATAGCTTTATTTCCCCTTGAACTGCGCCGGGCGCTTTTGCTGAAAGGCGGTGACGCCTTCGATGAAATCTTCGGTCCGTCCGGCCTTGCCCTGCGACTGCCGCTCGAGATCGAGCTGCTCGTCATAGGAATTGTGCGGGCTCTCCCAATAGAGCCGCCGGATCAGCGCATAGGACTGCGTCGGCCCTTGCGCCAGCCGCCGCGCCAACGACAGCGCGTCGTCCATCAGGGCTGCGTCATCGGCCACCCGATTGATCAGGCCCCATTCCAGCGCCAGTTCGGCGGGAAGCTTCTCCGCCAGCAGCGACAGTTCCTTGGCGCGCGCCAATCCGATCAGCCGCGGCAACAGCCAGGTCGAGCCGCCGTCCGGCACCAGGCCGATGCGTGCGAAGGCCTGAAGAAAATAGGCCGAGCGCGCGGCGAGCACGAGGTCGCCCATCAGCGCGATGCTCATGCCGACGCCGGCCGCCGCGCCATTCACCGCCGTCACCAGCGGCATGCGCAGATCGCGCAGGCGACGCAGGAACGGATGATAGGCGGTGTCGAGCGCCGAGCCGACGCCGCCCTGCGAGGCACCTTCATCCGGCACCTCCGACAGATTGGCGCCGGAGCAGAAGCCGCGGCCTTCGCCGGTCATCACCACCACGCGGAAGCCGCTGTCCGGCTTTTCGATGTGATCGAGCGCCGCATAGAGGCCGCGGATCATCTTCACCGAGGCCGCGTTCATCACCTCCGGATGGTTGAGCGTCAGCACCGCGATGTTGTCGTGCGCCGTCACATGGGCGCGTTCGAAATCCTTGCGCATGAAAATCCCCGGAATAGCCTTCGCCGCCGAGGATAGGCCGGCCCAGCGCGGCGGGGAAGGCGGTCTAGGCCGCCAGCGTGGCAGCCGGGACCCCGCTCTCCGACATCACCAGGTTGCGGCCGCCGTTCTTGGCCGCGTAGAGGCAGGCATCGGCCCGCTGCACCAGGGTCGCCCCCACATCGCTGGCCGAAAGCTGGGCCACACCGATGGAGATGGTCATGGTGCCGAGATTGTCGCCGGTCGACTTCTTGGTCAGCTTGCGGCTCTCCACCCGCGTGCGGATGCGGTTGGCCAGGGTCACGGCATCGGCGAGCGCCGTCTGCGGCAGGATCACCGCGAACTCCTCGCCGCCGTAGCGCGCCGCGGTGTCGCGGCCCTTGACGTTCTCGGACAGGCAACTGGCCACCAGGCGCAGCACCTGATCGCCGGTCTGATGGCCCCAGGTGTCGTTGAACATCTTGAAGCGGTCGATGTCGCACATGAACAGGCACAGCGGTTCCCCGGTGCGCCGGGACTGCGCAATGGCCTTGCCGAGTTCGATGTCGAAGGCCTTGCGGTTGGCGATTTCCGTCAAGGGATCGGTCAGGCTCTCCTTGCGGACGTCGTCGAGTTTGGCTTTCAACTCGTCGACTTCCTGCGAGGAGCGCTGCAGCTCCGCCTCGAGATCCTTGGTGCGCGATTCCATCTCCTCCGTCGCGACGAGCAATCCGTTGACCAGTTTGCGCAGCGCATCCGGTGAGTGCTCGGCGCCCAGTTCGCCGCTCGCCTCCGACAGGGTGCGGCCATAGGCGACGGCGTCGCGCTCGGCCGTCTCGATGCGCGACAGCACGGCGTTGAGCGCGCTGCTCATGCCGGCGCCGAGATCGGCGATCACGGCTTCGACCTGCCCGGTGCCCAGGAAGCGCTCGCGCAGATCGTCAAGCACGACCGGGGAGATCGGCTTCTTGGCCGCCACGTGGCCGCCCATCGCCTCCCGCAGGGCCGGAAGCTCGCCCGCCGCGAAGCGGTAGAACAGCTGGAAATTCTCCGGCGTCGGCTCGACCTCCGCCTTGGCCATTAAGGCCATGGCGTCGTTGGCGAATTTGCGCGACGCTTCGATCTTCTTGTCCACGCTGCCCCCAAACGCCTTGCCGCCGTTGCATTGCCGGCTGGTCCAGTGTGCTAACGGCGCCGTAACAAAGCGTTAAGCGAGCATTGTCCGGGCCGGAAAGGGCTGCTCTACTTTAACAAACGGTCAACCGTCCGCCTTCTTCGCCGCCGAAATTAACCCGGAGCCCGCCATGAGCGCCGCCGAAGCCCGACCTCTCACCATGGAGCGTGCCGCGCCTGCCTCGGACGCCGAGCGCCGCATGGCCGCGATTCTGGAGACCCAGCGCCGCGCCCACCTCAAGGACGGGCCGCCGACCGCGGCCAAGCGCATCGAATGGCTCGACCGCGCCATTGCGTTGGTGGTCGGCCACAAGGAGGCCATCGCCGAGGCGTTGCGCGAGGATTTCGGCCACCGCTCGGTGCACGCCTCGCTGCTCACGGATGTTTCGGGTTCGATCGGTCCGCTGAAACATGCAAAGGCGCACCTCAAGACCTGGATGAAACGCGAGAAGCGCAAAGTAGAGCCCGCGCTCCTCGGCCTGTTT
>DATCOJ010000252.1:0-9426 GCA_036564785.1 Rhizomicrobium sp. | reverse complement strand
CTGCCGCCGGTGCCGGGGGAATTGCGCAGCGCCGAGCAGCCGGCGCCGCCGCGCCGAGCGCCACAGAGCGTCCCCAGCGCCGGTCCGCTCAAGACCGCCATGATCGGCAGCTACATGGACAATCAGGAGCGCGACCTGCGCGCCCATCTGCGCGGCAGCGCCGTCGGCGTGGCGAGGCCGGGCGACGATATCGTGCTCAACATCCGCAACGATGCGCTGTTCGACGGCAACCAGCTGTCGGCGGGCGGGCGCGACATTCTGGTGACGGTCGCGGTCATCGCGCGGCACTACGACCACACTGCCATCTCCATCGCCGGCTTCACCGACACCACCGGCACGCCGGAACAGAATCTGGCGGCATCGCAGAAGCGGGCCCGTGCCATCGCCGACGCGCTGATTGCCAACGGCGTTTCCGCGAAGCGGGTGACGAGCCAGGGCCTCGGCGAAGCGCGCCTCAAGATCGCGACGGGAGATCACGTCAGCGAGCCGCGTAACCGCCGCATCGAAATCCGCGTCTCCGCCCAGGCAAGCGGGTAAAAAAGAATCTCCCTCGCCCCCGCTTTAGCGGGGGAGAGGGAAGGGGTGAGGGGGTTGTCAGAAGTCGGAACTCAGAAACCAGAAGAGGATGCCGATGCAGCGCGTTTCTGACTTCTGATTTCTGAGTTTTGACACACCCTCACCCTAACCCTCTCCCCCACTTCGTGGGGGCGAGGGAATTTAGTGTCCCAACGCCTCATCGATCGCGGCGGCGAGGTCGGGAGCATCCGGCGCGGTGCGCGAGCCGAAGGTGCCGGCAAGGCTGCCGTCGCGGTTGAACAGATATTTGTGGAAGTTCCATTTGGGCGCCGCGTCCTCGCCGAGTTCGCCGGCGATCCATTTGTAGAGCGGATGCGCCTCGGGCCCGATCACGTGCTCCTTCGCGGTCATGGGGAAATCGACGGCGAAGCGCGTCTCGCAGAAATTCTTGATCTCCTGCTCGCTGCCCGGCTCCTGCGCGCCGAAATCGTTGGCCGGCACGCCCAGCACCACCAGCCCGTCGCCGCGTTTCTCTTTCCACAGCGCCTCGAGGCCGGAATATTGCGGCGTCAACCCGCACTGGCTGGCGACATTGACCACCAGCAATGCCTTGCCCTTGAACGCGTCTAGCGGCAGCGCGCCGCCGTCGATGGAGCGGAAGGAGAAATCGTAGGCGGTCTTGCTCATGGCTGTTTCCATTTCCGGAGCGGCGTTCCGTCGCGCTGGCGCGGAGCGGGCTCGCTTTTGCGAATTGGTCGCAGCTATTGTGGCGGCAATTCGATCCGAAGGGAAGTTTCGATGAAGGTTTGGCTGCGGGCGGGATCCGGATTGCTGGCCGCAATGCTCGCGGGAATGCCGGGCGCGGCGCTGGCCTGTGCCTGCGGCTGCGCCATTTTCGACGTGGGCACCAGCACCCTGCTTCCGGCGGGACCGGGCGGCACGCTGTTCCTCGAATGGGACTATCTCGACCAGAACCGGAACTGGAGCGGCGATTCCGGCGCGCCCAAGGCGAACAACGACGACAAGAACATCCGCTCCAACTTCTATCTGCTGGGCGGCCAGTACATGTTCAACGACAGCTGGGGCGTCATGGCCGAAGTTCCGTATACGGAGCGTCATTTCGTGACGGCGGATTCCGGTTCGCCCGAGACCTTCAATCACGGCGCGCTGGGCGATGTTCGCCTGATGGGCGTCTATTCGGGATTTTCCCCGGACATGTCCACCGGCATCATCGCCGGCGTCAAGCTGCCGACGGGCGACAACACGTTCAAGAATTTCGATCCTGATGTGGAGATCGGCTCCGGCTCGACGGATCTGCTGCTCGGCGCCTATCACACCGGCACGCTGGACACCGCCGGCGACTTTCAATGGTTCGCACAGGCGATGTGGCAGCATGAGATCGCTACCCAGCGGCACTATCGCCCCGGCAGCGAAGTCAATGGGGCCATCGGCGCGACCTACGCCAATTGGCATCTCGGCCCCACCGCTTCCTTGGCTCCGGTGCTGCAGGTGGTGGCCTCATACCGCGGCCGCGACGGCGGCATCGGCGATCCCGCGAACACGGGCTATACGCGTCTCCTGGTGTCGCCGGGCCTGGCGCTCAGCGCCGCCAATTGGAAGCTCTATGCCGACTTGGAAGTGCCGTTCTACCAGCACGTCACCGGGAATCAGCTGGTCGCCCCCGCCGCAGTGAAGCTGATCGCCAGTTACAGTTTCTGAGGCCGTCCAGGCGGGGCCAGCGCCCCCTTGGTTAACGGATTGGAAATGCCCCGCCTGTCATGCTCGGCCCGAATCGTGGAGAGATCCGGTCCATGGCGCATGCGATTCTGGCGGCGATCTATGTGATGGCGTCGGCCACGCTGGCCCTGGCCCTGAGCCTGTTCGGGATCGCCCAGGGACCGGTGGCCGTGCTGATCGGCGTTGCGGCGCTGCTCGCGGCGGCGCAGATTCACTCCGCCATTGCCCGACGCAGCGAACGCCGCCGCATCGGCCGCGAGCTCTCCAACCTCCGGCGCGCCGGCAAGGATTTCGCCCGCGCCCTCGACGAAACCCATGCCAAGATCGAAGAGGTCAACGCCGCGGTTGAGGCGCGCGCCTCGGCGCAGGGCAAGAAGGTGGTGGCCGAACTGCAGGTGCTGGAAAGCCTGATGCGGGAATTCGCCGCGAAAATTTCGCAGAAGGCCAAGCAGGTGCCGGCGGAAGAGCCCGAAATCATCGAGCGCCGCGCCCACGAGGCGGCCCGCAACCAGCTTCATGGCCTGGGCGAATCCGGTCTTTTGGAAACCATCCGCGCTTCGCTCGAGGAGAACCGCGTCGATCTCTATCTACAGCCCATCGTCAGCCTGCCGCAACGCAAGCTGCGCTACTACGAAGCGCTGTCGCGCCTTCGCGCCGAGGACGGCACCGTGATCATGCCGTCGCAATACATCAAGGTGGCGGCACCCGCGGGGCTGATGTCGGTGGTTGACAATCTGCTCCTGTTCCGCTGCGTGCAGATCGTGCGCCGCCTGGTGCAGAAGAATCGCGAGATCGGCATGTTCTGCAACATCTCCGGCGACACCTTGGCGGACGCCGAGTTCTTCCCGCAGTTCCTGGAATACATGCACCACAACCGGGACCTGGCGCAGCAGATCGTGTTCGAATTCGCGCAAGCCGCCGTGTTCAAGGCGGGGCCCAAGGGCGAGGAGAATCTGCACTATCTCGCCAGTCTCGGCTTCGGCCTGTCGATGGATCATGTCGAAACGCTGGCGCTGGACTTCGGCAGGCTGAAATCGCTGGGCTTCCGCCACATCAAAGTGCGCGCCGACATCCTGACCGGGAACATGAGCGATGCGCATGCCGCGGTGGCCGCGGAGGATCTCAAGAAGCTGCTGGAGCGCCATGGCCTCAATCTCATCGCCGAGCGGGTGGAGGATGAGCGCACCGTGGTCCAGCTGCTCGACTACAATGTCGATTTCGCGCAAGGGTATCTGTTCGGCGAGCCGCGCGCCGTGCGCGACGACCAGATCAAGACCCTGCCGGACACGCTCGCCCCGGTCATCCCCTTCCGCAAATCCGCTTGAGTTTTCTGGAAGAATTGCTCACGCGGAGGCGCGGAGCCGCGGAGAAATACAACCCAAAAAAGCTCGTCATGGCCGGGTTGCCGTAGCGCAGCGAAGGCAATCCCGGCCACCCATTCTCACCTCTGCTGACCGCGTCAATGGGTCCCCGGGATCCGCTCCACTTCGTTTCGCGGACCCGGGGATGACGTCCTGGAGAGTAGTGTGCCGAGTTTCTCCGCGGCTCCGCGACTCCGCGTGCATTTTCTTGTAGAGGATCGGGACGGCTCCAGAATCAGGGCATGACCACATTAAAGATCATCTCTGGCCTGTCCGAGATCGCGTCCGGCTACGACGCGCTGATCTGCGACGTCTGGGGCGTGCTGCACAACGGCTACCGCTCGGAGTCCGCGGCGGTGGAAGCGCTCTACCGCTTCCGCGCCGAACATGGCCCGGTGGTGCTGCTGACCAACGCGCCGCGGCCGATCGTCGACGTCGAGTCGCTGCTCAAGCGCGTCGGCGTGCCGCTCGACTGCTACGATGCCATCGTCTCCTCCGGCGCCGTCGCCCGCGAGGATGTCGAGAACCGAATTGCCGCCGCCGGCAGAACGCTGCGCGTCTATCATCTGGGGCCGGACCGCGACGGCGGCGTGCTGGGCGGCCTCGACATCGAACGCGTCGAAGTGGCCGAAGCAGAGGTCGTGCTCTGCACCGGCCTCTACGACGACACCACCGAGTCGGCGGAGGACTACAGCGGGCTCTTTCACCAGATGAAGGCCCGCAACCTCACCATGCTGTGCGCCAATCCGGACATCGTGGTCCAGCGCGGCGACCGGCTGATCTGGTGCGCCGGCGCGTTGGCTCAGGCTTACGAAAGGCTGGGAGGCGCGGTGATCTACTACGGCAAGCCGCACCGGCCCATCTACGACGCCACGCTCGCCGCCGCGCGCAAGGCGGCCGGCCGTGAGATCGCGCGACCCCTCGCCGTCGGCGACGGTGCCGATACCGACATTCTCGGCGCCAACCGCGCCGGCATCGAGGCGCTGTTCGTGGCCCAGGGCATCCATGCCGCCCAGCTTGGCGAGTTGACCGCCGAAGGCCTGGCGCAGTTGTTCGCGGTTCCCGAGGCGCATCCCCGATGGGCCATGCGCGCGCTTGTGTGGTGAAGGGGCGAGCCGCTAAGGAGACGGCGGCCACACCTCCAGGGATTTGCGACATGCCTTACACCATCGACGATCTTCAGCCCGGTATGAGCGAGAGCTTGGTCAAGACCGTCACCGAGCGCGACGTGCAACTGTTCGGCGAAGTGAGCGGCGACATGAATCCCGTCCATTTCGACGAGGACTATGCCAGCAAGACGATCTTCAAGGGCCGTATCGCCCATGGCGTGCTGAGCCTCGCCTACGTCTCGACCGTGCTGGGCATGAAGATGCCGGGGCCGGGCACCGTTTTCCTCAGCTCCACCGCCCGCTTCAGGGCGCCGGTGCGCATCGGCGACACCGTGACCACGCTCTGCACCGTGCGCGACGTCGTCAAGGAGAAGCGCCGCGTCACCTTCGAATGCGTCTGCAAGGTCGGCGACACGGTGGTGGTCGAAGGCGAGGCGGTGGTGATGCCGCCCGCACGCGCCTGATTCCGAACCGCATGCGCATCTTCCGCCACTACCGGGACATACCCGACGCCTACAAGGGCGCGGTGGTGGCGGTCGGCAATTTCGACGGCGTCCATCGCGGCCACCAGGCGCTGATCGCGCAGGCCAAACATCTCGCCGAGGAGCGCGGCGCCGCTCTCGGCGTGCTCGCCTTCGAGCCGCATCCGCAGGAATTCTTCCGTCCCGATGCCGAATGCTTCCGTTTGACCCCGTTCCGCACCAAGGCGCGGCTGATCGCGGGCGAGGGCGCCGACGTGCTCTACGCGCTCGCCTTTGATGCCGAGATGGCGAAGAAGAGCGCGCAGGACTTCGTGCTGGACGTGCTGGTCGAAGGCCTGGGCGTGGGCTGCGTGGTGGTGGGCGCCGATTTCCAGTTCGGCAAGGGCCGCGCCGGCAACGCCGCCGTGCTCGCCTATATGGGCGAGATGGAAGGTTTCGGCGTGGATGTCTTCGCGCCGGTGGCCGCGCATGGCGCCGAGAAGATTTCCTCGAGCGAAATCCGCGCGGCGCTGAAGGCGGGCCGGCCGGAGGAGGCGGCGCGGCTGCTCGGCCATCACTGGACGATCGAGGCGCGGGTGGAGGAGGGCGACAAGCGCGGCCGCACGCTTGGCTTTCCCACCGCCAATATGCGGCTCGACGGCTATCTGAAGCCGGCCTTCGGCGTCTATGCGGTGCGCGCCACCATCATCGAGGACGACAAACCGGCCGGCACGCATCCGGGCGTCGCCAATCTCGGTATTCGTCCGATGTTTCAGAGCGATGCGCCGCTCTTGGAAACCTATCTGTTCGATTTCGCGGGCGATCTCTACGGCAAGCACCTCGCCCTGGAGCTCGTGTCCTACCTGCGGCCGGAGATGACGTTCGATTCCCTCGACGCGCTCAAAGCGCAAATGAAGAACGATTCCGACCAGGCGCGGATGCTGTTGAAGCGTGAAACGACATAAACACGCCTGTCATCCACAGCGCGTTTTAATGAGTTCTGGACGCTTGACGGGCGCGCTGCTAGAAGGGCCGCGGCAAGGCTTAAGGCCGGACGACATGAGAATCCTTGGGGGATGTTCGCGAATTCGCCGCCCGGCTCCGCGCCGGGGGTGATGCTTCCTCGCGCGGAGTCCGGGACCGCCGCACGCTCTTTCGCGAACCCGCCAATCCCTAAGGCCTGAATCGAACGCATGCCCGCCAAGACCGAAACCAGAGAAGGCCGCGACTACCGCGCCACTCTTTTCCTGCCGCAAACCGATTTCCCCATGAAAGCCGGCCTGCCCGAGGCTGAGCCGAAATGGCTGGCGCGCTGGCACCGCATGGACCTTTACGGCCGCATGCGCACGGCCGCCAAGGGCCGCCCGCTCTTCATCCTTCACGACGGCCCGCCTTACGCCAATGGCGAGATCCATCTCGGCACCGGCATCAACAAGATCCTGAAGGATTTCGTGGTGCGCAGCCAGGGCATGCTGGGCAAGGACGCGCCCTACATCCCCGGCTGGGACTGCCACGGCCTTCCTATCGAATGGAAGATCGAGGAACGCTACCGCGCCGAGGGCAAGTCCAAGGAAGAGGTGCCGGTCGAACAGCTGCGCCGCGACTGCCGGGAATTCGCCGAAAAATGGATCGGCGTGCAGCGCGAGCAGTTCCAGCGGCTGGGCTGCATCGGGCTGTGGGACAAGCCCTACACCACGATGGATTTCCGCGCCGAGGCGGTGATCGCGCGCGAGCTGCACAAATTCGTCGACAACGGGCTGCTCTATCGCGGCTTCCGGCCGGTGATGTGGTCGCCCATCGAGAAGACCGCGCTCGCCGAAGCCGAGGTGGAATACAAGGAGAAAACCAGCCCGACGATCTACGTGAAGTTTCCGATCATAAGTGCGAATCCAATAGTCGCTCTCGATACTGTCCCTGAATCGATGCGGCGGCACGCCGCGCGCGACGATGCGGAAATTGAGCGCGTGACTAAGCTCCTAGTTGGAAGTTCGGTGGTCATATGGACAACGACTCCTTGGACAATCCCTGGTAATCGCGCGATCGCGTACTCGCCGACGATGCGATATTCGGTCTACGAGGTCACCAAGGTAGAAGATGGGTCTCTGGCAGTTTTGGGCGAGAGGTTGTTTATCGCTAATGATCTTGCAGATGCGGTAGCCCGTCACGCCAAGATCGAGATACGGCATATCGAAGACGTGTCCCCCAATGGCGCAATCGCTGCACATCCGCTGCATGGCCGTGGATATGAGTTTGAAGTTCCATTGCTACCTGGCGAACATGTCACCGCGGATACGGGCACCGGCTTCGTGCACACCGCGCCAGGGCATGGCGAGGAGGACTTCGAGCTCATCCTCAAGAATGATCCGGATTACACACGCACGCATCCTGAGGCATTCAATGTCGTCGCCGAGGATGGATCATTCACGAAAAACGCGCCCGGCTTCGAAGGCAAGTTCATCCTCTCCCGCGACGGCAAAAAGGACGGCGACGCCAACGGCGCGGTGATCAAGGAACTGATCGCGGCCGGCGCGCTGCTCGCCAAAGGCACCTTGCGCCATCAATATCCGCATAGCTGGCGCTCCAAGGCGCCGGTGATCTTCCGCGCCACGCCGCAATGGTTCGCCGCGATGGACAGGCCGTTCAAAGGCTCCGGCGAAAAGACCTTGCGCGATCTCGCCATGCAGGCCATCCGCGACACCAAATGGGTGCCGCAGGCGGGCGAGAACCGCATGCGCTCCATGGTGGAGACGCGGCCGGACTGGGTACTGTCGCGCCAGCGCGCCTGGGGCGTGCCGCTCGCCATCTTCGTGGACAAGAAATCGGGAGAGATCCTCAACGATGCGGCCGTGAACGCGCGCATCGCCGAAGCCTTCGAATCCGAAGGCGCCGATGCCTGGTTCAACTCGCCCCCCGCACGCTTCCTCGGCAACGACCGCGATCCGAACGACTACGAGCAAGTGCGGGACATCCTCGACGTCTGGTTCGATTCCGGCTCGACCCACGTGTTCACGGTGGAGCAGCCGATCGATCCCGCCTGGCCCAAGGCCGACCATGCGGACGTCTATCTCGAAGGTTCCGACCAGCATCGCGGCTGGTTCCAGTCCTCACTGCTGGAAGGTTGCGGCACGCGCGGCCGCGCACCTTACGATGCGGTGATCACCCACGGCTTCGTGCTGGACGATGCCGGCGACAAGATGTCGAAGTCGCTGGGCAACACCATGCTGCCGCAGGTGATCGCCGAGAAGAACGGCGCCGAGATCCTGCGGGTGGTCTCGGCCAGCGCCGATTACACCGGCGACCTGCGGGTGTGGGACGACGTCATCAAGTCCAACGTCGATTCCTACCGCCGTTTGCGCAACACCATCCGCTTCATGCTGGCCAATCTCGCCGGCTTCGACGAGGCAGAGCGCCTCCCGCATGGCGAGATGCCGGAGCTGGAGCGCTATATGCTGGCGCGGCTGGCGGCGCTGGACGAGCTCGTGCGCGGGGCTTACGCGGAATACGATTTCAACCGCGTCTACACCGAACTGTTCGCCTTCTGCACCAACGACCTGTCGGCCTTCTATTTCGACATCCGCAAGGATTCGCTCTATTGCGACCGCGCCGATGCGCCGCGCCGCCGCGCCGCGCGCAGCGCCATCGACGAGATCTTCCGCCGCGTGGTCACCTGGTTCGCGCCGATTCTGTGTTTCACCATGGAGGAGGCGTGGCTCGAGCGCTTTCCCGGCGAGGAGGAGAGCGTGCACCTGCAGGTTTTTCCGGAAACGCCGCGCGGTTGGCGCGACGAGTCGCTGATCGAAAAGTGGGAGCGCATCCGAACCTTGCGCCGCGTCGTCACCGGCGCGCTCGAATTGAAGCGCAAGGACAAGGTGATCGGCGCCAGCCTCGAGGCGCGGCCGGTTCTGTTCGTTACGCCGGAGGATGCCGCACTGTTGGAGGGCATCGATCTGGGCGAGATCGCCATCACCTCGCGTGCCATGATTTCCACCCATCCCGCGCCAGAGGACGCCTTCCGCCTGCCGGAAGTCACCGACGCGGCGGTTGTGTTCCATCACGCCGAAGGCGACAAATGCGCCCGCTGCTGGATGATCCTGCCGGAAGTGGGAAGTCACGCGGACTATCCCGATCTGTGCAACCGCTGCGCCGACGCGGTGCAGGCGATGGAGACGGTATGAGGTCGATCGAAGGATTTCCCTCTCCCCCACGAATGTGGGGGAGAGGGTTCAGGGTGAGGGGGCTGCC
>DATCOJ010000251.1:0-13217 GCA_036564785.1 Rhizomicrobium sp. | reverse complement strand
CACCCCCAACCCCTCCCCTCGTTGGGGGAGGGGAGTCATATCGGCTACAATCGGCGTGGGACCTTTCCGGGAGCACGCCCATGTGCCGGAACATCAGGACGCTGCACAATTTCAAGCCGCCGGCCTCGGATGACGAGGTCCGCGCCTCGTCGCTGCAATTCGTGCGCAAGCTTTCGGGCTTCACCCGGCCGTCCAAGGCGAACGAGGCCGCGTTCAACCGCGCCGTCGACGACGTAGCGCATGCGGCGCATCACCTGCTCGAGGCATTGGTGACCAATGCGCCGCCGCGCGATCGCGCGGAATGGGCGGCGAAGGCCAAGGCGCGCTCGGCCCAGCGCTTCCGCGCGCAAGCCGGCGCTTAGCCTTTGACCTAGCCGGCGCGCAGAGAAAGCGCGGAAGGAATAGGTAGTTCCTCGTATCCCGTCCTTGACGGCGATCAAGTAACCGCGGCCGTGGTTGGCGTCTCCTTGCAGGCGCAACCGCCGGGAGGCCGCCATGACTCGCCTGCTTCATTCGCTGTCTTCGCTGACGGTGCTCGCGCTTGCCGTAACGCTGATAACCGCAGCGCCAGCCGAGGCCAAACACGGCTGGAGTCTCGCCGGCCATCTCGTCACCGCCGTGGGCCCCGGCAACGCTTTCGCGCTCAGCGACGGCCGCGTCGTCTCCGTCGGTATGACCGGCGACGACGAGGATTGGGACTGGCCGGCCGCCACGCAAACCTGGAGTGCATCGAGCAACGCCTGGACGCAAGCCGCCTCCAAGCCCGCGCTGCCCAACATCTACGAAGCGGTGGCCATCATGCTGGACGACGGCCGCATCCTCGTCACCGGTCTGTGCCGAAAGGACTGCGCCGGCGCCTCCAACACGGAGCTCTACGATCCCGCGCGCGACAGCTGGAGCATGCCCGGCCAGATGAAGGCGGGACGCTACCTCCACGCCGCCGTCAAGCTGAGCGACGGGCGCGTGCTCATCCTGGGCGGCTGCACCACCTATCACTGCGTGCGCGGCACCACGCGGGTGGAGGTGTTCGATCCCAGGACCGATACGTTCACGCAAGCCGCGCCGATGCTGGTTCATCGCGTCTGCTTCACCGCGACCTTGCTCGCCGACGGACGCGTGCTGGTGGCCGGCGGCTACAACACCGAGGGTGTGCTTGCCGACAACGAAACCTACGATCCCGCGAGCGACCGCTGGACGAAGAATGCGCCGATGAAGAGCCCGCATGTGGGCCAGGTCGCGGTGCTGCTGCACGACGAGCGCGTGCTGGTCGCGGGCGGAGATTGCGTGCCGGCGCTCCCATGCAGCGCCGCCGATCTGTTCGATCCCCTGATCGGCAAGTGGAAGGCAGCGGGCCCGCTGCTGCAGCCGCGGGACAAGTTCGCCGGCGTCACGCTGAAGGACGGCCGCGTCCTGGTGGCGGGCGGGCTCTCCTATTTCGGAAATTTGTGGAAGGACCTCGAGACGGCCGAGCTGTTCGATCCCGCGCACGACAAGTTCGTGCAGGCCAAGAGCATGGCCCATCAGCGCGGCGGCTTGAGCCTGGCGCTGCTGCCGGACGGACGCGCGATGGCCGTGGGCGGCGATGCCTGGCTCGACGAGGATCCCGGCACCGCGGAGCTGTATACCCCGTAGGCGAGAGCTAGGGTGGCGGGGCTTCGCTGGGCGGATCGCGCCGCTTGGTGCGCGTCACGGCCGACATGATGCCGATGCCGATGATCACCAGTCCGCCCACCAGAATCCAGGTGTGCGGCACGTGCAGCAGATAGGCGCCGTAGCCGATGCCGGCCAGCAGCACGACGAAACCCAAGACGTAAAGACCGAATGACGACATGGCGCACCCACACTCACACGCAACAAAAGATAACGCGGAGATCGCGGCGTGGTTCCTCATTCAAATTTCAGATCCGTCATTGCCCGGCCCTGAGCTTCGCGAGGGGTCCGGGCAACCCAATTTCCTCTTCTTCCAAAAAATTGGGTCGCCCGCATAAAGCGGGCGATGACGATTCAACTGGCTGGCGCAGCGCGCCGCCGATGCGCCAGGAGATCGGCTGGCCGTTCGGCTTGCGCAGGATGGCGGGCTTGCCCAGATCGCAGAAACGGCCGAGCGGCTCCAGCCAATCCTCGAGACTCTCCGGCGCCACGCAGCAGGCGTCCAGCGCTTCCAGGATGCGGTGCTCCGGCGCCAGCGCCCGCTCCACTGCGCTCCACGCCGACAGCCGCTCGCGGCCGCCCAACCTGGCCCGCGGCGGCAGGATACGCGCCAGCTCCGCCACCAGCGTGTCGCGGGGATGCCGGCGCCGGAGCGACGCCATCTCCGCGGCGAAGGCGGCGGCGTTGCCGGAGAGGAAGGCCGCGCGAGTCTTCTGCTCCTGCAACGCCACGAGCGCGCCGAGGCGGGCGCGGTTGGAGGCGACGATGGAGCTCTCCGCATGATGCACCAGGAAGGAGAGTCTCGCGCCCGGCGCCAGCACGCGGGCGAGCTGCACCGCCGTCTCCTCGATGCGGCCATACTCGAAGCCGAACTGGCTGACCGCGGCGCCGAAGCTGGCGTCCGCAAACGGCAGCGACTCCATCGCCGTGCCGGACAGCAGGTGAATGTGCGGATCGGTGGGCGAGGGAATGCGCGCGAAGTCGATGCCGGTGACGCGCAAGTCCCGCCGCGCCGCCACCAGCGATCGCGCCGCCGCACCGGCGCCGCAGCCGAGATCGAGCACGCGCGTCTCCGGCGGCAGCGATGCGGCGAACGAGGCCCAATGGCCGCGCAGCGCTTGCGTCACCTCCGGCGCGCCGCGGATGCATTGCAGGTTGGCGACCGGCCCCTGCCAGAACGCCGTCCAGGCCTCCCGCGTGTCCGTCCGCTCGCCCGCAGGCATCGCGGCTCCCTCCCCTCGCCGGCATGACGGTGCCGGGCATTGCGGGACCGAGCGTCCGTGCGCGGCGCCGGTATCGTCAAATGACATAAGTGTGTGGACGGGGCTGCGCCGCTCACATATGCGCGACCTAGAGCGCAATCGGGCGAAGCGGTAGCATGAGGGTGCCATGCCGTTCGTGATCAAGACCGCCGTAAACGATCCGCGCGCGAAGCGATTCGTGTTCGCGGCGCAGAAGACCATGTATGGCGGCAAGGCGATCGCCGCGGGCGACGAGATCTTCGTGCTTGCCTCGAAGAACGCAGGCGGCCGCGGCTTGATCGCGCGCGGCGTGGTCGCGTCCGTCAAAGCCCATACAAGGCCGCGCGGCGCGGCGCGCTGGACTCCGCGGGTGAGCATCGAGGTTGACCGCGTGCGCCCGGCCAAGCACCCGCTGGGACGCGACGAACTCAAGCCGTGGCGCAATGTGAAGGACGGCTCGCCGCAGGCCGAGCTCGATTTCAAATTCTACCGCCAGGCCACCGACAAGATCTGCGGAATTTCGGACGAGACGGCAGCGTTCCTGCGGACGTTCTTCTAGCGGGGCGCGCGAGAGCGTGTTCGCAAAAAAAGACCAATCACTGCACGATCTGGACGACGCGCCTGGTGTACGGCTCGACGAACACGACCTTCCCGCCGTCCGCGACGAAATACTCGTAGTTCCGAACCTCCGGCACTTTGGCGACCATGCCAAGCGGCACCGGCTGGGTCTTGATCGCATCCGGAACCTCGGTCCCGAGTTCAAAGTGCATCTTCGCCACACTGGGCTGCACCCGCTCCGTCGTGACGTACTGATGGATCACGGTGGAATGGCCCGGCCGAATGGTGAGCTTGGTCTCCTGCGCGGCGGCAGGGCCGATCAGAAGGGCCGCTATCTCGCCGGCTGCAATCGCTTTCATGGAGTCCCCCGGATGGGCAGTGCCCCGACTTCATGGAAGAAACGGCCCGCCACGGCCTCCGTTCCCATTGGCCCCCCGCCGCCGTCCCTCTGCCGTTTCTTATCGTGACCCGCTGCCAAATGTCTTCGGCACGTTGGGGCGGCCGGCGCGTTTCCTGCGGGAGCGGCCGGATTGCAGTCTCAAACCCAATCCAAAACCCAAAACACCGTCATTGCCCGGCCCTGAGCTTCGCGAAGGGTCCGGGCAACCCATTTTTCCGGGACGCCGAGGCCGACGACGGCTACCGCCCTCGGTAGAAGACGTATGCCGTCAATTCGGCGGTGGCGAAAGGCTGGCATCCCAACTACTCGTCGTTTCGGCAGCCTCGGATGATTCCGCTCATCCGCTCAAAGTCTTCGACCAAGCGGTCGTACGTCATCACATCAATATGGTGGCTGTCGCGATATGTTTGTCTGAGCCGGTTGAATTCGTGCGATACTTGCGACCTTCGGCCTATGACGACCTTTGCAAAGGCCGATGGGGATACCTCACGAAGTCCCAACCCATGTTGCGAATATCCGCGCCGGGCATAGTCCAAATTATCCTGAAGCCAAGCTCTCCAACGCTCGACCTGATGAATCGCGGTGCGGAGTTCCCGTGATGCTTGACCGTTCGCCAGAACTAGCGACGCACGAGGGGACTCCAATTCGATGAAATCCCAAAGTATCCCCGCCGAATTGCCGCAACCGATGACAAAATCTGGCACATACTCGGCGCCGAGCCGCTTCTGCGGGATCACCCATTCCCCGTGACCGCTCCTAAGGTATGCACACAACAATTGAGGATGTTGTTGCAGACATAGCTGGAGGGGCATCTCGTTCGATGCACTCGCCAAAACGCTTTGAAAGGCGGTCAGGTCCGCCGTTCGGATATCCCAACGGCTAGTCTCAAATTCACGAAAATCGTCGTAAATGTCCGAATCGTGCACCATTGTCTAAGGATAGCAGGCCTGCGCGTCCTTCAAGCCCGATGCAGCCGCTTTGCTGACGCCGGCGGCTGATCCGGCTTCGCTCCTGGAGAGCTACGCCGGGACAAGCGCGCTTAGCGGCTGCGGCTGCCGAAGGTTTTGGGGACGTTGGGGCGGCCGGCCCGTTTCATGCGGGAGCGGCCGGATTTGCCGAGCTTCCCCCTCACCCCATCCCTCTCCCCCGATGGGGAAGAGGGAGATTCTGAGTCCGCGCCGTCGCGGACGGCGCGGAGGAAGGCGTCGTCGATGGCGTCGGGAGTGTAGTCACCGGCAGAAGTCCCCCCATCCGCCTTCGCTCCTTCGGAGCTACGGCGTGACAAGCCCGCAGCACCTCCCGGCGTTGGGGAGTTCGCCCCACCCCTAACCCCTCCCCTCGTTGGGGGAGGGGAATTCTTCTTCGCGCTTCCACCATTCTTTCCCGCTCTTCCGCCGCGTCCCGCTCCGCGCACGGCGGCGTCGGCCGCGTCGTCCACTTCCGACTGCCGCGCGAAGGGATCGTCGGCGATGGTGAGCTCGACGGCGGTGAGGCGCTTGATTTCATCTCGGAGACGCGCGGCGGTCTCGAATTCGAGGTCGGCGGCGGCTTCTTTCATCTGCTTCTCCAGCGCCGCGATATGGCCGCGGATGTTGTGGCCGATGAATTCCTTGCCGTCTTCCGCGAAGCCCAGCTCGCCGGCACCCACCATCACGTGGTCGCGCTCGTACATGCTGCCCATGATGTCGGCGATATTCTTCTTGATCGAGAGCGGCGTGATGCCGTGCGCCGCATTGTACTCGCGCTGCTTCTCCCGCCTGCGCGTGGTTTCCGCCATGGCCCGCTCCATCGAGCCGGTGACGCGATCGGCATAGAGGATCACGTTGCTGTCGACGTTGCGCGCGGCGCGCCCGATGGTCTGGATCAGCGAGGTCTCGCTGCGCAGAAAGCCTTCCTTGTCGGCATCCAGAATGGCGACCAGCGCGCATTCCGGAATGTCGAGGCCCTCGCGCAGCAGGTTGATGCCGACCAGCACGTCGAAGGCGCCGAGCCTGAGGTCGCGGATGATCTCGATGCGCTCCAAGGTCTCCACGTCGGAATGCATGTAGCGCACGCGGATGCCCTGCTCATGCATGTATTCGGTCAGGTCCTCCGCCATCTTCTTGGTCAAGGTGGTGACGAGCGCGCGGTAGCCCTTCTTCGCCACCTCGCGGCATTCGAAGATGAGGTCGTCGACCTGGCTTTCCACCGGTCTTACTTCGACCGGTGGATCAATAAGTCCGGTGGGGCGGATCACCTGCTCGGCGAACACGCCGCCGGTGCGCTCCAGCTCCCACGGTCCGGGCGTGGCAGAGACGTAGACCGTCTGCGGACGCATCATGTCCCACTCCTCGAATTTGAGCGGGCGGTTGTCGATGCACGAGGGCAGGCGGAAGCCGTATTCGGCGAGCGTCGCCTTGCGGCGATAGTCGCCGCGATACATGCCGCCGATCTGCGGCACGGTGACGTGGCTCTCGTCGACAAAGACCAGCGCCTCGTCGGGGAGATATTCGAACAGCGTGGGCGGCGGCTCGCCGGGCTTGCGGCCCGTCAGCCAGCGCGAATAATTCTCGATGCCGGCGCAGGAGCCGGTGGCCTCGATCATCTCCAGATCGAACTGGGTGCGCTGCTCCAGGCGCTGGGCTTCCAGGAGCTTGCCGTTCTTGCGGAAGTCTTCCAGGCGGGCGATCAGCTCCTGCTGGATGCCTTTCATCGCCTGCGCCAAGGTCGGCCGCGGCGTGACGTAGTGCGAATTGGCGTAAACTTTGATCTGATCGAGCTGGCCCGCGGGGCGGCCGGTCAGCGGATCGAATTCGCTGATCGAATCCACCTCGTCGCCGAACAGCTCGATGCGCCAGGCGCGGTCTTCGTAATGCGCGGGGAACAGATCGATGGTGTCGCCGCGCACGCGGAAAGCCCCGCGGACGAAATTGTCGTCGTTGCGGCGGTATTGCAGCGCGCTGAGCTGGCGCATCAGGTCCATGCGGTCCCAGCGCTGCTTCCTGGCGATGGTGACCGCCATGCCGGAATAGGTCTCGACCGAGCCGATGCCGTAGATGCAGGAGACGGAGGCCACGATGATGACGTCGTCGCGCTCGAGGATGGCGCGCGTCGCCGCGTGGCGCATGCGGTCGATCTCCTCGTTGATGGAGGAATCCTTCTCGATATAGGTGTCGGTGCGCGGGATATAGGCTTCCGGCTGGTAGTAGTCGTAATAGGAGACGAAATATTCCACCGCGTTTTCGGGGAAGAAGCCTTTCATCTCGGCATAGAGCTGCGCGGCCAGAGTCTTGTTGGGCGCCAGGATGAGGGCGGGCCGCTGCACCGCCTCGATCACCTTGGCCATGGTGAAGGTCTTGCCGGAGCCGGTGACACCGAGCAGCACCTGGTCGCGCTCGGCGGCATTGACCTGGCCCACGAGTTCCTTGATGGCGGTGGGCTGGTCGCCGGCCGGCTCGTACTCGCTGACCAGCCTGAAGCGCTTGCCGCCTTCGGATTTCTCCGGACGCGCCGGGCGATGCGGCACGAACGCCGCCATCTCGGCCGGCGTCATGGTGGGGGCGCGGAATTTCGCCGCGACCTCTCTCAATCCGCTGCCCCGCGGAATCATGCCGTTGTTGTGCGCCATGGCGGGAATATAGGCGATGTTCCGCCTTTGTGCAGCCCCATTCTCCAGGATTCCGGTCCGCCGTCAGATAACGAACTTTGACAAAGATCGTCATTCTTGCGACATGGGATGCGCCATCCGGGAAGCGGCTCCATGAACGTCTCGCTCACGCCTCAGCTTGAGAAGCTCGTGCAGCAGAAGGTCGATTCGGGCCTCTACAACAACGCCAGCGAAGTGATCCGGGAGGCCTTGCGCCTCATGAAGGAGAGCGAGGAAGTGCGCCGCGCCAAGCTCAAGCGGCTCAAGGCCGCGCTGGCCAAGGGCGAGGCCGACGTCGCGTCCGGCCGCGTCACCACGCTCGAGAATGACGACGAGATCGAGGCGTTCTTCGCGCGGCTATAGTGCGACTCGTCGTTTCCAGGACCGCGCGCGCCGATCTCAAGGGCATCGGCGCCTACACTGCGCAGAAATGGGGCGAGGCGCAGAAGGCGCGCTATCTCTCCGCTATCCGCGAGCGCTTCGGCGCGCTGCGGAACAATCCCGCGCTTGGGCGGCCGCGCCCCGACATCTCAGAGGCCTACCGCAGCCTGCCGGTCGGACGGCACATGATCTACTATCGAATCGCAAAGGACGCGCTCGTCATCATCCGGGTGCTGCACCAGAGCATGGACGTGCGGCTGCATTTGTAAACGCGTCGGGATGAGAAAAAACCGGTTCCCGCTTGTAGCAGGAACCGGTTTCGAGTCTGAGCAAGACGGTGCGGCTTGTTTCGCGCAGCCGCACGGTTGGCACCAATAGCGCTACGGACTGGTGTAGGTGGTCTGGACGCTGCAGCCGTGCAGGCTGTTCAAGTAGTACTGCGTCACTTCCCAGCTGCCGGCCAGCGAGGTGAGCGTGCCGCTGCCGGAACACTTGTCGCCAATCTCGTAGCCGGTCGAGTCGTTCCAGGCCTGCGGATAGTCGGGATTGACCAGCGGCGTGGGCACGTTGTCGGTGGTGGCTTCCGCGAACTCGTGCGAGGCCGCGAAGGTCAGGTAGTCGTAGCCGGAGTTGCATTCCGGCTCCACGCTGTAGAGGACGTTGCGCTTCGGCGCCCTCCGCGTGTCGACGGTGGCGAAATGATAGGCGCCGAACACCACGCAGGAGGCCTGCCCGTCGAGCAGGATGGTGATGTTGCCGGGGAAATAGATCATGTAGAGCGTGTTCAGATCGTTCGGCACCAGCGCGCCCTTGTGGATCTGATACTTGAGCTCCGCCTGGATGTCGTCATCGGTCAAGATGGTGGACTGGTTGCGCGGAGTCAGCACCACCTGGCCTAGATAAGTGCCGCGGTTGATGGTCTGGTGCGTGTTCTTGTGGCCGTTTATCGCGACGACACGTTTGGTGCCGTACTCCGCGAGCTGATCCACATAGGTGCTGTCGACCAGCGCGGCGGTGAACAGCGGGATGTTGTCCTGCGTGTTCTGCAGCACGCTGCTGTTCCACATCACGGTCTCGACCTTGACGTTGGAGAACACGGACCCGCCGTAGTAGTTCATGTCGCTGGGCGGCGGCGCCGGCAGCTTCTTCAGGGACTCGAACGAGGTCGCCGGAAAGATGTGGTAATGCTTGGTAGCCGACTGGGCACTGGCGGAAGCCGCCAGCACAAGTGTTGCGGCCGCCGCGCCGGCGGCCAGGACAAGCCTGGAAATGGACATGGATACCCCCTTGGGATTGACCCGAAGGAACTCCGGGCCAAAGTCTTGAACCCCCCGAACGCCCGGACCTGCGCAAAGGTTCCATGACGCAACCGCCACCAATGGGCACGCATAGCTCACGGCCGCTGTCCCATGATAGGTTGCCAGGCCGAAAACGGGGGATCGCCATGCGACGGAAGTCCAATCTCGGCGCGCTTGCAGGCGCTATCGTCATCGTGCTGTGGTCCGGCCTGGCGGCGCAGGCCCGTCATTTGCTGACTCTGGCGCCGCTATGCGGCGACTATCCCTGCGTCTACGGCGCCAATCCAGGTCCGCTGCTGATGACGTCAGCCGGAGACCTGTACGGGACCACCGCGGGTGGCGGCGTGCGAGGCGACGGCTCCGTTTTCAGGCTGACAAGGAAACCCGGCACCAACAAGTGGAGGTTCCGGACGATCTACAATTTCTGCGCGCTCAACGATTGCGCCGACGGCTACTATCCGTACCAGACAGGGCTTGTCGCCGATTCCTTCGGCAATCTCTACGGCATCGCAAATGGAGGCGGTGCTTTCGGCGGCGGCGTATTCTACAAACTCACGCCGAACAGAAACGGCAGGAACTGGAACCTCACCGTCCTCTACAATTTCTGCTCGCGGAACAGCGCCTGCACGGATGGATCGTTCCCGCAAGGCCCGCTCGCCTACTCTGGCGCAGCGCAGGGCCTCTCCTACGATGGCAGCTCGCCGCTCTACGGAACGGCCTCAAGTTACGGCGCTCACAACCATGGGGTTGTCTTCTCGCTGACGCCCAAGTTCGGACGCTGGCGGGAAACCGTGCTGTACGCCTTCTGCCCCGGTGGCGGAAGTTGCGTCGATGGCACCTTTCCGTTCGGCGTCACGCTCGCTCCGAACGGCGATCTGGTCGGCGTTGCCGGCAGCGGATATCCGAACTACGGCCTGGTGTTTCGCCTCTCTCCGGTGGAGGGCCGCAGACTGTGGTCCGAGACGGTGCTTCACAGGTTCTGCTCGCTGGCGAACTGCGCCGACGGAAGCGAACCCAGCGGCGCGCCATTCGTCGACAGCGCAGGAAGCATCTTCGGCCTCACCTACGTGGGCGGAACCGATCAGTGCAACGGCTCAGGCTGCGGCGTTCTCTACGAGCTGACGCCGGACGGCTCGGAGATTGTGCTGCACGCGTTTTGCCCGCGGAAAAAATGCTCCGACGGCCGCTTCCCCAATGGAATGCTGGTGGCGGACTCGCTTGGCACGCTCTATGGCGCAACAGGCGCTGGCGGCGAATACCACGACGTCAACAATGGTTTCGGCGGAGGAACAGTGTTCAAATTCTCCGGCTCGTCGTTCCGGACGCTGGTCTCGTTCTGCGCCGAGGCGAGCTGCACGGACGGAGAGGATCCTTTTCCTGGCGTGGCCCTTGACCCTGCGGGCAACCTCTTTGGGACGACCGAGGAGGGTGGCCCCGACGGGTCGGGGATCGTCTACCAGATCAAGCGCTGAGTGCGGCGCGTCGAAAAAGAGAAGATCAAGGGAGGGACGGCAATGACGAACGCGTTCGCGGCCCGACTTGGGCAGATCGGTCTTGTGTCGCTGGCGCTTGGCCTGGCCACTTCGGCGAAGGCCGAGACGTTCACCATCTTCGATCCGCCCGGCTCGCTCGAGACCTTTACCTACGCCATCAACGGCGCGGGCGCGATCGCCGGTTTCTACGTCACCGATTCCGAGCACGCCCATGGCTTCGTGCGCGCGCCCGACGGCACCATCACCAGTTTCGATCCGCCCAACGCGACGATTACACAGCCGCTGGCGATCGACGATCAGGGCCGCATCTGCGGCCGCTGGACCAACAGCCGCCGCAGCCACGAGCACGGCTTCGTGCGCGAGGCCGATGGAACGATCACCGTGTTCGATCCGCCGCGCTCCAAGCAGACCTTCCCCGTGGGCTTCGACAGCGAAGGCAACATCGTGGGCTTCTTCTCCGAGCGCCTGGTCAAGGGCCGCGGCTTCCTGCGCGCGCCGGACGGCAGTTTCACGGTGTTCGACGCACCGAACGCGCTGGTCACCGCCGTGTCCTCGGTCAACGGCGCGGGCGAGATCACCGGCGAGGATCTGGTGTGGAAGGTGGGCTCGCACGGCTTCATCCGCGAGCCCGACGGCAGCTTCACCCTGTTCGACGCGCCCGGCTCGAATGAGACGATGGGCATCGGCATCAATGCGGACGGCGTCGTCACCGGGGTCTATGACGATGCCGACGGCAACGAGCACGGCTTCGTGCGCGATCCGGGCGGGACCATCACGACCTTCGATCCGCGGCAGTCGACCGATACGCAGCCTCGCGCCATCAATGCCCACGGCGCCGTGGTCGGAAGCTATGCCGGCGCAGACGGCGCCAGCCACGGCTTCCTGCGCAAGCCCGGCGGCCACATCGTGGCCATCGACGCGCCGGGCGCCATCGCCACCCAGGCGACGGCCATCAACGCCGGCGGAATCGTCACAGGTTATTTCAAGGACGCCGCCGGCCTCTTCCACGGCTTCGCGTGGACGAAGTGACGTGCCGCCTCACGCGGGCTGAGGCACGTAGTGAAGCACGATCAGTTCGGAGAGCGCGCAGGGCACAACCGCATAGGGCCGACCCTGATCGTCGCTGAATTCCACGAGGGCGGAATCCTCGTCGAGGGACTCGACAATCGTACCGACCTGTCCGCGGGCGAGGCTATCCGCGGGGCGATCCGCCAGCAGGGCCACGACGTCTAGCAGCGAAGGCTCGCCATTCTTGCTCATCACAAAACCCAACATGTCACGAAACGGGGAACGCTCTCGCCGCTTCGCATCAACCAAAGTGATCTTACCACAACGCTTCTGTCTTGTCGCTTCAGCACAGCGTCGACTCGCCAGCGACGCCCGAAGTGGTCCGAAGGAAGCTCGACGGCATCGGCTTCCTTCAACGAGTCCAACAACTCCCGTTTCAGCCAAGCCGCGTCTCGCCTTTCGATCCCTAGGGCCACGCGAAAGACTCTCGCCTTGTGCCGTCCGCGCGGATGGCTTGGATTGAGGCAATAGTCCCGCAGTTTGCGGAGGTCGAGCATCGCCTGGTGGCCATTAAGCAGCGATGCCATCGCTCGATCTTTCCGGAATCAGACCACGCCTCGCGAGATGACATGATATCCATGCTTTTCACGATTTCGCAGCCCCAGCGCGCGCCTGTTTGACAGCGGACGATTGCTATGCCAAAAATTTGGCATGGTGAGGAAACCGCCTACCCGGCGCGCCGGCAACAGTTCCAGCCGCCGCCCAGTCGATGGATCGGATAGCCCCGATCCGGCCGGCCGCGAGACGCATAGCCGGCGCGAGCGCGAGATCATGGAGGCGCTCTACAAGCTGGGGCGCGCCACCGCGGCGCAGATCCAGGCGCAGATTTCCGAGCCGCCCACCTACACCGCCATCCGCACGCATCTCACCATTCTCGAGAAGAAGGGCCATGTGCGGCACGAGAGCGACGGCACCCGCTACATCTACGAGCCGCTGGTCGCTCGCGAGCAGATGGGCCGGCGCGCATTGGAATCGCTGTTGCGCACCTTCTTCGACAATTCGGTGGAGCGCGCCGTCACCTCGCTGCTGTCGCGCGACGACACCGACATCTCGCGCGAGGACCTGGACCGGCTGGCGCTGCTCATCGACAAGGCACGTACGGAGGGACGATGAGCGATCTCGCCATCTTGCGTTCGCTGCTGTTTGCCGGCGAGCTCATGCTCGCCACCAGCCTGGTCCTGGGCGGTGCGTGGATCGCGACGTCGAGAAACTCAGCGAGCGCGCGGCATCTCACCTGGCTGGCGGCTTTCGCCGTTCTGCTGATCCTGCCGCTGCTGGCGGCCATCGCTCCATCCTTCGTGCAGATCCTGCTTCCCGCGCCGCCGCCGCAAATTCCGCTGACGGACATGGCGAACGGCGCGAGTGTCGCCGCCGCTCCGGTCGATGCCGGCGGATACCAGATCGACGCCGCCACTGTCGCTCTCGCCGTCGCCGCGTTGTGGCTTTCGGGACTCCTTCTCATCGCGCTGCGCGGCGCCATCGCCGCCTTCGGCTTGTGCAGGC
>DATCOJ010000250.1:0-3265 GCA_036564785.1 Rhizomicrobium sp. | reverse complement strand
CTCCAGAGGAGGTGCCGCAAGTGGCGGTCCATAGCCGATGCGAAAGCTCACGCTCGCCGGCGGAGAGCGATTTCCAAAACGGTCTCTCGCCACGATCTGAATTGTATATTCTCTTCCTTCGGCGCGAGCTCGCGCACCGGGTTCGTGATTCATCTGCTCCAGGAATTGAGCGCTTGGCCGCAATCCGGCGCGGACCACGCCCGACACGGTAGTCGGGGCTCGGTCAAACAAGTCAGCGTCCCGGCCACCGATGATGTCGAAGTCGTTCGGGAAGGCCGCCAAACCGTTCGGCGTATCGGCATTGAAATAACCAAGCTCTTCCTGGCCAGTCGCCGGGATCTGAACGTATGGTTGCATCACGACGAATACGGGATTCCGGGGAGGAGACAGGCTCGTTTGGATATCCGAAGCATCCATGGCTAGGGGATGTTCAACATACTCCGACGGCACGGAAACTTCGGAAGCCGAACGCCACGTCCCCAGCTCAAACAAGAGAGCGAGGCCTAGCGCCACGATTACTCCGAGCAAACTAATTCCGGCGACGACGAGATATATTCGCCGCGCAATTGAAAGGATAAATTCCGTCTCAAACCAACGAGTGCCGGTTCCCGTGATTCCCCAGGCCATAAACCACCGCCCCCATCCTTTGCCTATCTTACGGCAATCTCGTCACATGACAAATATAGCCGGCCAATCGGGCGGATGCCTTCCGCAGGTTGACATTTCGTTCGCCATCGTTATATTGTTGCGCATAAGGAATCGGTGGCCGATCCGGGCTGCCGCGTGGGCGCCGAATGCGCCCCTAATAGGAGCGCATGACCAATCAGACGTTGGCCGGCACGCACGCCGGCGCGAGTGAAGTAAGCCTTTCGGACACTTCTTCTCCTCTCCCCGGCCAAGGCCAGGGGGGTACCCCCCTCGAAAATCCGAGGTTCGAATCGGCTCCGGCCGGCGAACTCGAGAATCCGGGGTTCAATTCCGCAACAATCTTTCCACCGGCCGAGACACAGGGTGGGGGGGGTAGCGAGCCTGACTTCAACAATCAGGATGTTGCGGTCGCGGGCGACCCGCCTACCAGTTCTGCCATCCCCGCAAACGGCTTTGAGGCGCTCGGCCTGTCGCCGCTGATCCTCAAGGCGGTGGCCGAGAGCGGCTACACCACGCCGACGCCGATCCAGGCCCAGGGCATTCCCGAGGTGCTGAAGCGGCGGGACATCATCGGTATCGCCCAGACCGGTACCGGCAAGACCGCCTCCTTCACCCTGCCGATGATTGAACTCCTGGCCCGCGGCCGCGCCAAGGCGCGCATGCCGCGCTCGCTGATCCTGGAGCCGACCCGCGAGCTCGCAGCCCAGGTGGCCGAAAGCTTCGAGCGCTACGGCAAGCACAACAAGCTCTCCATGGCGCTGCTGATCGGCGGCACCTCCTTCGACGACCAGGAGAAGAAGCTCGACCGCGGCGTCGACGTGCTGATCGCCACCCCCGGCCGTCTGCTCGATCATTTCGAGCGCGGCAAGCTGATGCTCTCCCAGGTCCAGATCCTCGTCATCGACGAGGCCGACCGCATGCTGGACATGGGCTTCATCCCGGACGTGGAGCGCATCTGCAAGCTCATCCCCTTCACCCGCCAGACGCTGTTCTATTCGGCCACCATGCCGCCGGAGATCCAGCGGCTGACCGATCAGTTCCTGCACCATCCGGTACGCGTGGAAGTCTCGCGTCCCGCCACCACCGCCGACAATATCGTCCAGGAAGCGATCGACATTCCCGCCAGCGATTGGGCCAAGCGCGAGGCGCTGCGCCGCCTGATCCGCGACAACGGCGTGAAGAACGCCATCGTGTTCTGCAACCGCAAGCGCGACGTGGACGTGGTGGCGAAGTCGCTGTCCAAGCACGGCTTCAATGCGGCGCCGCTGCATGGCGACCTCGATCAATCCGTCCGCACGCGCACGCTCGACGGCTTCCGCAGCGGGGCGATCCAGTTTCTGGTGGCGTCCGACGTGGCGGCCCGCGGCCTCGACATTCCGGCCGTCAGCCACATCTTCAATTTCGACGCGCCCTATCACGCCGACGATTACGTGCATCGCATCGGCCGCACCGGCCGCGCCGGCCGCTCGGGCCATGCCTACATGCTGGTGACGCCGCGCGACGGAAAATATGTCGAGGCGATCGAGCGGCTGACCGGAAACAAGCTGGTGCGCCGTTCGCTGGAGGGCCTGGCCGACGCCGTGGAGGCCCGGCCGCACGAAGAGCGCGGCGGGCGGGATCGCCATCGCGATCGCGGCGGTAGAGGGCACAAGCCCCATTCCGGACGCCGCGAGCACAATTCGCATTCCGGACAGGCGGCCCAGCATCCCGCGCCGGCGCACACGCAGCCGCATGCACCGGTGCGGCATGGACAGGCGCATGCGCCGAAGCCCGCGCCGTCTCATGCGCACGAGGCCAAGCCGCAGACCGCGCATCATGGCAAGCCGCACGGCGCACAGGCCTCGCATGCGCCGCAACAACACAAGCATAAGGCGGATGCCCAGCCGCACGAGCGGGACAAGCAGTTCCGGCCGCAGCCGCAACGCAGCGATGCGGAGAAGCTCCCGGCCTTTCTGCTCAGACCGATTCCGCTGCCGAAGGAAAAGCCCGCGCCCGCCCCGCGCAAAAAAGTCCCGGCTTAGGCGCGATCGTTTTTTGCCGAGCCGGTCTTTCGGGCACGCCACGAGCAGAGTCCCGGGCGCTCTTGACTTGGCCGGATCGGCGGCTAGTTTACCCCGCCTTTCGGCGCAGCATATCGAGGATAAGACATGGCGAAGCCCACCACGGCCAAGATCAGGCTCAACAGTTCCGGCGACACGGGCTTCTTCTACGTCACCAAGAAGAACACCCGCACCATGACCGAGAAGTTCTCGGCCAAGAAATACGATCCGGTTCTGCGCAAGCACGTCGAGTTCAAGGAAGGCAAAATCAAGTAAGGTACCCTGTCTTTACGCCGCCTTCTTGCGCTCCACGCCGGAGACGAAATTTCCCACATATTCGAGATAGATCGGCACCAGCGCATTGGTGAAATCGTGCGCCATGCCGGGCACCACGATCAGCTCCGCGCCCGGGATCGAGGCGGCGGTGTCCTTGCCGCCTTCCAGCGGCACCAACGGATCGTCCGCGCCGTGGATCACCAGCGCCGGACAGCGCACGCCCTTCAAGATGTCGTTGCGCGGCGGCGACGCCATGATGGCGACGAGTTGGCGCGCCACGCCGGCCGGATCGTAGGGAACCC
>DATCOJ010000249.1:0-12836 GCA_036564785.1 Rhizomicrobium sp. | reverse complement strand
GGCGATCCCTTCGCGGGCGGCGGGCGAGGCCGGATCGTCATCAAGTCGATCTCGGCCAGGCAGCGCCCCCGGCGGCCGGCGCACTAGGGGGAGGAAAGTCCGGCGCCGCTCCTATATAACAGTCACAGCATCGCGGAGGGGTTGATGAGCTATATCGAGAAGTCGCTGGGCGCCAACGAGCATATCGTCGCCCGGGCGCATTTTCACTGGTGGTACACCTTCAAGGCCCTCCTGGCGCTCTTGGTGCTGGGCTGGGTGCTGGTTGGCTTCTGGATCTTCTTCGCCATGATGATCAAGAAATGGACCACCGAGATCGGCGTCACCACCAACCGCTTCGTGGAGAAGACGGGCCTTTTTACCTTGAAAACCTTCGAGATCGCGCTGCCCAACATCGAGGGGGTGCGGGTGGAGCAGAATTTCTGGGGCCGGGTGCTGGGCTACGGCCATCTGCGCATCGAGGGCACCGGGGTGGATGCGACCGAACTCCCCGACATCGCCGATCCCATCGGCTTCCGCCGGGCCATCGAGACCGCCAAGGAGGGCGTGCAGCGCCCGGGGTAACGGCGCGGCCCATGCTCGACCGCAGCCGGGATTGCGCTATGCTCCGGGTTCGGCGACTTGGGGAGATTGACATGCGCTTCATCGGCATCGCGGCGATTTCGGGCTTGGCCTTCATGCTCGCGGGCGGCGCACTCGCCGCGGGCGATCCGGCCGCCGGCAAGAGCATGTTCAGCCGCTGTGCGGCCTGCCATAACGCCACCAAGGGCGGACCGAACATGATCGGGCCGAACCTCTTCGGCGTGGTGGGGCGCAACGCCGGCAGCAAGCCCGGCTTCTCCTATTCCAACGCCATGAAGAGTTCCGGCATTACCTGGACGCCCGATAAGCTCGACACCTATCTCACCCATCCGGCGCAGGTGGTGCCGGGCAACCGCATGGCTTTCGCCGGTATTTCCGATGCCAAGCAACGCGCCGATCTCATCGCCTATCTGGGAACCCTGAAGTGATGCACCGCCTGCCTCCGCTTCTCGCCGCGCCGCTGTTGCTTTCGCTTGGCGCCATCGGACCCATGCCGCCGCGGGTGGACGAGATTCCCTGCAAGCTCCGCACGCATGTGGAGGAAGTGGATTCCTACAAGAAACTTCCCCAGCCTCTGCGGGCCCTGATCGAGCAACAGCTGGGCGACATGGCCGACAAGAACGAGGCCTACAACCGTACCGCGGCCGGGGGCGGCAAGGGCCCGCCGCGCCGCTTCCTGCGCGGCGGTCATGCGGGCAACCGGTGGTTCCTCTGGTACAAGCAGGGCGGCATCGGTCTCACCACGCACATCTTCGCGTTCGAAGCGACGCCGGGACGACCGGCGCGCGAGCTCGGCCGCAGGATGTTCTTCGCCAACCAGCACGATCCCTGCGCGTTGACCGACTCGCTGCTCGCCGCACCCTGACGGCTCGTCCGCTCATTCCTTGGCCGGAATAAATCGCACGCACACGCCGTCCATGGTGCAACGGCAGGCGCGCCTTCCTCCTTGCGCGACCGGCTTCGATGAAAATCTGCTGGGGTGAACCATGCGGCCGACCCATGGCGCAGGCCGCGCACTTTCGGGTGCGCGGCGACGGGAGAGCTTTGTCCGGATCGTCGCGCTCGCCGCAGGCGCCGCGTCCATGCTTTGCGCCGCATCTCCTGCCGCGGCGGTGCCGGCCTTCGCAGTGCAGACCGGGCAAGCCTGCCAGGTGTGCCATGTCGGCGCCTTCGGGCCGCAGCTCACCCCGTTCGGCCGCCAGTTCAAGCTCAACGGCTACACCTTGCGAGCCGGAAACACCTTCACGCCGCCCATCTCCGCCATGGTGGTCGCCTCTTTCGTACACACGCAGAAGGACCAGCCCGCACCGCCGGCACCGCATTATGCGGTCAACGACAACACGACGCTCGACGAGGCGAGCCTGTTTCTTGCCGGCGGGTTCGGCGATCATTTCGGCAGCTTTGCGCAGGTGACCTACAGCGGCGTCGACCGCGCCATGGCGTGGGACAATGTCGATTTGCGCGCCGTCGACCACACCAATCTGTTGGGCTCGGCCGTCGTGCTGGGCCTGTCGCTCAACAACAATCCCACCATCCAGGACGCATGGGCGACGTTGCCCGGCTGGGGCTTTCCCTTCACCGATTCCGATCTGATGCCAGGGCCCGACGCCGCGACGCTCGTCTCCGATGCGCTGGCGCAGAATGTGCTGGGCTTGAGCGCTTATGCCTGGTGGGACGATCATCTCTACACCGAGTTCGGGCTTTACGATTCCCTGTCGCCGGATTTCCTCAAGCGCGTCGGCGTCGATCCGGCCGACACCAGCGAGATCCATGGGCTCGCGCCTTACCTGCGCGCGGCGTGGCAGAAGGATTATGGCCAGCAGAATTTCGAAGTCGGCGCCTTCGCGCTGTTCGCCGATCTGTTTCCCGGCCGCGACAAGAGCACCGGCAAGACCGACAATTTCTCCGATCTCGGCGTCGATGCGTCCTATCAATTCACCGGCAGCGGCGAAAACATCTACACGCTGAACGCCCGCTATATCCACGAATCGCAAAGCCTCGGCGCGACGCAAGCGCTGGGCGGCGCGCTCAACCGCGATCTCGATCTCGAAGAGCTGAACCTCAACGCCTCGTACTATTACGAGAACACCTACGGCGTCTCCGCCGGCCTGTTCGACATCTGGGGCAAGCGCGACCCGCTGCTGTTCGCGGACAACCGCACCTTCCGTCCGGACAGTTCGGGCTTCCTCTTCCAGGTGGACGCGACACCCTTCGGCGGCGCCAATCCGGCGCTCGGCGCGCGGATCAATCTGCGCGTCGGGCTGCAATATGTCGTGTTCAGCAAGTTCAACGGCGCGAGCAGCAATTTCGATCGCCTGGGCCACGACGCATCGGACAACAACACGGTGAGGCTGTTCCTGTGGACCGCGTTCTGAGTTTTTGTGCAGCGGCCTTGTTGGTCGTCGCGAATCCCGCGCGTGCCGGCGACGCGGCGCACGGCAAGGCACTGTTCACCGCCAACTGCTCGGTGTGCCACAACGCCGATCAGAACGGCGGCAACAAGATCGGCCCGAACCTTTACGGCGTCGTCGGGCGCGCCGCGGGCTCACATCCGGGCTTCAATTATTCCACTGCGATGAAGAGCGCCGGAATCGCCTGGACCCCGGAGAAGCTCGCCGCCTATCTCGCCGCGCCGCAAAAGATGCTGCCCGGCGTCAGGATGACCTTCGCCGGCTTCGCCAATCCCGCCGACGTGCTGGATGTGGTCAGTTACCTGGCGACCTTGAAGGACGGCGGACCGCCGGCCTCACGCACTGCGGCGGAGTGACGCAGGCAATACCGGATTGCTGCGCCGCACCCAAATTCCCGGCGTTCGCCCTGCCTCTGAATTGTGAGTGTCCAGGCCGTGAACCTTCGTTGACATTTCATCAGTCGCGGACCTAGTTTTTGCGCCGCACAAATGCGAGCGGCCAGAGGGGCCCGGGCGACAGGCATCCGTCCGGGGATAAAACGCCGCCTTTCGGGAAGGCATTCGACCAGCATGAAAGTGATTGTCCCGGTCAAACGGGTGATCGACTTCAACGTCAAGGTCCGCGTCAAGGCGGATCAGTCGGGCGTCGATCTCGCCAGCGTCAAGATGAGCATGAACCCCTTCGACGAAATCGCCGTCGAGGAAGCGATCCGGCTGAAGGAGAAGGGCAAGGCGAGCGAGATCATCGCCGTCTCCATCGGCCCGCAACAGGCGAGCGAAACCATCCGCACTTCGCTCGCCATGGGCGCCGACCGCGGCATCCTGGTGAAGGTGGATGGCGAGGTCGAGCCGCTGGCGGTGGCGAAGATCCTCAAAGCGATCTGCGACGCCGAGCAGCCGGGCCTCGTCATTCTCGGCAAGCAGGCGATCGACGACGATTCCAACCAGACGGGCCAGATGCTGGCGGCGCTGCTCGGTTGGCCGCAAGCGACCTTCGCCCACAAATTGGAAATCCTGGACGGGAAGGCCGACGTCGAACGCGAAATCGACGGCGGCCTTCAGACCGTCGAGGTCAAGCTTCCCGCCATCGTCACCACCGATCTGCGCCTCAACGAGCCGCGCTACGCCTCGCTGCCCAACATCATGAAAGCGAAGAAGAAGCCGATCGAGGAGAAGACGCCGGCCGATTACGGCGTCGACGTGACGCCGCGACTCAAAGTGCTGAAGGTGACCGAGCCCGCAAAGCGCGTGGCCGGCGTCAAGCTCAAGACCGCGACCGAGCTGGTCGACAAGCTAAAAGAGATCGGAGCGATCTGATGGCCTCGCTCGTCATCGCCGAACACGACAACAAGGTCCTGAAGGACACCACCGCCAAGACGGTGACCGCGGCCGCGCAAGTGAGCACGCCGGTGCATGTGCTGGTGGCGGGTTCGGATTGCGCGAGCGTGGCGGAGGCCGCAGCCAAGCTCGCGGGCGTCGAGAAGGTGCTGGTGGCCGACGATGCGCAATACGCCAAGGCGGTCGCCGAGCCGATGGAGGCGCTGATCCTGTCGCTGGCGCCGTCCTATGACGCGATCCTGGCGCCCGCCACCACCAGCGGAAAGAACATCCTGCCGCGCATCGCGGCCAAGCTCGACGTGCCGCAGGTCTCGGAAATCCTGAAGGTCATCTCGGCCGACACTTTCGAGCGGCCCATCTATGCCGGCAATGCCATCGCCACGGTGCAGGCGCCGGCGGGCAAGAAAGTCATCACCGTGCGCACCACGGCCTTCAAGGCAGCGGAAGCGACCGGCAGCGCGGCGATCGAGAAGATCTCCGCTGCGGCCGATCCGAGCGTCTCGAAATTCGTCAGCGAGGAGCTGTCCAAATCCGAGCGGCCGGAGCTGACCTCCGCCAAGATCATCATCTCCGGCGGGCGCGGCATGCAGTCGGGCGACAACTTCCATCTGCTGGACAAGATCGCCGACAAGCTGCACGCGGGCGTCGGCGCCAGCCGCGCCGCCGTCGATGCGGGCTTCGTGCCCAACGACTATCAGGTTGGCCAGACCGGCAAGGTGGTGGCGCCCGAGCTCTACATTGCGGTTGGCATTTCCGGCGCCATCCAGCATCTGGCCGGCATGAAGGATTCCAAGGTCATCGTCGCCATCAACAAGGACGAGGAAGCCCCCATCTTCCAGGTCGCCGATTACGGGCTGGTGGCCGACCTGTTCAAGGCCATCCCCGAAATGGAAGCGGAGCTGACCAAGCTCGGCTACTGATCAACATCGCGAGGCTAAGTGCATGAGTATCGAACGCGTTGGCGTCATCGGCGCCGGTCAGATGGGAACGGGCATCGCCCATGTTCTGTCGCTGGCCGGCGTGGACGTGGTGCTGGAGGACGTGAACGAAGAGGCGTTGGCGCGCTCCACCAAGACCATCGCCCGCAACATGCATCGCCAGGCGGCGCGCGGGCTGATCAAGGACGAGGTCATCGATCCGGCGCTGAGCCGCATCCACACCTCCAAGGGCCTCGACGACATGAGAGGCCGCGACCTGGTGATCGAGGCGGCGACCGAGGACGAAGCCGTCAAGCGCAAGATCTTCCAGGAGCTTTGTCCCCGGCTCGATCCCCACACCCTCATCGCCAGCAACACCTCGTCGATTTCCATCACCCGGCTTGCCGCTTCCACCGACCGTCCGGAGCATTTCATCGGCCTGCATTTCATGAATCCGGTGCCGATGATGCAGCTGGTGGAAGTGATCCGCGGCATCGCCACCGACGACACCACCTTCCAGGCGGCGTTGGAGATCGTGAAGAAGGTGGGAAAGACGGCGGCCTATGCCGAGGATTTCCCCGCCTTCATCGTCAACCGCATCCTGCTGCCGATGATCAACGAGGCCGTCTACACGCTCTATGAAGGCGTGGGCAACGTGGAGGCCATCGACACCGCCATGCGGCTCGGCGCCAACCATCCCATGGGGCCGCTGCAGCTCGCCGATTTCATCGGATTGGATACCTGCCTCTCCGTGATGCAGGTGCTCTACGAGGGCTTGGCCGATTCCAAATACCGGCCGTGTCCGCTGCTGGTGAAATATGTCGAGGCCGGCTGGCTCGGGCAGAAGACCGGCCGCGGCTTCTACGACTATCGCGGCGAACACCCGGTGCCCACGCGGTAGGCGTCAGACCTTGCACTCCGCGCGCTTGCCGCCATGGGCGCGCAGGACGTCCGAAACATAATACGCCGCCATGCCCTGCATTCCCCTGGCGGAAGAGGCGCCCGGCAGAGTCTGCACCGCATTCGCCCAATCGAGGCCGCATTCCTTTGCGGCGCGCGCCGATGCCGAACAGGCGATGAAATCGTCGAATGCCTTGCGATAGGTGCCGAATTGCGCGTGGTTCATGGGCGAGCCATGACCTGGAACCACCGTTGTGAATGCCGTCCGGTCGATGGTCGCGAGCGCCTTGCTCCATCCCGCGGGGCAGGCGGTATCCAGGAACGGCGCCGGGAAGGTGATGAGATCGCCCGCCGCGGCAACTTTCGTAGCGGTGTCGTAGAGCCATACGTCGCCGTCCGTGGCTGCGTTCCGCGCCAAATTCACGGCAAGGGATTTTCCGCCGACCTTGCGCGTATCCGATCTGTCCACGACGACATCGGGCAACAGCGCCTTGCCGTTGTCGATGGTCGCCATGTCGTCCCGCAAGTCCTCCAGCGTCTCCGCCGGCAGCGTCTTGTCGTGCAGATAAGGCTTGGAGTCGGCGGCGCTCTTAGGCAGAAAGCCCTTGAGAGCGCCGTAGATCGCATCGCTCGCATAGACTTTTAGCCCGGGATAGGCCGCTTTGATATCCGGATTGCCGCTGACGTGATCGAGATGCCAATGGCTGTTCACGATCGCGACGATGGGTTGGCCATGCGCCTTCGCGAAATCCAGGATCGCTTGGCGCTGCCATTTGTGCCGCCCGGTATCCATCACGATCAGCCCTTCGGGCGCCGCAAAGACGACGGTGTTTCCGTCGGGTTGGCGATGGGGCAGGAAGCTGCCGGGTATCATCCACACGCCGGGCGCGATGAGCCGTGGCTCCGGCTTCGGTGGGGTATCCGCGAAAGCCGGTGCCGATATGAGGAAGACCACGCTCGCAGCGAGGACTCGTCGGGGCAGCATGAATGTCTCTTTGGCGAGATCCGGCGCGGATACTCGGTCGGAGAATCCGCCTATGTCGATGCACAATGCGGTGAACCGCGGCTTCTACGATTGCCGCGGCGAACACCCGGCGCCGACGCGGTAACCTGCTCGCTCCCCCTCCCCCAAATTCTCGCGCGCTCTCTGTGAGCTGCCGCTTCGCCAGTCGAGCGCCGGCGCGCTCGAATTTGCCCCCTCCCGCAAGGGGAGGGGGGAGATCATTGTATTGATCGCAGATGTGAGATCGCGCGAGCAGCGCTATCAGCAGCCGGTGCGGGTATTCGCGCTGCGATCATAGCCTATACTCGCCGCCGCGAGGATGCACATGAGCGACAAAACCTATCGCATCGGCGTCATCGGGCTGGGGCAGCGCAGCGCCAGCGTGCTGCGGGCGATGAAGGAAGTGGGCTGGGATATCGACCTGGCCGGCTATGCCGATCCGCAACCGGTCGGGCTTCCCATCCTGAAAGAGGCGGACATCGCGCCGGGCCGCGACTACGCGAGCGCGGAGGCGCTGCTCGAGGACGGCCCCTTCGATCTCGTCATGATCGGCTCGCCCAATCATCTGCATCTGGAGCACCTTCTGGCGGCGTTCGAGGCGGACCATCCCATCTTCTGCGAAAAGCCCATCGTGCGCACCGAAGAGGAGACCCTCGCGCTGGCGCGGCACTTGGCGTCACGCAAAACGCCGCCGCTCTATATCGGTCTGGTCATGCGCTCCATGCCGCTGGTGCGCGAAGCGATCGGGCGCGTCGAATCCGGCGCGCTGGGCGAGATCGTCTCGATGGATGCGACCGAACATCTCCATCCCGAGCATGGCGGCTATCTGGCGCGCAACTGGCGGCGCAAAGCGGAATGGGGCGGCTCCTTCCTGCTCGACAAGGTGTGCCACGATTTCGATATTTTCGGCCGATTGACGGCCTCGCGCGCGGCGCGCGTGGCAAGCTTCGGCGGCAAGCGCATCTTCCATTCCGGCCGCGGCGACATCGCGCGCCGCTATGACGATGGCGCCTCCGCCTACGCCCTGCGCGACGCCGGCTGGAGCGCCGCCAACGACGCCTTCCACTCCGACATGGACGTGGCCGATCATCAGACCGCGCTGGTGGAGTACGAGAGCGGCGCGCAGCTTTCGTTCCATTGCAACAGCCATGTGAGTCTGCAGGAGCGGCGCTGGTATATCGCCGGCACGGAAGGGACGCTGCTCGCCGACCTGGTGCGCAACAAGCTGATGTTTCGCCGCGCACTCGACCGCGGCAAGCCCGAGCGATTGGCGTGGGGCAATCGCACCGCCGACAATCACAACGGTGCCGATCAGGCCATGGCCCGCGATCTCCTGGCGGCGCTGGAAGGCACCGCGCCGTTTCCGGTCACGCCGCAGGAATCGATGGAAGCGGGCTTGACCGTGATGGCGATCGACCGGGCGATGCAGAGCAAATTTGTGATCGACTGCGCGCCGCTCTGGGCGGCCTACGATGCCGCCCGCGCCGGCAGCGATTTGAAATAAGCCACAGACTCTTTGTCGTCCCAGCGCACAGCCCCGAAGGCGCGCGCGATCTCGCGCCCTTTGGGATCGATCAGCACGCTGAGCGGCAGGCCGTAGGCGCGGAAGGCGCGCAGGAACGCGGTGTTGCTGTCGAGATAGACGGGCAGTGCATCCGCCTTGTGCGCCTTGAGGAAGGCGGCCGTTGCGTCCGCACTGCCGCGCCCGACATTGACCGGCACCACCACCAGCCGCGACTGCGGCACTTGCCCCTGCAGCCGCGCCAGCGCAGGCAGTTCGCGCACGCAAGGGGCGCACCAGGTGGCCCACAGATTGAGCAGCACATAGCGGCCCTTGAACTCGGAGAGCATGTGCAGCCGGCCCGCGGCATCGGCGAAGGCCACGGCCGGCACCGGCGCAGGCCGCGCCGCAGGTTTCAGCTTGGCCAGGGCCGAGGCCTGGCGCGCGGCGGGAACCGGGCCCAGGACCGTCAGATAGACCGCCGCCAGCGAGGCGCCCAGCACCACCGCGGCCAAGGCGGCGATTGCGAGACGGCGCATTTGAGGCATCATCGGGCTCATGGACAAAAACAAAATGTGGGGCGGGCGTTTCGGCCAGGGACCCGCCGCTCTCATGGAGGAGATAAACGCCTCCATCGAAATCGACAAACGGCTGGCCCCCCAGGACTTGGCAGGCTCGCGCGCCCATGTCGAGATGCTGGCGGCTGAGGGCATTGTGCCGCGCGCCGATGCCCAGGCCATCCTCGAGGGCCTCGCGCAGATTGCCGCGGAGATCGAGGACGGTCGCTTTGCCTTCAAACGCGAGCTCGAGGACATCCATCTCAACATCGAGGCCCGGCTGGCCGAGCTGATCGGGCCCACCGCGGGGCGGCTGCACACCGCGCGCTCGCGCAACGACCAGGTCGCGACCGATCTCAGGCTGTGGCTGCGCCAGGTTTGCGCCCGCACGGATGGCTTGCTTCTATCCTTGCAGCGCGCGCTGCTCGACCAGGCGGAGACGCACGCCGCCACCATCATGCCGGGCTTCACCCACATGCAGCCGGCACAGCCGGTGACGTTCGGACACCATTGTCTGGCCTATATCGAGATGCTGGAACGCGATCGCGGCCGCTTTGCCGATGCGGCGGAGCGGATGAATGAATCGCCGCTGGGCGCGGCGGCGCTGGCCGGCACGTCGTTTCCCATCGACCGCGAGGCGACGGCCAAAGCGCTGGGCTTTAAGCGTCCGATGCGCAATTCGCTGGACGCCGTGGCGTCGCGCGACTTCGCGCTGGAATATCTCGCCGCCGCTTCCATCGCTTCCACGCACCTGTCGCGCCTCGCGGAAGAAATCGTGCTGTGGTCGTCGCCGGCCTTCGGCTTCGTCAAGCTGAGCGATGCCTTCACCACCGGCTCCTCCATCATGCCGCAGAAGCGCAATCCCGATGCGGCGGAGTTGGTGCGCGCCAAGACGGGACGCATCCTCGGCAGCTTCGTGACGCTGGCAGCCGCGATGAAGGGGCTGGCGCTCGCCTATGCCAAGGACCTGCAGGAGGACAAGCCGGCGGTGTTCGAAGGCGCCGATGCGCTGGAGCTCTCGCTTGCCGCAATGGCGGGCATGGTCGCCGATTTGCAGGCCCAGTCGGAAGCCATGCATCAGGCAGCGGAGCAGGGCTATCCGACCGCCACCGATCTGGCCGACTGGCTGGTGCGAACCATGGGCAAGCCGTTCCGCGAGGCACATCATGCGGCAGGCGCCATCGTCAAACGCGCGGAGGCGCTGGGCTTGCCGCTGGAAAACCTGCCGCTGGCGGAGATGCAGGCCATCGAGCCGGGCATTACAAAAGATGTATTCTCGGTGCTGAGCCTTGCGGCCTCGGTCGAGTCGCGCAAATCTTTCGGCGGCACCGCGCCCGAGCGGGTGCGGGAACAGATCGCCTTCTGGCGGAACCGGTTGTCATGATGCTGCGTCTTATCATCGTCCTCGGTCTTGCGCTGGCGCTCTCCGGCTGCGGCATCAAAAGCGATCTGCTCATGCCCAACGGCAAGGAGACGCCCAAGGGCCAGAAGGACCCCTCGCGTCCGCCCCAGCCGATCGGCCGATGAACGCTTTCCCGTTTCGCAACGGCCGGATGCATGCGGAGAATGTCGACCTGGCGGCGCTGGCGGACGAGGTCGGCACGCCTTTCTATTGCTATTCGAGCGCTGCGCTGGAACAGAACACCCGCGCCTTCGCCGCGCTGTTTCCGAGAGACACGCTGATCGCCTTCTCGGTCAAGGCAAACGGCAACCTCGCGGTGCTGCGCACCTTGGCGAAGCTCGGCGCCGGCGCGGACGTCGTCTCCGGCGGCGAATTGAAAAAGGCGCTGGCAGCGGGAATCCCGGCCGGCAAGATCGTGTTCTCGGGCGTGGGCAAGACGCGCGCCGAATTGGAACTCGGGCTCGCCGCCGGCATCCATCAATTCAATGTCGAGAGCGAGGCGGAGCTGGAAGCGCTGAGCGACATCGCCGCCGCCGGCGGCCGCACCGCGTCTGTCGCCATCCGCGTCAATCCCGATATCGATGCCCGCACCCACGCCAAGATCGCCACCGGCACAGCCGAGACCAAATTCGGCATTCCCTGGAGCCGGGCGCGCGAAGCCTACGCCCGCGCCGCATCCCTGCCCGGCCTCGAAGCCGTCGGCGTCGATGTTCACATTGGCAGCCAGATCACCGAGCTGGCGCCGTTCGAGGAAGCCTTCGCCCGCGTGGTCGAGCTGGTGGCGCTGCTCCGGGGCGACGGGCACCTCATCTCACGCGCCGATCTCGGCGGCGGCCTCGGCGTGCATTACGGCGCCGAAGATCCGCCGCCGCCCGACTGCGCCGCCTATGGCGAGATGGTCGCGCGCCTGATGCGCGGACTGAACCTCTCCCTCATCCTCGAACCGGGCCGGCTGATCGCCGCCGATGCCGGCGTTCTGGTGGCGCGCGTGATCTATCTCAAGGACGGCGAGGCGCACCGCTTCGCCATTCTCGATGCCGGGATGAACGATCTGATCCGGCCGGCGCTCTATGGCGCCCATCACGAGATCGTGTGCGTGGCGCCGGCGGGCGATGCGCCATCCGAAATTTACGATGTGGTGGGACCGGTGTGCGAAACCTCCGATATCTTCGCCCGCGGTTACAGCCTGCCGCAACTCAAAGCCGGCGATCTGGTTGCCATCCTGAAAACCGGAGCCTATGGCGCCAGCATGGCTTCGGCCTACAATGCGCGGCCGCCCGCGCCGGAAGTTCTGGTCAAGGACGATCGCTGGAGCGTGGTGCGGCCGCGGATGAGCGACGATGTTCTTGTTGGTCTGGACCGGATCCCGCCTTGGCTTGAGTGACCGCATCGAGCGGCTGATCGCGCTCGCCCGCGCCGCGATCGCCTGGGAGCGCGTATGGCCGGCACTGTGGCCGGCGAGCGGGATTCTCGGCGCCTTCGCCGCGCTCGCTCTGCTTGGCCTGTTTGCCTATATTCCATCCGGGCTGCACACGCTTGCGCTGCTCGGCATCCTCGGCGCCTCCGGCTATTTCCTCTATCGCAATCTGGAATCCTTCCGCGCGCCGGATTGGAGCGAAGGGGCGCGCCGGCTGGAGCGCGAGAGCGGACTCGCCCACCGTCCCATCACCGAGCGCCACGATCGTCTCGCGGTCGGCCAGGGCGATGAGTTCGCCGAGGGCCTGTGGCGCGCCCACGTCAAGGCTTTGCTGGCGCGCCACGACAGGCTGAGGCTCGTCATTCCACGCTCCGGTCTCGCCCGGCGCGATCCCTACGCGCTGCGCTTCGTGGTTCTGCTCGTGCTGCTTGCGGGATTTGCCGTGGCCGGCTCCGATTGGGGCCGCAGGCTGAACGCGGGGTTCTCGCTCTCAGGCGGCGGCGCGGCGACGGCGACGATGGACGCGTGGATCGATCCGCCCGCCTATACCGGCGAAGCCCCGCTCTATCTGCCGCACGGCGATCAGCTCAGGAACATCGCCGTGCCGGAAGGCTCGGCGCTGGTGGTGCAGGTGCACGGCTCCCGCAGCGCGCCGCTTCTTTCCATCAGCCCGGCGCAAGGCCGCTTGCCGGCCTTTGCCGGCCAGGGCGACAATTTCTCCACCAGGACCACGCTGCGCGCCGACGCCACGGTCAGCGTGCGGGGCGGAGGCGCGACGCTGGGCAATTGGCGCATCAAGGCGATCCCCGATG
>DATCOJ010000248.1:0-49633 GCA_036564785.1 Rhizomicrobium sp. | reverse complement strand
CCACCACTCGCTTCGCTCATGGTCCCCCTCCCCCGCTTCGCAGGGGAGGAGCCAAATTTGGCACTAGGTCACCAATCGCAAGCAATGCCACGGAGCCGGTATTGCCAGCAACCGGGCATGAGCATCACGTAAAGAGAAGCGTACGCTACAGCCGGCATGACGACGCAGAGCACGAGACTCATCAGGCTTCGCCACGCGTGGTCTCGAAATGAGAAGATGCCCAAACGCCAAAACAAGAAAACTGAAATCGATGCTGGGATGAGGAAATACGCAAGAACGGGAAGCCATATGACAAAGGGCACACCCAAGTTCATGACGGCGCCCATGGCTTCTGTTTCCACTATCACGCTAACGAGATCGCCAATGAGCAGGGCCACAAATTGGAATGCGAGTCCCGCTGTTTTTCGCGGTCTCTCTTCGGTGCTCACGCCCTTGCCACGAAATTGTCGATTACCCGTTTCTCGCCGGCTTTGTCGAAGTCGACGGTGAGTTTGTTGCCTTCGACGCCGCGCACGAAGCCATAGCCGAACTTCTGGTGGAACACGCGGTCGCCGCGGGCGTATTGCGTGGCGGAGGGATCGGAGGTCTGCACCGTGAAGGCCTGCGCCTCAATCATGGGCGGCCGCGTACTCGCAAAGCTCGCAGGAGGCCAAACTTGCTAGCGCGGACCAATTCGTACAGCTTGGGGCCGCGAATCCAAATCTCGCTGACTCGACCCCTGAGCCGGCCTATCGCTTGGCCGCGATGACGAACTCGAGTTCGATCGATCCCAACTGAAGAGTACTTGGGGGAGGATTGGTCTCCCCATGGAGTTGCACGGCCACCCGGGATATAGCGATTGTGCGAATTGCGCTCGCAGCGTCGCTTGGGAGCGATTGCAAAGGAACGTTCCCCGCAAGGAAGAAAGAAACGGGCAGGGTCAGGCGCACACGGTCCGGCTGCACAAAACCTTCGGCAGGCGTCGCGGCGCTGACCGTCCGCGCCGATGGCTGTGCCAGCGCTTCGATGACGCCCTGCAACTCGTTCCTGATGCCGAGAACGAGATCCGCCAGCGGGACCGCAGTCCCGGCGGCAGTAGGCACTTCAGGATGTGGGCTGGACGGTGAGGGCAGGGAAGTAGTCTCCCTTGAAGTTGACCAGCACTTCGCCCATCACGTTTTCCGTAATGCTGGTGCTGGAGGAACTCGAACTTGTTGCCACCCGTATGTTCAACTGGGAATAGGATGCCGCGATGCTGGCGCCAAGGCGCCTGCCCGCGTAGCGGGCGCTCCCGGCAATCTGAAAATTGGAAACGCCGATACTGGAGCTGTTGTCCTGGGCAGAATCGTTGGCTCTAAGAGCAAAGGTTCCCCGGGTGAGAATGTGCCCATCCGTCACCACCACGCGGTAAAGACCGGCTTTCACCAAGGCGTAGAGCTGATTGAAGGACTGCTCCGCCGAGTTGTTCAGAACCGCATTTATGGCATCCAGGATTGTTGCCGCCGGCGTCGTTGCGGTCGCGCTCAGGGCCTTAGCGTTGGCGGGGAGCAGCCCTGGGGGTGGCGCGGGGGGTGTAGTAGACGAGGTGAGATAAAACTGATCGGCCTTGATCGCCTGCGTTGTCAGACTTGTGTCCACCGCGAGAGGGGGATTGGCAGGCGGAGGCGTAGAGCTACTAGTTGTCGAAAACCCATTGTTCAAAGCGAAGGTGGCGCCGCCGATCCGGTCTACTTCCTGAAACAACTTGCTCAGGGCATCGGCGGAATCGGCGTTCCACGCCGGCGGTGATGTAGTAGGGATGTTCGCGATGGTGAATGGTGCCCCTGTCGTGGTCGGCGCAGTAAGGTATCCGCCAACTTGCGGCAAATAGAGTTTGATCCACGCTAGGATCGCCGATCCGTCCGGGGGATTTGCCTCTGTCTTGAATGCTGCCAGCCCGCGTTCCAAGGTCGAAACCATGTCGGCATAGCTTTTCATCTGGCTGACCGCAGACGACACCAAGGCGTCCATGGTGTTTTGCACCAGCGTGACGGTGAAGTGCTCGAATGCCGTTTCTCCGGCGGCCAGCGCAGCCGTGGCGTCCATGGCAACTTGAGGCGCGTAAGCGGCCATCTGTATTCTCCTTGTTTAATCGGCAAACGACCCGATGGCCGTAGGCTAGAGAGGAACAAAAATTAAAGCAAATAAGGTTGTAGAGCTCACGGCAGCAGTGCGGTGGTCTTCAAATGTTCCAAAAATAGAGAAGGTTGATCTCCTAACTTAACGTGCTGGGTACTTCGGGATATCAAGTAAATATAATGCCAGTTGTTCTCAGCTGGGGCGAGCAGGGCTCGAAATGCGAAAATAAACCTCTCATCCTCACCCCCTGGTCACAAAGGTATCGATCACCCGCTTCTCGCCGGCTTTGTCGAAGTCGACGGTGAGTTTGTTGCCTTCCACACCGCGCACGAAGCCGTAGCCGAATTTCTGATGGAACACGCGGTCGCCGCGCGCATATTGCGTCGCGGAGGGATCGGACGTCTGCACCGTGAAGGCCTGGGCCTCGATCATGGGCGGCCGGGTGCGCGCCGAGCCTTGCGCCGCGCGATTGGCCTGCGCCCGCTTCCAGCCGGGGCTCTCGTAGGTGCTGCCGAAATGCGCCGCCTGCGCGTTGTCGCGGAAGCCGACATAGCCGCCGTAGAATCCTTCATCCACCACGCTGTCGACATGTTCCTGCGGCAGTTCGGTGATGAAGCGCGAGGGCAGCGCGCTCTGCCAATTGCCGTGCACGCGCCGGTTGGCAGCGAAGAAAACGAAGGCGCGCTTCTTCGCACGCGTGAGTCCGACATAGGCGAGACGGCGCTCCTCTTCGAGGCCCTTGAGGCCGGTCTCGTCCATGGTGCGCTGGGAGGGGAACAGGCCTTCCTCCCAGCCCGGCAGGAACACGGTATCGAATTCGAGGCCCTTCGCCGCGTGCAAGGTCATCAGGTTGATGCGGTCCTCGCTGTTGTTCTGCTCCAGCTCCATCACCAGCGAGACATGCTCCAGGAACGCGGCCAAGGTCTCGTATTGCTCCATGGAGCGCACCAGCTCTTTGAGGTTGTCGAGCCGGCCCGGCGCTTCCGCCGACTTGTCGTTCTTCAGCATGTCGGTGTAGCCCGACTCATCGAGCACCATCTCGGCCAGTTCGGTGTGCGGAATGTGCTTGGCCACTTCGCTCCAGCGCGCGAAATTGGCAGTGAGCTCGCCGAGCGCCTTGCGCGCCTTGGGCGGCAGCTCGTCGGTCTCGGCGATCTCGCGCGCGGCGGAGAGCAGCGGCAGGTGCTGCGTACGGGCGAATTGATGCAGCGCCTGGACGCTGGCGTCGCCGATGCCGCGCTTGGGCCGGTTGACGATGCGCTCGAAGGCGAGGTCGTCGTCGCCCTGCGCGATCAGCCGCAGGTAGGCCATGGCGTCGCGGATCTCGGCGCGCTCGTAGAAGCGGGGGCCGCCGATCACGCGATAGGGCAGGCCGAGCGCCAGGAAGCGGTCCTCGAACTCGCGCATCTGGAACGCGGCGCGCACCAGGATCGCCATCTCGGCGTATTTCTCGTTCTTGGAATGCAGGTTCTCCGCTTCGGTGGCGACGGCGCGCGCCTCTTCCTCGGCGTCCCACACGCCCTGCACCTTGATCTTCTCGCCGGAATCGCCTTCGGTCCACAGCGTCTTGCCGAGGCGGCCCTTGTTGGCGGCGATCAGGCCGGAAGCCGCGCCGAGGATCGCGGGCGTGGAGCGGTAGTTGCGCTCCAGCCGGATGACCTTGGCGCCGGGAAAGTCGCGCTCGAAGCGCAGGATGTTTTCGATCTCCGCGCCGCGCCAGGCATAGATCGACTGGTCGTCGTCGCCCACCACGCAGACATTGCCGCCGCGGCCCGCCAGCAGCTTCAGCCACAGATACTGGACCGTGTTGGTGTCCTGATATTCGTCCACCAGCATGTATTTGAAGCGGTCGCGATATTCTTCCAGGATCTCGGGCTGTGTGCGCAGGATGGTGAGCGTGTCGAGCAAGAGGTCGCCGAAATCCGCCGCGTTGAGCGATTTCAGCCGCTCCTGATATTGGCGATAGAGCGAGCGGCCCTTGCCGAAGGCGAAGCCATGCGCCTCGCCCTCGGGCACGTCCTCGGGTCTAAGCCCGCGGTTCTTCCAGCCGTCGATGAACACTTCCAGGGTGCGCGCCGGCCAGCGCTTCTCGTCGATGTTCTCAGCCTCCAGGATCTGCTTCATCAGGCGCAACTGGTCATCGGCGTCGAGGATGGTGAAGTTGGATTTGAGGCCGGCGAGCTCGGCATGGCGCCGCAGCATGCGCGCGCCGATGGAATGGAAGGTGCCGAGCCATTGCATCCCCTCCACCACGCCGCCGATCAGGCTGCCGATGCGCTCCTTCATTTCGCGCGCCGCCTTGTTGGTGAAGGTGACGGCGAGGATTTGCCCAGGCCAGGCGCGGCGCGTGGCCAGAATGTGGGCCAGCCGCGTCGTCAGCACGCGCGTCTTGCCGGTGCCCGCGCCGGCCAGCACCAGCACGGGGCCGTCGATGGAGAGCACGGCCTCGCGCTGCTCCGGATTGAGACCGGCGAGATAGGGCGGGTCGCGCGGGACCGGCTGTGTTTGGGGGTCTTCTCCAAACGCATCGTCCAACGGATCGCGATAGCGGTCTCCAAAACCGCTCATGTAGACTCACTCAGATTGGGAAGCATTGGCGTATTCTAGGCGGTGCAGCCCCTCATTTCACCTCCCCCTTGCGGGGAGGTCGCGGACGCCGCACTTGATGCGGCGGACGCGGGTGGGGGGCCTACTCGACTCATCCCCCCACCCGACGCAAGTTCGCTAGCGCTCATTTGCGTCGACCTCCCCGCGTTGGGGGAGGTAAAAGGAAGATGCGGAGCTTGCGAGGGGTCTAACATGAGGCGAGCGGGGGCGATTTTAGGGTCGGCGGTCTTCTTCGCGATCGCGCCGTTTTCGCTGACGGTCCTCGTTCCTCTGTGGATCGGGAGCTGGCGGATGCAGTCGCCATTCTTCGGATTGCCGCAGCTGCGCGCCATCGGTGTGCTGCTTGCGGTCGCCGGAGCGGTGCCGCTGATCGAATCGTTCCGGCGTTTCGCTGTCGAGGGCCTGGGCACGCCGGCACCGATCGCGCCGCCGCAGCGTCTGATCGTGACCGGTTTCTACCGCTACGTCCGCAATCCCATGTATGTCGGTGTCGTTGCGGTCATTCTCGGCGAGGCGCTGATCGTCGGGGATGTTCGCCTTCTCACCCACGCCGCCATCGTCTGGCTCGCCTTTCACATCTTCGTCCTGGCCTACGAAGAGCCGACGCTCGCCCGCACCTATGGCCCCGAATACGAGACCTTCCGCGCCAACGTTCCTCGCTGGGTTCCACGGTTCACACCTTGGAAATCCTCCGCGTCCTCCGCGTGACAAGAAATGAATTCGCACGCTATCGTGGCGCGTGAACCAGCGGGTTGACGACGCGAAGCTCCGGGAAGCGAGTGAAATCGCGATCGGCAGACCACAGTTCGCGTACCCCGTGTTCTCTGCAGACCGCCGCGATCCGTGCGTCATGCACTCTCGGGCCCGCAATTTGGGCGCCGCCCACAAAACGGCGCAACACAGGCCAATGCTCCTCCGCTTCGCTCAACAGGCGCAAAGTGGGCGATTCCAGCCAGGCATCCACCTGATCGAGCGCTTTGGCGACCGGCGTGGGAGGCGCATAGATCCGCGGATGCGTTACGATGGCAAGAAACTCGTGCAGACAGGGCCACGGAATCGCCCAGTTCGCCGCGCTCTCCGCCAGCGAGACCATGCAGGCTTCCGCCGCCTGGTGAAAGGGCGAATCCGCCCGGTGCGCATAAACGAGGAGATTGGTATCGACAGCGATCAACCGCCGTGGCCTTCGTAAGCGGCTTCGCGAATGGCCTCCCAGGAGGCGTCGCGGAATTCCGTCTGCAAACCGCTTCCCTTGAAGGCCGCCCGCCTGAGCTTGAACGAGCCGGGCTTTTTCGTGTCGTTCACGACGCGGCTTAGCCCCCGCTCCACCAGCGTCCGCAGCGTCACGCCTTCGCGCGTCGCCAGTTTGCGCGCCTTCCTCAGCAGCGGATCGGCGATTTCAATGGTCGTTTTCATCGGATACATCCATATTGCTCCGATGATATGGGTACCCATATTGTTCTGTCAACTCCCGTGAGCTGGCGCCTGAAAAAGCGGCTTTGCATTTACCTCCCCGCATTGGGGGAGGTAATTTGATGTGTCGAGGTTTGACGCTTAATTGAGCTAGACGTGCCATGCATCGCAAATTCTTCTCCGCGTCCTCCGCGTGATTCACCTCGCACGAGACGGCGCGGAGTGCGCGGGTTAGTCGAGGCCGAGCTCTCTCAGGATCGCGGCGCGGTCGGCGTCGAGATCGGGGGCGGGAGAGCGCGTGCTAGGATCGTCGTAAGATGAGAGCTTAATCGGGTTGCCTTGCATGCGGACGGGGCCGAGATCGGGATCGCACGCCGTGATGATCATGTTGCGCGCCTTAACCTGCGGATCGGCCATCACCTGGGCCACGTCGTTGAGCGGCGCACAGGGCACGCCTTCGGCCTCGAGCAGCGCCAGCCATTCCTTTGAGCCGCGCGCGCTAAGCGCGGATTCCATCTCGCGCTCCAGCTCCTGCCAATGCGCCACCCGCTCGGGATTGCCGCGGAAGCGTGGATCGCCGGCCAGCTCCGGCCGGCCCAGCACCTTGACGATGCGCGCGAACAGCGCGTCCGTCGCCGCAGCGATCACGATGTGTCCGTCCCTGGTGCGGTAGGTCTGGAACGGTGCGATGGAGGGATGGCGCGCGCCCAGCGGGCCGGGGACTTCGCCGGTCGCCACGTAGCGGGCGATGGCGTTCTCCAGGATCGCCACCTGGCAATCCAGCATGCCGACATCGACCTTCATGCCGCGCCCGGTCTTTTCGCGGTCGTAGAGCGCGGTGGCGATGCCGATGGTGGCGAACAGCGCCGCGGTGAGGTCGCCGATGGAGGAGCCGACGCGGGTAGGCTCGCCGCCGGGATGGCCGGTGAGGCTCATGATGCCGCCCATCGCCTGCACCACCATGTCGTAGGCCGGCCGCGCAGCGTAGGGCCCGGTGTGACCGAAGCCGGAGACGCCGGCATAGATCAGGCGCAGGTGTTTGTCCTTCAGAGACTCCCAGCCATAGCCGAGCCTTTCCATCGTGCCGCCGCGATAGTTCTCGATCAGCACGTCGGCGCGGGAGAGCAAGGCCTCGAAGATGCGGCGGTCGGAATCCGCCTTTAGGTCGAGGGCAATCGATTCCTTGCCGCGGTTGATGCTGATGAAATAGCCGGACTTGGTCTTGCCGCCATCGCTCTTGAGGAAGGGGCCGATGGTGCGGGAATCGTCGCCTGTGTTCGGCGGCTCGATCTTGATCACGCGCGCGCCCAGCTCCGCCATTAGCAGCGCCGCGTACGGTCCCGCCAGCACGCGCGTGAGATCGAGAACGAGCAAGCCGGAGAATGGACCGGCGGTCATTATTTCTTGTCGTCCAGCCGATGCGCGTCGGCCGCGCGCTTGGTGAGTTCGTCGCGGGCTCCGGCCAAATCGCGCAGGCTCTTGGCGACGCCATGCTTGGCGCGGTTGGCAGCGGCTTGCGACTCCTTCTCGGCGCGTCCCTTCGCCTTGCGAGCGCGGCGCAGGTTGACGATCTCAGCCATTGTCCTTCTCCAGCGCGCGCTTGCGGGCCGGCCGCGCCTCCAGACGCGCGAGATAGTCGTCGTAGACTTTGCGCTCGGGGAACAGCGTGCCGCGAAAGAAGCCGATGGCGCCACCCACCAGAATGTCGGCGGCGGAGAATGACTCGCCCAGGATGTACGGCCCCTTCTCCAGCGTTCGCGCGATGTAGCCCTCCATCTCGTCGAAGGTGCCGAAGTTGGTGATGGCATCCTTGTCCCAGCCGCGCAGGCGCGCGGTGATGACGGGGTTCATCACGCCGGTCCAATAGGCGAGCCAGGTGAGGTAAGGCCCGCGCTTCGAATCGCCGATGGCAGGCGCCAGTCCCATCTTGGGAAAGGCGTCGGCCAGATAGAGCGCGACCGCGACGCTTTCGAAGACGATGACGCCGTCATGATCGATGGCCGGCACTTTCTTGTGCGGCTGGATGCGGCGATAGGTTTCGGGCGCCGGCGCGCCCTGTCCGTTGCCATAGACGATGGGAACGATCTCGATTTTGTACGGCGTCTCCAATTCTTCGAGCAGCCAGACGATGCTGGAGGAGCGGGAGCGCGGCGCATGATAGAGCGTGATCATGGCGAGGTTCCGTTCAGGCGTTTTTCGCTTCCTGCTGATCCCGCTCCATCATCTTGCGGAAGGCCGGCCGGTCGGTGATGCGGGCGCAATAGTCCTTCAGCACCGGAGTCTCGGCGATCATCTTGAACATCATCATGAAATTGACGCCGCCGCCGAGCATGACGTCCGCGGCGGAAAACGCATCGCCCAGAAAATATTTGTTCTTGGACAGGTGCGCGTTCAGCACCTCCTCGACTTCCTCCGGCGGCGCCCAGCCCATCGCCCCATAGACGTGCTTGATGGCGAAGCGGCGCTCCAGGGCGGCCGGCTCGACCACGCCGGAGCGATAGGCGAGCCAGGAGAGATATTCGCCGCGCTTGGGCTCGCCCACCAGCGGGCCCATCTTTGCCTCCGGAAACATGTCGGTCAGGTAGAGCGCGATGGCGCCGCCTTCGAACACCGTCTCGCCGTCATTGACCAGCGCCGGCACTTTGCCATGCGGATGGGGATTGGCGGGATCGCGGGCGCCGCTGCCGTCGGCGCCGCGGATGGTGACGAGCTTGGTCTCGTAAGGCGCACCGATCTCTTCCAGCAGCCAGACAATGCTGCCTGAACGGGTCATCGGACGGTGAATGAGCGTTAACATGTCAAATCCTCATTTGGGGCAGCCGCGCGAACGCTAGGACGCGCGGCGGCTGGCGGCAAGCGCGCAAAGCCTGAGCGCGCTCGCCAACGGATTGGCCCCGCGGCCGGCATCGACGCGCATCACCAAGGCCGCGAGGCTCGATTTCCTTCGCTGGGCTTCCTCCTCCAGCACCGCCCAGAACTCCGGCTCAAGCGCCACGCTGGTGCGGTGGCGGGCGATCGTGAAGGAACGTTTCCTCAACATGCGAGTTGGCTTTTCGGATGGGCCTTGCGGACATATGAGCAGAACTGTCATGCGCGCAATACCGGTCATCGTTGCGCTCGCCGTCGGAGTGGCGGCGGCCTACGCACAGCCCCGCGTCCCCAACGCGACGCCGGCGACGGCGTCGCGGGTCAGCGACGATCTCGGCTGCGCGGCCCGCTACACGTTTGCCGCCTTCGTCATCCGCAATCTCGACGGCAATGCCTCGGACTACTACGCCGCGCGCGCCAGCGCTGCCGGCAAGCGCTATCTCGCGCTGCATCCCGACGAGAGCGAGCAGTCCTACGCCACGCGCCTGGCCCAGAACGCAGAGGTCTTGCAGGCCCAGCTATCGAGCAAATCCCTGACACCCGAAGCGCTGGTCGACGAAATCAAGTCCTGCGAGCAGAATGTCGATACGCTGATCGTGACGTAAGGGCTCAATCGTCCGGGTGGATCATGTCTTCCGGCCGCACCAGGCGGTCGAACTCCTCCGCCGTTACATAGCCGCCCTTGACTGCCTCTTCCTTGAGCGTGGTGCCGTTGTGGTGCGCGGCCTTGGCGATCTTGGCTGCCTTGTCGTAGCCGATGGTCGGCGCCAGCGCCGTCACCAGCATCAGCGAACGCTCGAGCCCGGCCTTGATGTTGTCGCGCCGCGGCTCGATGCCCACGATGCAATGCTCGGTGAAAGAGCGCGCCGAATCCGCCATCAGCCGCACCGATTGCAGGAAGCTGTAAGCCATCACCGGGTTGTAGACGTTGAGTTCGAAATGCCCCTGGCTGCCGGCCACGGTGATGGTGGTGTTGTTGCCGAAAATCTTGACGCAGACCTGGGTCACCGCCTCGCATTGCGTGGGATTGACCTTGCCCGGCATGATCGAGGAGCCGGGCTCATTCTCCGGCAGCGCCAGTTCGCCCAGGCCCGAGCGCGGGCCGGAGCCGAGCAGGCGAATGTCGTTGGCAATCTTGAACATCGACGCCGCAACCGTGTTGATGGCGCCATGGCTGAACACCATGGCGTCGTGCGCGGCCAACGCCTCGAACTTGTTGGGCGCGGTTTTGAAGGGCAGCCCAGTGATGGCGGCGATGCGGTCGGCTACCATCCGGTCGAAACCCTTGGGAGCGTTGAGGCCGGTGCCGACCGCGGTGCCGCCTTGCGCCAGCTGCATCAGCATGGGCAGAGTGGATTCGATGCGCGCGATGCCGTTCTCGATCTGCTGCGTGTAGCCGGAGAACTCCTGTCCCAGGGTCAGCGGCGTTGCGTCCTGAGTATGGGTGCGGCCGATCTTGACGATGTCCTTCCAGGCCTGCGCTTTGTCGTTCAGCGCGTTGCGCAGCAGCTGCAGGTTGGGGATCAGCCGGTGCACGATTTCTTCCGCGCCGGCGATGTGCATGGCCGAGGGATAGGTGTCGTTCGACGACTGGCTCATATTGACGTGGTCGTTGGGATGAACCGGCGTCTTGGAGCCCTTCTCGCCGCCGAGGATCTCGATCGCCCGGTTGGAAATCACCTCGTTGGCGTTCATGTTGGACTGCGTGCCGGAGCCCGTCTGCCACACCGATAGCGGAAAATGCGCGTCGAGCTTGCCTTCCATCACCTCGTCGGCGGCCTGCACGATCGCCTTGCCGAGCTTGGGATCGAGCTTGCCCAGCGCCATGTTGACCTCGGCCGCGGCGCGCTTGATCACCCCCAGCGCGCGCACGATGGGCAGCGGCTGCTTCTCCCAGCCGATCTTGAAATTGTGCAAGCTGCGCTCGGCCTGCGCCCCCCAATACTTGTCGGCGGGGACCTCGATGGGGCCGAAGGAGTCGGTTTCTGTGCGGGTCTTGGTCATTCTAAGCGCCCCATGGATTTACAAGCGGCACACCGGAACGTTCGAAGTCATTCACGTTTCGCGTTGCCACGGTGGCGCTATGAGCGCGCGCAATTGCAGCAATGAAGGCATCCATCCGCGAATGCGTTCGCAAATCGCGCTGCATATCGATCAGAATTGCTGGGAGTTCTCTTGCCGCAGCGCTATCAAAGGGGAGAATCCTACCGGCAAAACGAACGGTGAAAATCCGGTCCACGATTTGCTCAAGCTCCCAACCTTTCTTGTGCAGAGACATCCGCCTTGCGCCATAGCGCATTTCCGCTTCCGTGATGGCCGTCGTGTATAGTTCATCCCTTGGCGCAAATCTGAGCCAGCGCGCGACCTGTTCCGCGGGGCTCACCGCCATGGCTTCGGAAATCACATTGGTATCCAAGATGATCATTCGTCGTGAGGGTTCCAATCGATGTCGTTGAACGGCGGTTCACGGGACCCCTCGCGCAACACGGGCAAGAAGTCGACTCCGCCGATCGGCGCGACGTCTGCGCGGATTGCATCGTAAAGGTTATCAGCCGGCGCGAAGCGCGCTCGCTCGCGATCCATCGTGTCGACCGCGGGCGCTTGCGCATAGGCCCGGGAGGGCTCATTGAAATCGGAACTCATTGACCCACGTCCCAATGCTGATTTGAAGTGACAATGCGATTGTAGCAGCACTCTTGCTGCGGAGAAACGAAGGACCCGCTATTTCTTCCGGAAGGCGTCCAGGCTGACGACCTCGGCTTCGGCCGCCGGTTTCTCCGGCTCCTTGGCAGGCTCCAGCGCAGGCTTGGCGGCGGGCAAGGCCTGAGGCGCCCCTTTCTTCGCGGACGCTTCGTCGCCCTGGAACTGCAGGCCGAATTGCACGCCGGGATCGGCGAAAGCTGTCAGCGCCGTGAAGGGAATCGTCAGCGTGGCGGGAAGTTTGCGGAAGGACAGCGTCACCTGGAAGAAGTCGTCCTTCACCCGCAGGCCCGAGTACTGGTGCTGCAGGATAACCATCATCTCGTCGGGATATTGCTCGCGCAGGAAATCCGGAATCTCGACGCCGGGAAATCCCGTCTTGAAGGTCAGGCAGAAATGGTGCGAGCCGACCAGCCCCTGCTTTTCCACCCGCTTCAACGCATCGCGCACGACGCCGCGCAGCGCGGCGTCCGTCAATGCCTGGTAGCCGATGTAATCCTTTGCCATGACGCTCCCGTAGTGCCGAGAGACTAGTCCCGCGCAAGCCCGAGTCAATGCGCGAGGCGCGCGATTGTGACGGTTTCCGAACCGTTCAGATCAGGGTTTGCAGCGCCTCGGGCGAATAGGGTTGCAGGCGCTCGAATTGGCCTTCGCGAATCCTCTTCGGCCAATCGGGATTGACGATCAGCGCGCGGCCGATGGCGACGAGATCGAAGTCGCCGCGCGCCAGCATCTCCAGCAGGCGATCGATGCCCGCGGTCTCCGCGCCTTTGCTGCGATAGGCGGCGATGAAATCCTCGTTCAGGCTCACGGACCCGACGGTGATGGTCGGAACGCCGGACAGCTTCCTGGTCCACCCGGCAAGATTCAAATCCGATCCCGTTTCGGGAAATTCGGGCTCCCAGAAGCGCCGCGTCGAGCAATGGAACAGGTCGACGCCCGCCTCGACGAGCGGCGAGAGGAAACGCTCGAGCTCCGCCGGATCGCGCGCCAGCTTGGCGGCGAAATCCTGCTGCTTCCATTGCGAGAAGCGCAGCAGCACGGGAAACTCGGGCCCGACCTTGGCGCGCACCGCGCGCACGATCTCGGCGGCGAATTGCGTGCGGTTCTCCAGCGAGCCGCCGTAGGAATCGTCGCGCGCATTGGTGCCTTCCCAGAAATACTGGTCGATGATGTAGCCGTGGGCGCCATGGATCTCCACGCCGTCGAAGCCGAGCGCCTTGGCGTAGCTGGCGCTGTTGGCGAAACCGGCGATCACGTCGTCGATCTCATCGGCCGTCATCGGCTCGGCCACTTTCTTGCCGGGCCGCGCCAGGCCGGAGGGGCTCATGCTGGGCGCCTCGGGATAGGGCCCGGTGCCGGGATGGCGCACGATGCCTTGATGCCAGAGCTGCGGCATGATGTGGCCGCCGGCCGCCTTCACCTCCTTCAGCACGTTGGCCCAGCCTGCGAGAGACGATTCGCCGAAAAACCCCGGCACGTTGGCGTCGTTGGAGGCCGAGCGATGCTCCGGCGAGGTGCCTTCGGTCAGGATCAGGCCGACGCCGCCTTCCGCGCGCCGTCGGTAATAGGCCGCGACATCGGCGCCGGGAATCTGCTCGGGCGATTTCGAGCGTGTCATAGGTGCCATGACGATGCGGTTGGGCAAGGTCAGGCCCTTGAGCCGGAACGGCTCGAAGAGTACCTCCGTTGAAACCATGGCGATGTCCTCGAATAGCGATCAGCCCGACGCAAGCACGCAAGGCGACGGTTTGACAAGCGCGGTCACGCCGTTCGATGAGCCGCCGGCCGAGCAGGAAGTCGAGGAGCTGGCGAGGCCGTCCTCGGCGCTGGCGCTTCTGACTGTCTTCCGCCACCGCAACTATCGGCTGTTCTTTTCGGGCCAGCTGGTGTCGCTGATGGGCACCTGGATGCAGTCGGTGGCGCAGGCCTGGCTGGTCTACCGGCTGACTCATGACCCGCGTCTGCTCGGGCTGACCGCATTCGCTGCCCAGGTCACCGTGTTCTTCCTGGCCTCGTTCGGCGGCATGATCGCCGACCGGGTGAACCGACGCCGCATGCTGCTGGTCACCCAAGCCCTGTCGATGGTGCAGGCCGCGATCCTGGCCGTGTTGACCATCACCGGGATCGTGCAGGTCTGGGAGATCATCGCATTGGCCTTCGGCATCGGGTTGATCAATTCGGTGGACGTGCCGACGCGCCAGGCCATGACGCTTGACATGGTGGGCCGCTCCGATCTCCGCCATGCCATCGCGCTCAATTCCATGATGTTCAACCTGGCGCGGGTGATCGGCCCCTCCATTGCCGGCGCGCTGATCGCCATCGTGGGCGAGGGGCCCTGTTTTGCGCTCAATGCACTGTCTTTCGGCGCCGTGCTGACCAGCCTTCTGCTGATGGAGCTGCCCTCTGCGCCGAAGCGCGTGCATGGCAGCCCGCTGCGGGAGATCGTCGCTGGATACCGCTACTCGCTGGGTACGCCGCGCATCCGCACTGCGCTGATGCTGGTCGGCGTCTCCTCGATGTTTGGCGCGGCCTATCTCTCGATGCTGCCGGCCTTCGCCCGCGACATCCTGCACGGTTCGTCCACCAGCTACGGCACCCTGATGACGGCGGTGGGCATCGGCGCGCTGATCGGCGCCTACGCTCTCTCGCGCATTCACGAGCGCTGGCTGGTGCTGGCGCCGATCTTCTCCGCTTTCTCCTTTGGCGTAGGACTGATCCTGTTCTCGCATTCGCACCAGCTGTGGCTGAGCGTGACCTTGCTGCTGCCCACGGCCTGCAGCCTGATGCTGCTCGGCGGCACCACCAACACGGTCATCCAGATCGCCGCCGACGAACACATGCGGGGGCGTGTCATCTCCCACTATACGCAGTGCTTTCTGGGCATGATGCCGTGGGGCTCGCTGCTGCTGGGCTATCTGGCGAGCCGGATCGGAATCGGGCAATCGGTGACGATCGGCGGGGCGGTGGTGATTGCGTCCGCCCTGCTCGCCTATTTCAACCGGACCGAAGATATTGGCGTCGCGCGCGCGGCGGGCGAATAGGCGAGGGGCAGTTGGAGCAGTTGTACGAGGGGATCGAGGCGCCCGAAGAGCGCGAGGCGGCCTACCAGGGATTTGTCTGGCGCAATCTCAAGCGCAACTACGCCGGCCACTATGTTCACGGGATGCTGGGCCTCACCGGCTTCCGCCTGGTCAATGCGCCGACTTTCGTTCCGGCCTACCTGCACATGCTCTCAGGCTCCGACGTCGCGGTGGGCCTGGGGCTGGCGCTGCAGCAGTTCGGCGGAACCATCTCGCCGATCGTCGGCGCCGCTCATATCGAGCATCGCCGCCACGTGCTGCCGGTCTCCATGCTGCTCGGAAGCTTGATGCGGGTGGCGATCCTGGGCCTGGCGCTGTCCGGCTGGTTCCTGCACGGTCAGGCGCTGCTGGTCTCGGTGATGATCTTTCTCTTCCTGCTTGGGCTGTTCAGCGGGCCGCAGGGTGTGGCGTTTCAGTTCCTGCTGGGAAAGATGATTCCCATTTCCTGGCGCGGCCGCCTGCAGGGCTGGCGCAACATGACCGGCGGATTGATCGCCGCGGCGCTGTCCTATTTCGCCGGCAAATATCTCGTGGGCACCAATTTCTGGGGCAACGGCTATGGTGCGACCTTCCTCGTCGCCTTCGTGCTGACCAGCCTCGGGCTGACCGCCTTCCGCTTTCTGGTGCGCGAGCCGGAGCCGCCCACCTTGCGTCCGCGCGTGGCGGTGCGGGAACGGCTGCGGGATGTGCCCAAGATGCTGCGCGACGATCCGCATTTCCGCTGGTTCATGATCGCGCGCACCTTTGCCATCGCCAGCCGCGTGGCCGCGCCGTTCTACATCGTCTATGCCAGCACGGCAGTGGCGCTGACCGGCGGCACCATCGGCCTTCTCTCTTTCGCCTATCTGATTGCCGACACGGCGATGAACCTGATCTGGGGCTACATGGCGGACCGGCTCGGCTTCCGCTCCTGCTTCGTGGCGGCGCTGGTGTTCTGGATCGGCGCCACTTTGGTATTGATGGGCGCGCACGCGCTGCCGCTGCTGTTTATCGCCTTCTTCGGACTGGGCGCGGCCAATTCCGGCTACCAGATGAGCGCGCAGAACATCGTCTTCGAGTTCGGCCATCGCGACGACATGGCCATGCGGCTGGCCGTCTCCAACACGGCGGAGAGCGTGATGGCGGCGGCAGGACCGCTGCTCGGCGGCGTGATCGCCGCCAATCTGGGCTACCGCGCGGTGTTCGCGACCTCGATCGTGTTCGAGGCGATCGCGCTGGCGCTGCTGCTCGGCTTCGTGGAGGAGCCGCGCAAACGCCGCGCGTTGCTGGAAGCGCAGAAAGAGGCGGCGCTCTCGGAAACCTCGACCACCAGCGTGGCGCAGCGCGAAGCGGAAGAGGGCGTGCCGTAGCCGGCCGCCTCGCGCTCAAGTCTTGGGCAGCACCCGGATGATCGCCATCATGCCGCCGTCCTCGTGATCGAGGATGTGGCAGTGATAGACGAAATCTCCCACCACGGCGCCGCGGAAATCCATCAGCACCTTGATGCTCGGAAAGTGGCCCTTGCCGTCATAGAAGGGCACCTGGAACGTGTCGTAGAACTGCTGCTGGTCCAGCGGGATCGCTTTGTGGTTCACCTCCTGCACCAGGAAGTGAATCTGGTGCATGTGGAATTCGTGAACCTCGGGCGAGCGGTTCTCGATGGTCCATTCCTCGACCGCGCCTCTCGTCGTGGTGATGTCAGGCGGATTGTCGGGATCGAACAGGTGGAGCTGCTGGCCCTCCACGGCGATGTAGAACTTCACGGGCTCGGCGACGGGTTCGTGCTTGGACTCGCCGGCGCCGCCCCTTTTCGTCACCGAGGGGATCTCGATGAAGAAGAGGTGGCGCCGGGCGGTGATCTTCGCGTCCGTCAGCTTTTCGAAGCGCTGGACGTTCGGCGGCCCATTTCGCTCGGCCGTTCGCGGCAACCCGCTCGGGCCGTCGGTGGTCATGATCGTGGCCAGCGGCCGCGTCGGATTGCTGTCCGCCGCCGGACCGCCGTCGATCGATTCGGTTTCCAGCACGGCGCTCTGCACCTGCGAGCTCGGCGCGGTGACGATGAATTCCACGCGACCCGCCGTCGGCAGCAGAATGTCCTTCTGCGTTACGATGTTGCCCTGCCGCGTGCCGTTCTGCGATCCCGTCGGCACGCCGTCGAAGGCGACGATCTGCAGGTCCTGCGGCACGCCGTCGTATTTCACCTGCAGGTCGATGATGGTGTTGGCCGAAGTGTTGGCGACGCGCCAGAATTCCTGCGTGCCCCGCTGCATCTTGATGATGGGAGGCGGATAGTTGGGAAACGGCACCGTCACGTAGTTGAGCGAGACGTCCCAGTTCGGGATGGGCTTCAGGTGGGACTTGAGGTGCAGGTCGCCGACGCGCTGCTCGTCGCGGATGACGAGGTAGCGCTCCGGCAGGCCGGCGACGGCTGGCTGCAGATTGGCGATGCCTTCGACTTCGATCACGCCCGTCGCTCCGCCCTGTACCGCGGGCGACGAAATGCCGTGGACATGCGGGTGATACCAGTAAAGGCCGGGCGGCTCGTTGGCGGGAATCTTGATCGTGTAATCGAAGGTCTCGCCGGAATTGACCAGCGTATGAACCACTTCGTCGCTGTGGCATTTGGGCGAGGTGTTCAGTCCGTGGAAATGCATGTTGACGGAGGCGGCGGTCATGGTGGCGGCGCCGCATTGGGTGGAGGCGTTGGTCTGCATCACCATCATTCCGAGCGGCGTATTGGGCACCTGATTGGTCAGATGGATTTCGATCTTGTCGCCCGGGTTGACATGCAGGGTCGGCGACTCCTGCCCCTCGGCGGTGACGAAACAGAACAAGGTGCGGCCGGCATCGTCGACCGAGGTGAAGTAGTTCAGCGACAGCTTCAGCACGCCGTTCTGGCTGAACAGATCGGGCGGACGCTGAACCTCGCTGCCCACCGGCGGTCGCGGGCAGACCCCGCCGTCGGCGAAGGCGATGCCCGGCACGAACAGCGCGAGAGCGAATGCGACCAAAGCTGCTCGAATGGCACGCTGCATAATTCTCTCCTTGTCGATCCGAGGGGATCTGCGGATCCCCTGCGGAACGCCGCACCAAGCCCCGCGAGGGGCGCAAACATTACATAGTGTACATCATTGCAAATAAGTCGCAATGTCAGATTTTTGGCGGGATCGCTGATGTCTCCGAGTTCGGGGGCGGCGCGGATGTCGCGTGGCCGGTCGCTACCTCTGCGCCGCGGACGTGATATCCACGAAGGAGTGCCGCGCCACCGGCGCCAGGTCCTTGACCAGCGCTTCCATCTCGACGGCCGTCTCCTCCATGAACTCGAAGCCGCCTTCACGCAATTGCGTCAGACGATCGAGACGTGTCTGAAGGTCCTCGCGCTCGAGGTCCGGCAGATTGGGCGAGCGCAGCTGCGTCTGTATTCCGCGCATTTCCTCCGTGCTGTCGAAGATGCCGTTGAGCGGCGAAGAGATGCGCAGCACGGAGGTGTGAATCCGGGTGCGCAATCCCGCATCGCGGAGATTGTAGAGGGTCTCGCGGTTGCGGTCGTAGATGCCGATCTCCTGCATCGCCTGGCGGAGCATCCGCATGGTGACCGGCCCGTACGGATCTCCGATCCCCTTCACCCGCTTGGCCATGCCGAGCAGGACCAGCAGCGTCGACAGCACTTCGCCGAAGAACAGCGCCGCTTGGCGCTCGCGCCGCCGGCGCTCGAAGAACCACTCGAGCTGGGTTGCCGCGAGGCCGCCCAGCGTGGCCAGCACCGAGCCCAGCACGATGGCGCTGACCGTGCTGAAGTTGGACAGGAAATCGTAGTCGCCCGGTTCGAGCTTCACGTCGGCCACCCTTGAGGAAAGCCAGCTTAGCGGATTCGCGCGAGGATAAGGAGAAGTGGGGGGCTTCTGTTGCCCGGCGCCCCCCGAGCCGCGCTTGTCTAACCGTGGTTAGGCAGCGAGGGCCATTTCGTTATCGTTGGCACCTGTACGATTAGCCCGATAACGGCGGATACCATACCGGGTGAAAGGTCAGCCTTTACACGTCTGTCGATCCTATTTCGCCCCCGCATGGTGGAGGCGCCGGGTACCGCCCCCGGGTCCAGTCCGCTTATTACGCAGCCGTTTATCGCCATAGTCCGGGCGAACCCGAACCGTCATAATATAGGGGTTGGGGGTTAAGAATAGAAGTGGGGAGAATCTGTGAATCGATGGTGGAAATGGGCGGGGATCGCAGTGGCCGCGCTGGCCTCGTTCGCAATCGTCGCGCTCCTCGTCGTTTATGTCGCCTCCGAAACGATTATCTCAAAGCACTATCCGCTTGGCGCGTCACAGCTTCACGCGGCGAGTGGTCCTGACGCGATTGCGCGTGGCGGGCACTTTGCCAGTGCCTATGGCTGCGCCGACTGCCACGGCCACGACCTGCAAGGCGCCTACATCGCCGACTTCGGCCTCTCGTCGCGCAATCTGACGCGTCTCGCGACGAGTTTTACTGATGCCGATTTCGATCGCGCGGTGCGAAAAGGTCTGCGGCCCGATGGAACCAGCGTCGCCGAATACATGCCGTCGGACGCGTTCCAGTTCATTCCGGATGCCGACATGGCGGACATCGTCGCCTACATCCATTCCCGGAAGCCGGCAGGCAAAGACATTCCCTTTCCGTCCTATGACCTGAAGACTCGGCTCGGATTCCTGATCGGCATGGCGCACATGGATCGATATTGGTTCGGCCGTCAGAAGCCCGCGCTTGACCTCGGCGCGCGCCATGACCGTGGCCGAGCCCTGGCGATGGCGGCCTGCGGCGAATGCCACATGACCGCACTGACTGGCGGACCGCCGGATATTCCCGGTCCACGCCCGCCCGACCTTTCGCTGGTCGCCTCCTACGGACGGGCGGACTTTTTGAAGTTCATGCGCACCGGAATGGCTGCGGGAAACCGCAAGCTGCCGCTGATGTCCGCCACGGCGAGGGCACGCTTCAGCCATTTCTCGGACGATGAGCTGAACGCGATTTACGACTATCTCGCCGCCCGCGGCCGCAGGCGTACAGGCGACCTCAGCAGTCGAAATCCGAATGCCCCTAGTTCCGGCTAGTCAATATCGTCTGAAGACTATTGCAGTAAACGTTCTGACTAACCGATATTGCCTTTGCCGGACGGAGGTGTCCGTTTCATTGGGAGGGGTGAATGGCAAATTGGCCTGGCAACGATGCAGTATTTGCGCTTTGCAAGGACAGGATCAAGCAGTTCGAGGGCTATAGCGCGAAGCCCTACCGCGATTCGGCGGGCGTTCCGACGATCGGCTGGGGAACGATTCGCTATCCAAACGGCAAGACCGTGACGATGAGCGATCCCGCGATCGGCAAGGACTATGCGGAGCAGTGTTTGACGTTCGAGATGACCCAAAAAGCTGCGATCCTTGCGAGCCATCTTGAAAAGTCGGCGACAGTCCATCAGGCAGGAGCAATGCTTTCGCTAGCGTACAATATCGGTGTCCAGGCATTTCTAGGCTCGTCGGTGTTGCGCCAGTTCAACGCAGGGAAGATCAACGCCGCCGCTAAAGCATTCGAGATGTGGGACAAGGCTCATGTCGACGGCAAGCTGGTGGTGGTTGCGGGGCTTCTGAAGCGTCGCAAGGAGGAAGAAGCGATGTTTCTCGCGCCGGATTGATACCGGCTATCGAAGCGAAATCCTGCCGAAAGTCTCTGCATCCCCGACGTGGTTCCGTTATGCTGGCGGGGCAGAATCGGCCAAACCATGCGCCAGTATCTTGACCTGATGGACCGCGTGCTGAAGTCGGGCGTGGAGAAGCGCGACCGCACCGGCACCGGCACGCTTTCCATCTTCGGCCATCAGATGCACTTCGACCTGGCCGACGGCTTTCCCCTGCTCACCACCAAGAAGCTGTTCACCAAGGCGATCGTCTACGAGCTGCTGTGGTTCCTGCGCGGCGCCACCAACGTGCACTGGCTGCAGGAAAAAGGCGTCGGCATCTGGGACGAATGGGCGGACGAGAAGGGCGAGCTGGGGCCGGTCTATGGCCATCAATGGCGCTCCTGGCCAAACCCGGGCGGCGGCGCCATCGACCAGATCGCCAACGTCGTCGCCGACATCCGGCGCAATCCCGACTCACGACGGCTGATCGTCACGGCGTGGAATCCGGCCGACGTGCCGAAGATGGCGCTGCCGCCCTGCCACTGCCTGTTCCAGTTCTATGTGGCCGAGGGGCGGCTCTCCTGCCAGCTCTATCAGCGCTCCGCCGACATCTTTCTCGGCGTGCCGTTCAATATCGCGAGCTATGCGCTGCTCACCTTGATGGTGGCGCAGGTGACGGGGCTCGAGCCCGGCGAGTTCATTCACACCTTCGGCGACGCGCACCTTTATCTGAACCATCTCGACCAGGCGCGCGAGCAACTGTCGCGCCAGCCCTATCCGCTGCCCGCCATGCATCTCAATCCGGAGGTGACGGACATCTTCGCCTTCAAATACGAAGACTTCAGATTGGAGGGCTATCAGGCCCACCCGCACATCAAGGCAGAGGTGGCGGTTTGATCGCGTCATGCTGAGGTGCGCGGCCGCTCCCTGCGGCCGCGCCTCGAAGCATCACCAGAACACGTCGTACGCCACTTCGTAGATCTCGCCGGTGTCGGGATCGATCAGCAGGGCGTCATCGCCCACGCGCACCCAGACGAGGCCGTAAGGCGGTTCGATCAGCCCGAAGATCGCCCAATCGCCGATCCAGTAGTCGTGCACGAACCACGCCCGCGGCAGCCGCTCGCCGAACACCCAGCGATGGGCGTACCAGCCATGCGGCCGGTGATAGGCGCCGAAATGGAAACGGCGCGGCGAATGGAAATTGCGATGCAGATGACGCAGCCGCGCGGCCGTTCGAGCCGTGGCGCGATGGCCGTTGTGCACTGCGATGGCCGCGCGGTGCGTGCGATGCGCGGAGACGGCTCCACGATGGGCGCGATGAATGGTCCGCGCGTGCTGGCGTACCAGGATGTGATGGAAATGCGCCGATGGCGCGCGATGCCCCATGCCGTGGCTCATCGGATGGCCCATCCCGTGGCTGGCGCGCATGGGATGCCCGCCACCGCCCGGTGACGGTCCGTTGCCGTGGTGGCGCTCGGCCAGGGCCGGCGAAGCCGCGAGCAGCACCGCGGCGACAGCGCTCAAGACTAGCGTTTTCATGGAAATGCTCCTCTTCCCATGCTCTAAACCCTCAAAGGTTAACATGGTTCCGACCAGGAGGCGAAGGCGTGAGCGGAGCGTTGGAAATACGCAGAGCGAAGACCGGCGACGAGGAGACCATTCTCGCGCTGCTCTATGATCTTGCCGTCTACGAGAAGCTCACGGAGCGCTTCAAGATCACCAGGGAGATCGTGGCGCGCGACTATCTAAGCGAACGCCCGCTCATCCACTGCAATCTGGCATTCGAGGAGGGTCGGCCGGTCGGCATCGCCACCTGGTTCTGGACCTATATGAGCTTCTCCGCCTGCCGCAGCCTGTTCCTGGAAGACCTGTTCGTCCGTCCCGAGTCTCGCGGGCGCGGCCATGGCATGGCGCTGCTGGCGCATCTGGCGAAAATCGCGCGCGAGGTCGGCGCAGGCGGCATCGAATGGCGGGTGCTCGAGTGGAACAAGCCGTCCATCGATTTCTACGAACGCCTGGGAGCCGAACGGATCAAGGTGTGGCACACCTATTTCCTCTCAGGCGAGGCTTTGGCGAAACTGGCGCGATGACGGCGAAGGTCTGCCTCATCCTGGCGCGCGCCGGCAACGGCGTGATCGGTCGGCGCGGCGGCCTTCCCTGGCGTTTGCCCGAAGATCTTCGGCACTTCAAGGCGCTCACCCTCGGCAAGCCCTGCATCATGGGCCGCAAGACCTGGGAGAGCCTGCCGAAAAAGCCGCTGCCGGGCCGCAGCAACATCGTGGTCACGCGCGACCGGGCCTTTCACGACGACGGCGCAACCGTTGCGCACGCGCTGGACGATGCCATCGCCTTGGCGGAACGCGAAAATCCCGAAGAGATCATGATCATCGGCGGTGCCGAGATCTTCCGCGAGGCGCTGCCGCGCGCAACCCGCATCTACCTCACCGAGGTCCACGGCGCCTTCGAGGGCGACGCCGTCATGCCGCCGTTCGCTACGCAGCAATGGCGCGAGGCGAGCCGCGAAGATCATCCCCCTTCCGGTTCCGGCGCAATCGGGTTTAGTTACGTGACGCTGGAACGCACATCAGGGGGACTGGAATGACATTTCGCGAAATCGCCACCGGCCTGAAATTTCCCGAAGGCCCGGTCGCCATGGACGACGGAACGGTGATCGTGGTGGAGATCGCCGCCGGCAAGATCACCCGCGTCAAGCCGGACGGCAAGCTGCAGACGGTGGCCAAGCCCGGCGGCGGTCCGAACGGCCTCGCCATCGGCCCCGACGGCGCGCTCTACGTCTGCAACAATGGCGGCAATTTCGAGATGCATCGCCGCCAGGGCCTGATGATCCCCGGCCACACGCCGCCCACGCACGCGGGCGGGCGCATCGAGCGCGTCGACATCGCGAGCGGCAAGGTCGAAATCCTCTACGACAGTTGCGATGGCCAGCGGTTGCGCGCGCCGAACGATCTGGTGTTCGACACGCAAGGCGGCTTCTGGTTCACCGATCACGGCTCGACCACCAGCGAACACCGCACCCATGGCGCGCTCTACTATGCCAAGGCCGACGGCTCGAAGATCGCGCGCGTGCTGCGCGAGCTTATCTCGCCCAACGGCGTGGGCCTGTCACCCGACGGCGCCACGGTCTACTACGCCGAGACCATGCCGGGCCGGCTGTGGGCGCTGCCCCTGGTGAAGGCGGGCAAGCCCGGGAAGGTACCGGGCTTTACCCCGGCCAACTTCGTGGGCGCCTATCCCGGCATCGCCTATTTCGATTCGCTGGGCGTGCAGGCCGACGGCGGAGTCTGCGTGGCGACTATCCTGGCCGGCGGCATCACCACCTTCTGGCCCGGGACGAAGAAGGTGAAGCACACGCCGCTGCCCGATCCGCTGGTCACTAACATCTGCTGGGGCGGAAAAAACATGAAGACGGCCTACATCACCGCCTCGGGGACGGGTAAGCTCCTGGCGATGGACTGGCCGAAGCCCGGCCTGCGCCTCAACTACAACGCTTGAACGTTTCGCAATTCACGGGGAGGACGACATGCGCAAAATTCTGCTCGGCGCCGCGCTTGCTGCGCTTTCGATCGGTGTGGCTCACGCCGAGGACGTCATGGCTTCACGCTACGGCAACACCACGGTGGCGACGGATGCCGGCGGCACGCAGACCAAGCTCTACTACAAGGCGGACGGCACCTTCACCGGCAAGCGGGGCATCATCCCCCTGAAAGGCACCTGGAAGGTCGAGGGCGACAAGCTCTGCATCACTTCGGACATGACGATGCCGGGTACGCCCAATCCGCTTTGCGCACCGGTTGCCACGCACAAAGTGGGCGACACCTGGACCGCCGGCGGACGCACCGTCATGCTGGTGCAGGGCATTCAATAGCGGGAGAGCGGCATGCGCTGGATTTTGGGGATTGCGCTGACGCTTTCGGCGGCGACGGCGATGGCGCAGGAAACCATGTCCCCCTATTTCGGCAACACGGTGATCTCCAAAGGCAACGGTCCCGAGGTGCACACCTATTACAACGCCGACGGCACCGTCACCGGCAAAATCATTGGCATGAAGCTGACCTTGAAGGGGACCTGGAAGGTGGACGGGGATCAGTTGTGCCTGACCTACACCCCGCCGCCGCCCACGGTGAGAAATCCCATCTGCGTGCCCAATGAGGAGCACAAGATCGGCGACACCTGGATGAGCGGCAAGCGCACCGTCACCCTGGTGCAAGGGATCCAATAGATGCGTGCGTCTCTTATCGTCTCCAGTCTCGCCGCGCTGGCCACGCTCGCGTTCGTCTTCGCCGCCGAGGCCGGCGATGCCTTTGCCACCTATTACGGCAACACCATCATCGCCAAGAACGCCAAAGGCGACACCGAGCGCCGCAGCCTCGCCGCCGACCACACCTTCGTCGGCGCCAACACCGATGGTACCCCGGTGAAAGGAACCTGGCAGATGAAGGGTGGCGATCAGATCTGCTACACGGTCACCGAGCCGGCGCCGAAAGCGGGCCAGGCCAATCCCACCTGCACCGCTTTCGACCCGCATAAGATCGGCGACACCTGGACCGAGAACCGCGGTGGCGAACGCTGGTCCGTCACCCTGCAAACCGGCGGAAAATAGCGGGTAGAGTTTTTGTCTTTCGCGCAATCTGGCGGCGAACCGGTTCCCACTTCGCCGGATTGCGCTCTAGGGCGGCAGCAGCTCGAATTCCACGGTCATGCGCTGGCCGGCGCCGTCATGGCGGCGCTCGCCCCGCGCCATCCAGCCGGGATAGAGCAGGATCATGCCGGTCTGTGGCCGGATGATTTCGCTCATGCCGGCGGTCAGGCCGCCGGGAATGCGAAAGGCCAGCTGCGGCGCGATCATGGCCGGCAGCGCGCCGCGCGGATCGACCAATTCGCACTCTCCGCCCAGCGCCTCGTCGTCGGATTTGGCATAGCCGTCGTCGATGAAATAGATGCCGGCCCAGAAGGCGCCCGGCCTTGCCGCGATGTCGAGATAGTCGCCCTTCTGCCTCACGCAGGCGCAGGCCGCGATCTTCCACTCGAGATTGACGCGGCCGCCGCCGCGCGTCGCCGTCAGGCTGTCGGCCAGTTCGCGCAACACGCGGAACAGCGTCTCCGCATGCAGGCCGCCCCAGCTTTCGAAATCCGCAGCCGAGCGCCAGCCCTGGCCGCGCGGCGATGTGGTGCCGTTGGCCTGCATCTTGTCCAGCACCACAGGGCGCAGCTCCGCATTGGCTTCGGTCGCCACCGGAAGAAAGTGGACGCAGACCGGCGTCGCGAAGGTGCTGCGAATCTGGGGCTTGGGCGTGGCCATGTTTTATTCAATCACGATTCTTGGAGTTGCGCGCTGTGGTAGTGCGATTCTTTGCGCAACTTGCGCCGCAATCGCAAGGAAAGCCTGCGCCTCGTCGCTTTCCGGTTTCAGCGCCACGATCGGCGTGCCGGCGTCGGAGGTCTCGCGAATCGCGGGCACCAGCGGGATTTCGCCCAGGAACGGCGCGCCCAGCTCCCGTGCTGTGTCGCGCGCGCCACCGTGGCCGAAAATATGCGATTGATGGCCGCATTGGGGACAAACGAACACGCTCATGTTCTCGACGATCCCGAGAATCGGCACCTGCGTCTTGCGGAACATGGCCAGGCCCTTGCGCGCATCGATCAGCGCGATGTCCTGCGGCGTCGACACGATCACCGCGCCTTTGAGCGGCACGCGCTGCGCGATGGTGAGCTGGGCGTCGCCGGTGCCCGGCGGCATGTCCACCACCAGCACGTCGAGCGGCGCCCAGGCGACGTCGTTCAGCATCTGCGTCAGCGCGCTCTGCACCATGGGACCGCGCCAGATCATCGGCGTGTCTTCGGCGACGAGAAAGCCCATCGACATCGCCTTGATGCCGAACTTCTCGATCGGCTGAAGCTTGTTGCCGTCGCTGTCCGGCTTGCGGGTGATCGCCAGCAGGCGCGGCACGGACGGACCGTAGATGTCGGCGTCGAGCAGGCCTGTCTTCAATCCCAACCGCGACAGTCCCAGCGCGAGATTGACGGCAACCGTGGATTTTCCCACGCCGCCCTTGCCGCTGGCAACGGCAATGATGGAGGCGACACCCGGAACTCCGGCCGGTTTCGGCGGCGCTGCCGGTGCGGCACCCCGCACCGCACCGCCCGCGCCTGCACCGCGCGCCTCCTGATGTGACGTCAGCACCGCCGTGACCGACAGCACGCCTGGCAGCGCCGCCACCGCCGCTTCGCAGGCCTGGCGCAGCGGCTCGGCCGTGCGACCGCGCTCGGGCGCCACTTCCAACGAGAAGCCGACATGACCGTCACGCACCACCAGGCCCTGGACGAGGTCGGCCTCGGTCACGCTCGTGCCGCTGGCCGGATCGGTGACGCGGCCGAGCGCCTTCAGCACCTCTTCGCGCGTCGCAGCCATGCTCAACCAGCTCCCATCCTGCCCACCGCGCTGCGAGCGCGCGCGCAGCACAGGCTGGCGGCTCGTTTGCGCGACCGGGGATATGCACATATAACCGCCCCGGCTGAGGAAACCAAGGAAGCGCGCGGCCCGCGCGCGATCCCCGCCCCCGAGATCAAGGAATGCCCTGGACCAATCAGACAGGCGGAAACGGCTCCGGCAATCGCGGGCCGTGGGGCCGCATGCCGCCAGGCGGCGGCAGCGGCGGCCCACCCGATCTCGAGGAACTGCTGCGGCGGAGCCAGGAGCGGCTCAAAGGCTTCCTGCCCGGCGGCGGCTTCACCCTCGGCAGCCTCGCCGTTCTCGGCCTCGGCATCGTGGTGGTGTGGCTTCTCTCCGGCATCTACTTTGTCGGTACCCGCGAGCAGGGCGTGGTGATGCGCTTCGGCAAGTTCATCGCCCGCACCGGCCCGGGCCCCAACTACCACCTGCCCTGGCCGATCGAGACGGTGGCGATCCCCGACGTCACCAGCGCCCATCAGATCGACATCGGATTTCGCTCGCCGGAGACCGAAGGCGGGCAGCTGGAAGACGTGCTGGAAGAAAGCCATATGCTCACCGGCGACGAGAACATCGTCGACATCAACTTCACCGTCCAATGGGTGATCAAGGACGCGGCGGAATATCTCTTCAACGTCGAGGAGCCGGAAACCACCATCAAGGCGGTGGCGGAGAGCGCCATGCGCGAAGTGGTGGGCGAGAACCAGATCGCGCCCATTCTCACCCAGGATCGCGCCTCGATCGAAGACGAGGTGCGAGAGCTGATGCAGAAGACGCTGGACAACTACCGCGCCGGCGTCACCGTGCTGCGCGTCAACATGCAGAACGTGGACACGCCCATGCAGGTGCGCGACGCCTATCGCGACGTGCAGGCCGCCCGCGCCGACCAGGACCGCATGCGCAACGAGGCGGAAGCATACGCCAACAAGATCATCCCGGAGGCCCGCGGCCAGGCGGCGCAAATCGTGCAGGAGGCGGAAGCCTACCGGCAGAAGGTGATCGCGGAGGCGAGCGGCGAGGCCAAGCGCTTCCTCTCCGTCTATGAGGAATACCGCAAGGCGCCGGACGTCACCCGCAAGCGCATGTATATCGAGACCATGGCGCATATGTTCGCGCAGATGAACAAGGTGGTGGTGGACGAGAGCGCCGGCAAGAACATCATCCCCTATCTCCCGGCGCAGGCGCTGGGGCGGAATCCGCCGGAAAACGTCACCGTCACCGCGCCCAGCGCACCGCAGGCCGGCGCCGCCGCGGTCGGCAGCGGGAGTTCGCCATGAGCCGCACCGCGCTCTTCGCCGGCGGCGCCGCAGGGCTGGTGCTGCTGCTGATCGGGCTTTCCTGCTTCTACACGGTCAATCAGACCGAGCAGGCGCTGCTGCTGCAGTTCAACGCGCCACGCGAAATCGTCACCGAGCCGGGTCTGCACACCAAGATTCCGCTGATGCAGAGCGTGGTGTTCATCGACAAGCGTTTGCTGTCGCTGGAGGCGCCCAGCCAGGAAGTCATTGCCCAGGACAAGAAGCGCCTGGTGGTGGATGCTTTCGCGCGCTGGCGCATCGTCGATCCCTTGCGTTTCTATCAGAGCCTGACGAGCAAGGAGATGGCGGCCAGCCGGCTCGCGCCCATCCTCAGTTCCGACGTCCGCCAGGTGCTGGGCTCGCAGAATTTCGCCGTGGTGCTGTCCGGCGCCCGCGCGCAGCTGATGCACGACATCCGAGACGCCATGAACCGCGCCACCGGCGGCTTCGGCATCCGGGTGGTGGACGTGCGCATCCGCCATGCCGACCTGCCGCCGCAGAACAGCGACGCCATCTATCGCCGCATGCAGCAGGAGCGCAAACGCGAGGCAAACCAGTTCCGCGCGGAAGGCGAGGAAATCTCACAGCGCATCCGCGCCCGCGCCGAGCGCGAGGCCACGGTGCTGCTGGCGGAAGCCACCCGCGAATCCTCGATCCTGCGCGGCGAAGGCGATGCGGAGAAGACCAAGACTCTGGGCGATGCCTTCGGTCAGGATCCGGATTTCTTCGCCTTCTACCGCTCGATGCAGGCCTATCAGGAGGCGCTGCCGGGCGAGAACACCACCATGGTGCTGTCGCCCAACAGCGAATTCTTCCGCTATTTCGGCTCTCCCGGCCCCGGCGGCGCGCCGCGGAAGTAGCGTGCGCTACTTCGGCGGCGGATTGGCGAGCAGGTACGGGAAGCCGTTATTGATCTTCTTCTTTTCGGCCCACACCGCGGTCTCGAAGCCGGACGGCAATCCCGCTTGAAACTGCGCGGTGGTAAGTCCCGTCACGGCGGTTTCATTGCCGGTCCCGGTCGCCTGGCTTTGGCCGCTGGTCTCGGTGTCCCAATAGTCGACCGAGTTGTAGAAGGGCGTTTGATCGTAGCCGATGAACCCGCCGATGAAACTGTCCGCCTGTCCCGTGACCAGGCCAGTCGAATAGGATTCCGCGATCAGATTTCCGTTAAGTCCCACCAAGCCGCCCACCATAGGCATGAGCCCGGTGTTGGCGCCCGCGGTTGCCGACCCGGTGGCGTAGCAGTCGATGACAAACCCGTTCTGCAAGCCGATCAGGCCGCCAACCAACGAGCTGGCGCCGCCCACGACACTGCCTGTCGCAAAGGACTTCGTGACCGTGCTCTCGTTGTCGCCGATCAAGCCGCCAGCGAGAGCTGTCCCGTTTACGGAGCCCGTCGCGTAGCTGTATTGCACGCCTCCTGCCGATCCAGTGAGGCCGCCAGCCGTGCCATTGCTCGCGACGGCGTTTACATTGGCCGATGAATGCGAGTAGGCGATTCCACCCCCGCCTGTCAGGCCTCCTACCACGCCGCCACCGGTCACCGATCCTGCGCTGCTCGAATTGCGCACGCTCGTCGCTCCACCGGCAAGACCGCCGACAGCGACAGCCATAGGAGCGGAGACAGTAGCCACGACATCCACCCCAATGATTTGGCCACCGGATTGCTGACCGACGAGAGAACCAACATCGCTCGGTTGTCCACTCGCTTGCGGGGCGAGCACGACGGCGTCGGTCAGCTGAACATCGCGCAAGGTCCCCCCGAATGTTTGGGCAAACAGACCGATATAGGGCTCGTTGACCTCGTCATCGATGCTCAGATTGGAGATGGTGTTGCCCAGGCCTTCGAATATTCCCATGAACGTCGTGGGGACGGGCGAATGGGCATAGGTGCCATCCTTGCCTGCATTGTTGTTCTTGGCGAGGGCATAGAAGCCGGACGGTTTCTTGGCGATGGCCTTGGCGAGCTGCTGGATGTTCTTCATCAGCCTGTAGGAGTTTCCCCCGATCACCAGACTGCTGTGCAGATCCCAGAATTCGATCCTGCCCTTCTTGACGAAGGAAAAGTCCCCACCGGTTCCGCCGTCGTTGACAGTCAGAGTGAGGCCGCCCGGCCCAGCGACCGTGACCGGCTTCTCGAACGCGATGGAATGATAAGAGTCGAGGGTGAGCCGGTTCGCGCTCGCCCAGCTCAGCGCTGCGGCGACCTCGATGTCGACGGCACTGCTGTCGGATACGACTTTGATGTCGGAAGCGGCCAGCATGCCGGCGAGGTCGTCGACATTGAGAACGGCATCGGGGCCGGTCGGCGAGCAGACGCCGCCGGAACACGTCATGTTCTGCGTTGGCTGCTTCGAAATGACGACGGCGGAATGGGCGCTGGTGCATGCCAGCACCGACGCCAGCGACAACCCAGTCAACGCGATTGTTCGGTGGAAGCTCATCCCCGCGCTCCATGCTGGCGGCGATGAAATCTACCACATCGATGGCGCCCCGCGATGAAGAAGAAACGAAGGGCCGCGTCGAAGACGAGCCCCTCGTTCCGGCCGATCAAATGATGCTTCGGCTATTTGGGCCTATTAGCGGCTAATCCTGGAAAAACGATCGCCGCCGGCCAACACGCCGACGGCGATAGCACGGGGTAAGCATATCAGTTGAGGGGTTGTTCGAAGACCGTGCCCGGGCCGCTTTGAGCAAAAGCAGCACCTCCAAATGCCGTGGTGCCCAGGAGGTTGCCGGAAAGCACGTCGAATATCACGCCGTCAACCGGAAGATAACCGTCCGAACCGTCGAAGCTGTGCAGGGTCTGCAATGAGCCGTTCTTGTCGTTGCAGCTGAAAACGCTCCCGTATCCCGCGGTGCCGCCAGAGGAGGTGGTGCCGTACAAGAGTCGATCACCATCAAATGCCAGACCCGATGGCGTTTCCGGCTGCGCCGGCGAGGGGAAAGCACAGATCTGGGTCGGCTGCGCGTCGCCCGGCACAAGGCCGAAGACGATTCCACTCTGGTCGCCACCATTGTCGCTCGTCGTGCCGTAGAGGGTGCCATTGATGAACGTGAGTCCCGACACCGGCAGGTCGCCGTAGTCGCCGCCAAACGCGAAGCTGTAGAGAAGTTTTTCCTTCCACTTCTTCTTGCCGGGAGCCGGTGGCGAGAGTTCGAAGACGCTGCCGCCGCCGGTGCCCGTTGCGCCACCGCCGTTCGTCGTGCCGTAGAGATTGCCCACGCTGTCAAAGACCAATTTTCCCATTGGACTGGAGCCGTCGCGGCAGTCCGCTTGCCCGTTCAGGCAAAATTGATGGAGAGCCTTCAGCCGCCACGAGCTGCCCCGTTGCGGCGTTAAGAGTTCGAATACCGTTCCGCTGGGTGTAACGGTTCCCCCAGCCGCAAGCACCGTGGTTCCGAACAGGTTTCCCGCTCCGTCGAACACGAGGCCGGCATCGGGGACGGCGCCGTCGGTTCCGTTGGAAAACGAGTAGAGGATGCGTTCTTTCCACTTCGTCTTGCCGGGAAGAGGAGGTGACAGTTCGTAAACGGTGCCGCAGCCTTCGGAACCGGAGGTGTCGCATGCAGTGCTGTCACCCCCGTGTTGCGTCACCCCGTAGAGGTTGCCGTCGTTGTCGAAAATGAGAGCGCCGACGGGCCCGCCGCCGTCATTCGGAGGTCCGCTAAAACTGTAGATTTCCTTGTAACCCCACTTCGTTTCGCCGGGCGCAGGTGGCGTCATTTCAAACACATTGCCGCATCCGTCAGGTTTTTGTCGCGTACAGAACCCATCCGGTGCGCTTCCGAAGAAGGTCGTGCCGTAGACGTTGCCCGATGCAGGATCCTGCACGAGCGCGGCGTAGGGCCGATAGGCTCCCGAAGTGGGAAACTGATGGAGGGTCTTTAGCGATGCCGCGTGGAGGGCGGTCGCGTTGCCGGCGAGCGCTATGATCGCGGCTACGCCAAGAAAAGTTCTTCCAATCAGACGCATCTTTGCCTCAAGAGCTTTCCCCGGCTGCGGCCCAGAAGACCTCTTAGAGGCACTGGACCTATTGCACAGGGCTTTGATGGATTTCTCGTGGTTCATCGCTTTCTCCCCTCAAGTTGTATCGGTCCGGCGAAAGACACGCTTTGGCTGCATGCCATCGGCTGCGGCTTCGCCAGGACGCTCGCAGGCCTGATATTGCCGTGTTATGCGGTGGGAGGAAGGACCGCCGAGTGACCGCTTGCCGATGAATTGCCGATGAAGCGAACCAAAGACCGATGAATCGCGATTACGGCGCCGGGGAGTGGTCCATCCCCATCGATCTGGCGCGCGAGGCGGCGTTTCGCCTTGGCCGATTTGAGGTGCAGCCTTCTTTGTGCGTGCTTCGCCTGGATGGTTCGGTCGAAGCCGTCGAGCCCCGGGTCATGCAGGTTCTGGTTGCGCTGTCCCAGCGGGGCGGGGCGGTCGTCTCGCGTGACGAACTGATCCAGCGATGCTGGGCCGGGCTCGCGGTGGGCGACGATGCCATCAACCGGTGCATCGGCAAGCTCCGCAAGCTGGCGGACTTCGACTCCGGCGCTTCGTTTCGGGTCGAAACCGTGCCGCGCGTCGGCTATCGGCTGGTCGAATTCGAGCAATCGCAGGCCGAACCGACGGACCAGCCAGTTTTCGAAGGCTTGGCTGCAGCAGCGAACGCGGCGACCGACGGCGGCTTTGAGCTTCGGCGCTACCTTCTTTGGGGACTGCCAGTCGCATTCCTCGTCGTAGCGGGCGCAATTTACGCGCTGTGGCCTGCGCGAAACCAGGTTGCGACGGCAACTATTCCCGGGGCTTCGCCGCGAATCGCTCAGGGGGGAGCGGTGTCCGATTTGCCCACCGGCGCCGTGTTCAAGGATTGCGCGGATGGTTGCCCGGAAATGGTGATCGTGCCGCCCGGCTATTTCGCGATGGGTTCGCCGCGGAGCCAGAGCGATGACCCTCGGCTCAGAAGGCCCGGTGTCCTCGATGACGAAACCCCTCAGCACGAGGTGTTGATCGGCAGGCGCTTCGCCGTTGCCAGATATGACGTCACCCGCGCGGAGTTCGCCCGTTTCGCCGCGGCGACCAACCGCCCGCCCGACCCGAGTTGCTACACGCTCACCCACACCGGCCTGTTCGTCGAAACCATCGGCGCCAATTGGCAGCATCCCGGCTTCGAGCAGAGCGGGCGCGATCCTGTCGTCTGCATGAGCTTGCGAGACGCAGACGACTATGCGGCTTGGCTGGCGCGCAGGACGTCGAAGCCCTATCGGCTGCTGAGCGAAGCGGAGTGGGAATACGCCGCCCGCGCCAGCAGCAATGCAGCGAAGCCGGCGCAGCCGAGCGGTCCGTGCGCGGTGTTGAATGGCGCGGACGCCGACTATCATCGCCGTTTTCCGGGGGATGAGTACGCCGATGCCGATTGCCATGATGGGTATTCGGCAACTTCTCCGGTCGGACATTTCCCTGCCAACGCCTTCGGCCTGTTCGACATGCAGGGCAATGTCGCGCAGTGGACGGCCGACTGTTATCACGCGAGTTACGATGGCGCGCCGGTCGATGGATCGGCGTGGGTAAGCAGCGATTGCATTCGGCGGATCGTGCGGGGTGGCCATTGGGCCGCCGATTCGCGCGATATCCGGTTCACCCTGCGCGGTCAGGGCGATCCCTCCTCGCGCTACAGCGCCAACGGCTTCCGGGTGGCGCGCGCGATGTGACGGCGCGGAAGCAGGTTAGAACTCGCCGCGTCCGCGCCCCCGGCGGCGCTCCTGACGCTCGAGCTCGCGGCTGCCGCGGAAGAAGAGCTTCATCAGCAGGCGAAGGAGCATTCGCATGGACATACTCGCGCGGGTTCGCCGTGCCACGATGCCGTCCGGCGGAGACCGATCATAACCCCTTTCAGCGCAAGCGAAAGTGAGGGTTCGGCCCTTGTTCGGGCCAATTCCTGCTATATGTCACCCCGGGCGGGGAGGCCGCTCGGGTCGTTCGCTGTCAGAGGGTTTTCGATGCGTTTGTTCGATCTCATTCGCGTGGGCTTGCGCGGGGTGCTTGCCGGGGCATTCACCTTGGCGCTGCCGATTGCGCTGGCGCCGGTACCGGCGCTCGCCCGTCCGGCACCCGACTCCTTCGCCGATCTCGCCAATAAGCTGTTGCCAACGGTGGTCAATATCGCCACCACCCAGACGCTCAAATCCGCGCCGCAGGTGGGCATCGACCTGCCGCCGGATTCTCCCCTGCAGGACCTGTTCAAGGATTTCCTCGGGCCCCGCAACCTGCCCAAGCATGTGACCTCGCTCGGCTCCGGCTTCATCGTCGATGCGTCCGGCCTCATCGTCACCAACAATCACGTGATCGAGGATGCCGAGCAGATCACCGTCACCCTGAATGACGGCACCAGCCTGCCGGCGCGGCTCATCGGCCGCGACGACAAGACCGACCTGGCGCTGCTTCGGGTGCAATCGAAGAAGCCGCTGCCCGCCGCGCACTTCGGCGACTCCGACAAGGCGCGGGTGGGGGATTGGGTGATCGCCATCGGCAATCCCTTCGGCCTCGGCTCCACGGTGACGGCGGGCATCGTCTCGGCGCGCAACCGCGACATCTCGGCCGGGCCCTACGACGATTTCATCCAGACCGACGCACCCATCAATCGCGGCAACTCGGGCGGCCCGCTGTTCGACATGGACGGCGACGTGGTGGGCGTGAACTCCGCCATCTTCTCGCCGTCCGGCGGCTCTGTCGGCATCGGCTTTTCGATCCCGTCCAATCTGGTGCGCGAAGTCATCGATCAGCTGCGCAAATATGGGCAGACGCGGCGCGGCTGGATGGGCGTGCGCGTGCAGGCGGTGTCGCAGGATCTGGCGGAAGGTTTGGGTTTGCCGAGCGCCTCCGGTGCGCTGGTGGCCGAGACCTCCGCCAATGGCCCGGCCGCGAAATCGGGCATCCGCAACGGCGATCTGATCGTCAGCTTCGACGGCAAGCCAGTGGCGGATTCGCGCGCCTTGCCGCGCCTCGTCGCCGACACCCAGATCGGCAAGAAGGTGACGGTCACGTTTTTGCGCAAGGGCAAGAAGATGACCGTGGACGTGACGGTCGGCCGGTTGCCGGAATCGGGCGCCGCGCCGGCGCAGAAGAAGTCACCGCCGGCCGCGCCGAAAGGTGCGCAGCACTCGAAATTGGGCTTGTCTTTGGCGCCGCTCGATGGCGCGGCGCGCGCCAAATATCACGTCGCCAAGGAGGTGCAGGGCGTCGTGGTCACCGATGTCGATCCCAATGGTCCGGCGGCAGAGAAGAATTTCCGGCCCGGCGACGTCATCGTCGAGGTTCAGAACCAGCCGGTACACTCGCCGGACGAAGTCTCCAAGCGCGTCGATGCCGACGCCAAGTCCGGGCGAAAGGTCGAGCTGATGCTGGTCAACCGCGGCGGCAACCTCACCTTCGTGGCCATCCGGCTGGGCTGATTTTTGGCTTGACGGGCTATGTGTGATATCACATAATCCGGGAAATGAGCGAGTTGCCGAAACCGCTGCGTTGGCGCGGAACCTCTCGCGCTGACTTCGAATCGTTTCCTCGGCACGTGCAGCGGGAAATGGGTTACGCGCTATATCTGGCCCAAATGGACGAACGCCACACCACGATGGCCAAGACGCTGGCAGGATTTGGCGGAGGCGCCGTGATCGAAATAAAGGAGAGTGATCGTGCCGGCACATATCGCGCGGTTTATACGGTGCGGTTCGCCGATGCGATCTACGTGCTCCATGCCTTCCAAAAGAAGTCGAAGCAAGGGATTCGCACACCCGCTGCGGATATCGCCAGCATCGAGCGGCGTCTGAAGGAATTGATAGCGGAGAAGAAGCCATGAGCAGGAAACACCCGGCGAGCGATCCGGAGCGGAATGTCTGGCTGCAGCTTGGATTTCCCGAAGCGGAGACCCACTTTCTCAAGGCCGAACTCGTTCTCAGGCTCGACCGGAGGATGAAGTCCCTCAAATTGACGCAACAGGAGGCCGCGCGTCGTATCGGCGCGACCCAGCCGGAGCTGTCCAAAATTCTGAGGGGGAAATTCTCCGAGGTCTCCCTGGAGCGCCTGATGCGGTTTCTGGCCGCTCTCGGACATCACATCGACATTCGCATCGGGACGACGGAACGAAAGACAGGCGAGATCCTCGTGAGCGATTCACGTTCCCGCGCCGCCTAGCCCCTGATGTCATCCTCCCGGTATCCCTGCAGATAGAGCAGCGACGTCAGATCGCCATGGACAATGACGGCTGAGGCGGCCGCTGCGAGGATGGGCTTGGCGTGCCAGGCGACGCCGAGACCGGCGCGCGCGATCATCGCCAGATCGTTGGCGCCGTCGCCGACCGCAAGCACATCGTCGAAATCGATGCCGAGTTCGGCCACCGCTGCCTCCAGAGCGCGCAGCTTGGCGTCGCGGCCGAGGATCGGTTCCACCACCTCGCCGGTGAAGGCGCCGTCGCGCTCGAGCAGCACATTGGCCTGCTCGGTCTCGAAGCCGCAATCCTGCGCCACCCGCTGCGTGAAATAGCGGAAGCCGCTGGAGACCAGCATGGTGTGCGCGCCGTTCGCGCGCATGGTGGCGACCAATGCGCGCGCGCCGGGATTGAGCCGCACCCGATCGTCATAGACCCGCGCCATGGTTTCCACCGGCAGGCCCTTCAGCAGCGTCGCCCGTTGGCGCAATGCCGGCTCGAATTCCATCTCGCCGCGCATGGCCGCTTCGGTGATGGGGGCGACCCTGTCCTTCAGCCCTGCCAGGTCGGCAATTTCGTCCAGGCATTCGCAGCCGATGATGGTGGAATCCATGTCGGCGATCAGCAGTTTCTTACGCCGCTTCGCCGCCGGCACGACGTTGATGTCGAGCCTGGCCGCGCCCGCCATCGCGCGGGCCGCCTTCAGCACCGCTTCGGCATCGCCGGCGAAGGACAGGTCGAAGGCGCGACCCTGCGCCAGCCAGGCGACCCGCTCTGCAGCGCCGATCATGCCCCTGATCGATTCCGCATAGGCCTCGATGCCGTCGCGTCCAATCACACTGAGGACGAAGGGAAGCCCGGCCATGATTCCGTTTCAACCTGTGCTGGCTTATGCTGAGTCGCATGAGCGCGCGATTGCAAGCAGATGCCGTGCTTATTGCAGGGCCGACCGCGAGCGGCAAGTCGCACGCCGCGCTGGCGCTGGCTGAGGAGGTCGGCGGCGCCATCATCAACGCCGATTCCATGCAGGTCTATGCCGAGACGCGGGTGTTGACCGCACGCCCGACGGACGCGGAGATGGCGCGCGCTCCGCACTATCTCTATGGCCATGTCAGCGTGACCGAGCGCTATTCGGTAGGCCGCTACCAGGCCGATGCGGCGAAAGCGCTCGCCGAGATTCGCGCCCGCGGCCTCGTTCCTATCTTCGTCGGCGGCACCGGGCTCTATTTCACGGTGCTGACCGAAGGCATCGCCGACATTCCGGCCACGCCGCCGGAAATCCGCAAAACCGTCGAAGCGCGGCGCAAGAAGATCGGGGCCGAAGCCTTCTTCGCCGAGCTCATGGAGCGCGATCCGGAGATCGCCGCGCGCATGCGGGTGCCCGACACCCAGCGCACCATCCGCGCTCGCGAAGTGTTCGAGGCCACCGGCCGGCCGCTGTCGCAATGGCAGAAAGAGTTAGGCCAGCCGGTGCTGGCCGGGCTCTCCCTCGCCCGCTTCGTTATCGCGCCGTCCCGCCTGGCCATCTATCAGCGCATCGTGGCCCGGCTCGACCGCATGATGGAGGAGGGCGGCATCGAGGAGGCGCTCGCCTTGCGCATGCTCGATCCGCTGCTGCCGGCGGCCAAGATTCTCGGCGTGCGCGAGATCCTGGCGGCGCGCGCCGGCTACATGTCGCTCGACGCCGCCGTGCAGGAAACGCGGCTCGCCACCCGTCAATACGCCAAGCGCCAGATGACCTGGTTCCGCCACCGGATGAAGGATTGGACCTGGATTGCCACGGAGGACGAACACGACGTCCTCGAGGAGATACTCATCAACTGTCATGGCCCGGCTTGATCCCCGCCTTCGCGGGGACGCCACCCATCCGGCGCGTGTCTACGCGCCGATATGACTCTATGATCGCCTGGGTGGCCCGCTGTTGCGGGCCATGACAAACGGGTTGAGCTGAGTCAACGATGACAATCCATATTTCCGCCGACGCCGATTTGTCCCTGATCAAACCCCGACGCGTCGCCATCATCGGTTATGGCAATCAGGGCGAGGCGCACGCGCTGAACCTGCGCGACTTCGGCGTGACCGACATCGTCATTGGCGCACGCGAGCCGAGCGGGAGCGCGGACAGGGCGCGGGCCGCCGGTTTCAAGGTCATGAGCAATGCCGAAGCCGCGCGAGACGCCGACATCGTCGTGCTGGCGGCGCCGGACGAGAAGCTTCCCGAGATCTACGCCGGCGATCTGGCGCCAAACATGAAGCAGGGCGCCATGCTGCTGTTCATCCACGGCTTCGCGCTGCATTTCGGCTTCATCCATCCGCGCGACGATCTCGACGTCGTGCTGGTGGCACCGGCCGGCCCCGGCCATGCGCTGCGCGCCAACTATGTGAGCGGCGACGGCTATGTCGGCCTCCTCGCCATCCACCGCGATGCGAGCGGCCAGGCGAAGCCGCTGGCGCTGTCCTATGGCGCCGCCATCGGTTGCGGCGCCGGCCTGATCGAGACCAGCGTCCGAGAGGAGACCGAAACCGATCTGTTCGGCGAGCAGGCGGTGCTGTGCGGGGGTACGCCGGAGCTTGTCCGCGCCGCCTTCGACACGTTGGTCAATGCCGGCTACGCGCCGGAGCTCGCCTATCTCGAATGCCTGCATCAGCTCAAGTTGCTGGTCGATCTGATGCACACCCACGGCATCGCCGGCATGTACGGCGCCATCTCCAACACCGCCGAATACGGCGCCTACCGCTCCGGGCCCCGGGTGATCGATGCGCATGTGCGCGCGGAAATGGCAAAGGTGCTTGCCGATATTCAATCGGGAAAATTCGCCCGCGAATGGATGGCGGAGAACGCTTCCGGCGGTGAGCAATTCGAGCAACTGCGCGCCCGAGCGGCCGCCCATCCCATCGAAGCCGTGGGCCGCCGCTTGCGCCTGATGATGAAGTGGCTCTTGCGGTAGGTCACGATCTCCCCAACGTCTCTTTGCCCCAGGCTTTCCAAGCGGTTATGCTGCCGTCAGTTTGGCGCTGAGAGGATGTCGCGTGGCGGAAAGCCTGAAGAAACGCCGGTTTTGCCTGGTCCTGGTCAAGCCCTCGCACTATGACGACGAGGGCTATGTCATCCAGTGGTACCGTTCGGCCATCCCCTCGAATTCGCTGGCGGCGATCTACGGTCTGGCGGCCGATTGTGCCGCCCGGCAAGTGCTGGGTCCGGATACCGAACTGGACATCCACGCTTTCGACGAGACCAACACCCAGATCCGTCCCGAGCGGTTGGCGCGCCTGGTCGAGGCGGCCGATGCCGGCATGGTCATGCTGGTAGGCGTGCAGTCGAACCAGTTCCCCCGCGCGCTCGACATTGCCCGTCCGCTGCGCGCGCGCGGCATCGCCGTGGGCATCGGCGGCTTTCACGTCTCCGGCACGCTCAGCATGCTGGCGGGCGAGGACCGCGGCCTCGACGAAGCGCGCGCCATGGGCATCTCGTTGTTCGCCGGCGAAGCGGAGGAGGAACGGCTCGATCGCGTGCTGCTCGACGCCGCGGCCGGCCAGTTGAAGCCGCTCTACAATTTCATGGACGATCTGCCCTCGATCGAAGGCACGCCGATTCCCATCCTGGTCGCCAACCGGGTGATGCGCACCGCCGGCGGCGTCACCAGTTTCGATGCCGGCCGCGGCTGTCCCTATCAATGCTCCTTCTGCACCATCATCAACGTGCAGGGCCGCAAGTCGCGGCGGCGCTCGCCGGAGGACATCGAGAAGATCGTGCGCGCCAACGTGGCGCAAGGGCTGCACAGCTTCTTCATCACCGACGACAATTTCGCCCGCAACAAGGATTGGGAGATCATCCTCGATCGCCTGATCCAGCTGCGCGAAGTCGAGAAGCTGAAGATCACCTTCATCATCCAGGTGGACACGCTGTGCCACCGGCTGCCGAATTTCATCGAGAAATGCGCCCGTGCCGGGGTCAAGCGCGTCTTCATCGGACTGGAGAACATCAATCCGGCCAATCTGATGGGCGCCAAGAAGCGGCAGAACAAGATCACCGAGTATCGCACCATGCTGCTGGCCTGGAAGCGGGTCCGCGTGCTCACCTATGCCGGCTATATCCTGGGCTTTCCCAACGACACGCTGGAATCCATCCTGCACGATATCGACGTGATCAAGCGCGAGCTGCCGGTCGATCTTCTGGAGTTCTTCTATCTCACGCCGCTGCCGGGCTCGGAGGATCACCTGAAGCTGTTCCGCGCGCACGCGCCGCTCGATCCCGATCTCAACAAATACGACCTCAACCACATCACCACCACCCATCCGCGGATGTCGCCGGAGGAATGGAACCGCGCCTACAGCATGGCGTGGGAGCGCTACTACACGCTGGATCACATCGAGACGATCATGAAGCGCACCGCCGCCACCCGCGGCAATGTCAGCAATGCGCTGTTCCTGATCACCTGGTTCACCGGCAGCATCAAGATCGAGAAGATCCATCCGCTGGAGAGCGGGCTGTTGCGCCGCCGCTTCCGTCGCGCCCGCCGCCCCGGCTACGCCATCGTGCCGGCCTGGCGCTTCTATCCGCGCTATTACGCCGAGACCCTGGTCAAGATGGTGCGCTGGGCGGCGCTCTATTTCGGCCTGCGGCGCACCTATCTGCGCATCCGCCGCGACCCCGCGCGCTTCGATTACATGGACACGGCGCTAACGCCGGTGACGGGGGAAGAAGAGGAGCGCGAGCTGTTCCAGTCCGGCGCGGCGCAGGCCTATCTCACCGAGCAGCACCGCCTCGACAAGCTCCGCGCCGGAACGCAGGTCGCGGCGGAGTAGGGGGACGGCATGAAGCGCGCTCTGTTGTTCACCGCTTATCTTTCCGGAAGCCTGCTGCTCGCCGGCGTACCCGCGGCCGCCCAGCCTACGCCCGAATGGCAGCCGCTGTGCGACAATCCGGACAATCCCGCCGCGCGTCCAGCGCCGTGGAACAAGTTCGCCAAGCTCACTCCGACGCAGCGCTGCACGGCCTGCACGAACCTGCCGGGCAATCACGCGGCGGCATGCAATCCGAACAATTGGGATTGCGCCGCCAGCACGATCTTCGCGCCCGCCTACGGCTCCGCGTGCGCCTTCGGCCCCGGAGGGACCTGCAATTGTCCGCTGCCGCCGGCAGGGCAGAAGAGGACGCCGGCCCGAAAGCCTCTGCTGAAATAGGCGGCCGGCAATCGCAGTCGCACATCGTTGACGATGACGGTCGGCCTGCGGAAAGCGGAATTCAATCGCGCCTTCGCTCGCCCGGGCGATAGGAGGATTCGATGTGGAGCTTGAGCTGGTCGTAAGTGAACAGCACGCGCTTCAGCTTCATGGCCAGGAACAGCGGCGACTGGTCGGCATAGTGCTTGGAGGATTCGTCGAGCGTGGCCGAGCCGAATTGATGGATGCTCTCAGACGACAGCTTGCCGTGTCTGTCCCAGGTGACGAACATGATGAAGGTATCGCCGTCCACCGCGGTCAAGGTGCCGTCGCTTTGCGGCAGGCCATAGACGGCGCGATAGACGTCCGGGCCGCCGTCGATGGGGCGATCGAGCGCGCCGCGGCGGAAGCGGTTGACCTCGCCCCATTCCGGATCGAGCCGGCCGAAATGCGCCTTCAGCAGCGCCATGGCTTCACGCAGCGCCGGCAGCGGCTGCATCTTGCGCGGGCCCCCTTCTTCTTCCGGCGCCACGCGCACGCCCATCAGCACCGCCAGCGCCGCGCCGCGATTGTGGATGTCCGTCTTTCGATTCCAATGGCGCAGGATCGCCTGCGCCTGCGCGAGAGCCGCGTCGCCCTTGGGATCGATGGCGGCGACCTCCGCGATCTCCTTGGCGACGTCGGAATGCACGCTGTAGCCGAGATCGAATTTGTAGTCGTGGAATTTCCGCGCCGTGATTTTCTCATCGTCGCCGAAGGTTTCGATGGCGCGCCAGGCGCGGTTGGTCATGTTGGTCTGGATGCCCATCCAGGCGGGATAGGCGGCGGGATCGAGCGCGTCGTTGGACGGCACGAACACGCGGCCGGGCAGCCAGACCTCGGTGTCCACCGCGCGCAGCTTTTCTTCCATGCTCGGCACGCTCGCCTGGAACGGCGTGTTGTTGGAATTGAAGAGAAGGCCGGATTGCGGCTTCCACAATTGCGGAATCTTGTCGAACGGCACGTATCGGTGCCAGATAAGATCGGAACGCTCGCCGGGCAGGGTGTGCTTCCAGTCGAAGCCCGGCTTTCTGACCGGAAATTCGCCGTTATAGACGTAGCCGATGGTGCCGGTCTCGTCGGCATAGACGTAGTTGACGCTGGGCAGTGCCTGCAGCCGCATCGCCGCGAGCCACTCGCCGCGATTGCGCGCCTTGTTGAGGCGGTAGTATTGCAGCACCTGGCGCACTTCGTTCATGCCGGCATAGCGCACGGCAAAGACGCCATGATCGGTCTTCAGCACCGGGCCGTGCGTGGAGAACAGCACGTCGCGATGCACGGTCCAGATGAGCGGACCCAGCAGCTTGACGCGAATGGCGGCATCGGCCTTCCCGAAATCTCGCCACTTGCCGTCGAGCCGATATTGGTTCTCGTTGGCGGGATTGATGGTGAGGCGGTAGACGTCGGCGAGATCGGGCTCGTTGACGGTATTGGCCCAGCCCAGATGTTCGTTATGCCCGTGCAGCATGAAGGGAGAGCCGGGGAAGAAGCCTCCGGCAACGTGCCAGCCCTCGCCGCTCTCGAGTACCGCCTCGTACCACGACACCGGGCCCACGTAAGGCTGATGCGAATTGACCAGCAGCCGCGTGGCGCCGTCCGCCGAGCGCGAAGGCGCCACCGCCAATCCGTTGGAGCCGCTGGGCAGCTTGTCGCTGGGCGCGGGTGGCGAGACGATCTTCTTGAGCGTGTTGTCCAGGCCGTAGAAGAACGGCGTCTTGAACACGAAGCCGGCGACGATGTCCTTTCCGGTGAGCGGCAGCAGCCCGCGCTTGACCCGGCCGGGATTCAGCGCGGCGTAATAGTTGATGCCGTCGGCATAGGCTTCGACCACGCGACGGACGTCGGCGGGAAGGTCCTTCGAATAACGCGAGTTCACCGTCTCCCAGACGCGGAAGAAGTGGACCAGATAGTCGGTGGTGGCGGCTTTGAGGCCTTCGCTGGCCGCCAGCCTGCCGCGGGTCGCCAACGCCACGTCCTGGATGGTGGCGAAATCGTCTTCGGAATGGGCGAAGCCGAGACCGAAGGCCACGTCGGCGTCGGTGTGGCCGAAGATGTGGGGCACGCCGAAATTGTCGCGCACGATGCGGGCGTGATATTGCGCGGCGTGGGCGATAAGGGTGGCCGGATCGGGCTCCGGCGCCAGCGAAAGCCGGTCGGCGGCGACGATTCCGATCAGCCCGGCGACGATGACCACCGCGAGCGCCAGCCCGCCATATTTCAGATACCGCATTCCCCCGCCCCGCTGCCCGATTTCTCCTCTTCGGCGACGCTACAAGCGCGAGCCGCCCGTAGCAATTTCCCTGGAGATTCGTTTTCTAGACAGGCCCGGGGCCCTCTGCTATAGGCGCGGGCCCCCGGCCCATCCGGGGCTTCGGGTGATTAGCTCAGGCGGTAGAGCAGCTGACTCTTAATCAGCGGGTCACAGGTTCGAGTCCTGTATCACCCACCAATCAATTTCAAAGCGACACCGGCAAGCTGCCAACACGTGCTAAGACAGTTCAACGTTGAACCCATACTTCCCTAGAATGGCCAACATGAACATACGAGAAGTCTACGATCGAGCCGAACAGCTAATCGGCGATGGTAGGTACGAGAAGAACGTTGCTTTGGCTGGAGCTATAACGCTTGAGTTGCTGAATCTCCTCCGTCCCGGGCTTGATGCTGAGCAAACGGCAGCCGCCGATTTTGCGAAGGGATTTTGGTCTGGCCATGGCAGCGAGAGTGATCGGGTCGCACTAATCAAATCAATTGGAAAGCGCAACGACGAATACACCGAGAAATTCGGCCCAAGGTCCCCAAAGGCGAGCCTAAATCGTCTCGTCTTTGCCAGCCTCACCAACACCACTGGCCTCGAGCCCCTTCTTGGCGAGTTCTTGATCGGACTTGCGGAAGATGCGGGGCTGTCGCCGGACGAAATCGCGGCCGCATTCTTTCGACATCTTCCTTCCACCTGACATCGCCGAATACGACGCCAGCGGCAACGTGCTCCGCCGCTTCGTGCCAGGATCCGCCATCGACACCATCACCAGGTTCCTGCGCGTCAACCACCAGGGCAGCTCCATCGCCGTGGGCGACCGCAGCGCCGTCAAGCTGGAGGGCCTCTACATCTACGATGCGTATGGTTTCGGCGCAGCGCTCGCGGGCGTCCGCTTTCGTGCAGCTGCCGGACGGTCAGCGGTTGCGGGCAGGCAGACAAAGGTAGCGGATCGCCGCTTCCGCGTGCTCGACACAGATGGCGCCTTGGGCAATCGCTTCCTTGGCGCGATGAAAATCGAGCCAGCTGAACTCTCCCAAATGAGGACGCAGCAGAATATCCGGCGGCTCGCCTGCCAGCCGCGCACGCGTAATGCGGTCCTGCATGATGTTCAGCGTGTTGGCCAGGATCTCGAAATAACTCGGGTAGGCCGGGCCGCGCTGAAGCACGCGCGCCATCACGGGGTCCAGTGCGTCCTTCAGCCATTGCGGAACCCGGGAGCCGGCGCCCTCCGTCGCGGGGGGAGCCAAATCCGTTTCGTCAGAAGAATCGACGAAGCGGCGTCCGAGCAAATCCGAATTCATGTCGACGGCAATGACGATGTCGGCGCCGAGCGCGCGCGCCAGAGACACCGGAACGGGATTCACCAGCCCGCCATCGACCAGCCAGCCGCTGCCTTCGTCATAAGGCGTCGGGCTGAAGATTCCCGGCATGCCGATGGAGGCGCGCACGGCGTGGCCCACCGGACCCTGCTGGAGCCAGATCTCGCGTCCCAAGGCGATATCCGTCGCGACTGCGCCGAATTTGGGGACGAAGGTCTCGATCGCGCCGCGAATGCCAAGACTGTCGAGAAAATCCTCGATGCGCTTGCCTTTGATCAGGCCGCCGGTCGAGAGCCGCACATCCACCATGCCGGCAACATCGGCCTTGCTGAAATTCTCCATTCGGCTTTGAGCGCGGCCAGTCTTCCGGTCACAAACGCCGCGCCCACCAAGGCACCCATCGAAGTGCCGGTCACGACATCCGGGACGATCCCCATGCTGGTCAGGGATTCGAGCACCCCGATATGGGCCCAGCCGCGCGCGGCACCGCTTCCCAGTGCAACACCCAGTTTCGCTCGCATGACCACCACCTCCCAGCACGCTATCCGAGCGGACAACCACTCAAACTACCAATTGGCAGGACGCACGAACATTGACTTGAATCAAACCGTTGTCGGCAATCTCACAAAATCGCGCCGGAGTGGCGGGGGATTTCCACCAGCCGGTGGACGTGCACCGACATCAAGAGTCCGAAGCCGAACATCACGGTCAGCATGGCGGTACCGCCATAGGAGACGAGCGGCATGGGGATGCCCACCACCGGGATGAGGCCCATCACCATGGCGGCGTTGATCATGATGTAGAAGAAGAAGTTGAGCGTGATGCCCAGCGCCAGAAGCCGGCCGAACTGGCTGCGCGAGGACATGGCGATGCGCACACCGTAGCCGATAACGATGGCGAACAGCAGCAGCAGGCCGACGCTGCCGAAGAATCCGAACTCTTCGCCCACCGCGGTGAAGATGAAGTCGGTCTCCTTCTCGGGCAGGAAGTTGAGCTGGCCCTGGGTGCCCTGCAGGAAACCCTTGCCGGCCGCGCCGCCCGAGCCGATGGCGATCTCCGCCTGGCTGATGTTCCAGCCGGCGCCCAGCGCATCGGACGCCGGATTGAGGAAGGTGAGCACGCGGCGCTTCTGGTAGTCGTGCAGGAATTCCCACGCAACCGGCACCGCGGCGGCGACCGAGGCGAAGGCGGGCGCAATCCACCACCAGGAGAGCCCGGCGAGAAACAAGAGCGAAATGCCGTCCGCCACCAGGATGGTCGCGGTGCCGAGATTGGGCTGCAGCAGCACCAGCACGGCCGGCAGCGCGATCATCACCAGCGGAATCAGCAGGCGCAGCGGCCGCGACACATCCTCCACGCCGAGGCCGTGCAAATAGCGGGCGAGCGCCAGCACCAGCGAAATCTTCATCAGCTCGGAAGGCTGCAGTTGCAGCGGACCCAGCTCGATCCAGCGCTGCGCGCCGAGGCCGACATGGCCGGCGACTTCCACCCCCACCAGCAGCAGCAGCGCCAAGGCATAGGCCGGATAGGCGAGGTTCATCCACACCCGGATGTCGACCAGCGCCGCAACCACCAGGATCACCAGCCCGACGGCGAAGCGCATCATCTGCTTGCTGGCCCAGGGCGAGACGTGTGCGCCGGCCACCGAATAGAGCATGGCGAAGCCGATGCAGGCGATCATGGTGATCAGCAGCACCAGGCCCCAATTGATCTCGAACAGCTTGTCGGCCAGCGACAGCGTGCGGCGCGAGGCGGCATAGGGCCGGGTCGTCATGTACGATCCCTCGCGGAAGCAAGCGCGGCCGCGCTGATGGGATAGGCCGTGGGCAGCTTCAAGGGATCGCGCTTCTGCGCGTACAGCAGAATGTCGCGCGCCATCTGCACCTGGGGATGCGCCGGCACCGCGCCATGCTCGATCACCACGGCGCAGGCATAGCGCGGCTGGACCACCGGCGCGAAGGCGATGAACAGCGCGTGATCGCGCAGCTTCCAGGGCAGCGTCTCATTCTTCTTGACGCCGGCCAGATGCTCCTCCCGCGAGATCACGCGCACCTGTGCGGTGCCGGTCTTGCCGGCCATCTCGAGGCCCGGTTCGGCAATGCGCCAGGAATAGGCCGTGCCGCCGGGCTCGTTGGTGACGGCGTTCATCCCGGCGCGCACCGCAGTCAGCGCATCGTCCGAGAACGGAAGCCGCGTCAGCTGCGGGCGCGCTTCCACCGTGCGGCCGACGATGCGGGCGATGCGCGGCGTCACCAGATTGCCGCTGGCGATGCGCGCCGACAGCGTGCAGAGTTGCAGCGGCGTGACGTTGAGGTAGCCTTGGCCGATGCCGGTGACCAGCGTTTCGCCCTGCTGCCAGGCGACGCCATAGCGCGCTTCCTTCCAGGCGCGGCCGGGCACCACGCCGGCCTTCTCGCCGGGGAGCTCGATTCCGGTTTGATTGCCGAGCCCCAGCCGGTGCGCCGCCTCCTCGATCTTGTCGATGCCGAGCCGGCGCGCCACTTCATAGAAGAACACGTCGCAGGAAGCCTGGATGCCGCGTTTGAGATCGACATGTCCGTGGCCGCCCTTCTTCCAGCAATGGAATTCATGATTGCCAAGCGTGACGGCGCCGGAGCAGAAAACCTGCAAATGGCTCAGGCCGGAATCGACCGCCGCCAGCGCCATCGCCGGCTTGATGGTCGAGCCGGGCGGGTAGAGGCCAGACAGCGCCTTGTTCACCAGGGGAAGGTGATCGTCCGTGGTGAGCGTGCGCCATTGCACCGGCGTGACGCCGACATTGAACAGGTTGGGATCGAAGCCCGGCGTCGAGCTGAGCGCCAGTACGTCGCCGGTGGCCACGTCCATCACCACGGCCGCGGCGCTTTCGTTGCCCAGCTGCTGGGCCACGAAATGCTGCAGGTCGCGGTCGATGGTGAGGTAGACGTCGGCGCCAGGCACGCCTTCGCGGCGGCTCAGTTCGCGGATGATGCGGCCATAGGCGTTGACTTCAACCCGGCTCTCGCCGGCGGTGCCGCGCACCTCCGCCTCGAACTTCTTCTCGATGCCTCGCTTGCCGATGCGAAAGCCCGGCAGGTCGAGCAGCGGATCGTCGTCGCGCTCCTGGTCCTCCGGCGACACCTGGGCGACGTAGCCCAGGATGTGCGTGAGTTCGTCGCCGAAGGGATAGGCGCGGGTCTCGCCCACTTCCGGCTGGATGCCGGCGAGATAGGGCAGGTGGAGATTGACGCGGGCGAAATCGTCCCAGGAGAGATTCTCGGCGACGGTGACGGGCACGAAAGCCTTGTTCTGCGAAACGTCGCGCAGCACGTGCTCGCGCTGGCGCGGCGAGAGAAAGATGATGCGGCCGATGGCATCGAGCGCTGCCGCGATGCCGCCGGAAGCCTGCTCCGGCACCAGCAGAACCCGGTAGTTGCGCCGGTTGCTGGCGAGCTCGACGCCGAAGCGGTCGAGAATGCGTCCGCGCGGCGGCGCCAGCAGCCGCTCGCTCACGCGATTCTCTTCGGCGCGGGTGCGGTATTGATCGCCTTCTACGATCTGCAGCTGATAGAGCCGTCCGGCCAGCACCGCGAACACCGCCCCCATGCCGCCGGACATCAGCAGGGTCCGCCGGGTGAAGGCGGCGTAGCGGCTTTTGTCCTTTCGGTCGAACAGCGGCATCAGAAGTCGCTCCGCAGCGGACCGACGAAGCGGCGGTGGAGCCGGCTCAGCAGCGCGGCGACGGGAATGTAGAAGACGACGCTCGAGGCCAGTTCGAGGGCCAGCGGCGTCAGCGGCGGCAGGCGCCAGAAGTAGAAGCCGGCCAGCACGAAGGCGACGGCGGATGCGATCAGCACGGCCAGCGCGAAGCCGAGGATGGCGGCGATGCCGGCGAGACCGGCGAAGGAATCGCGCTGGCGGGCGACGAAGGCATAGGTGACGATGAAGGAGGCGGTCCATACCCCCGGCGGCCCGCCGGAGAGCAGGTCTTCCAGAAGACCGATGCCGAATACCGCGGCCACCGGCATCAGGTCGGGGCGCACCAGGCACCAGAAATAGATCGGCATCAGGGCGAACAGGGGCGGTGAAATGGAGCCGCCGAAGATGGACAGCGGAATGTTGGCGAGGATGGCGCCCAGCACGCCGCAGCCGACGGGAATCGCCGCGCCGAGATTGGTCTGGAAGGACGAGGCGAAACGCTCCGGCATCTCAGTCCCCCGTTTGTCCGGCAGGAGGCGTATCGGCATCGTCCGGCGCAGCAGGTTCGGCGGGCGGCGGCGGCGTCGGATGCGGCGCCAATTTTCTCACATGGGTCTTGAGCGGTGCCGGCTTTGCAGGTGACGCAGAATTCGTCGTCGCATTGGGCGCGGTGGCAGCATTCGGCGACGGAGCATTGGCGCCCGGCGTTGTGGCGGTGGTCGCTGGAGCTTGAGGAGAACCGCTCTGTGTCACCGCGGGCGTCGTCACCGGCGGACTCGGCTGCGGCCGATAGCCGGCGGCGGCGGCAGGAAGGTCGTTGATGG
>DATCOJ010000247.1:0-18288 GCA_036564785.1 Rhizomicrobium sp. | reverse complement strand
GTACCGGACTTGGAGCGCATCACCATCGAATGCGTCAGCGCGCCGTGGCCGAAGCGCTTTACACCGCGGAGCATCGTGCCCGATGTGACGCCCGTGCAGGCGAACATCACGTCGCCCTTCGCCATCTCCTCCAGCGTGAACTTCCGCTTCGGATCGTTGTGCCCCATCTCGCGCACCCGCTGCACCTGCTCGTCGTTTTCGAACATCAGTCGTCCTTGCATCTGCCCTCCGATGCAGCGCAGCGCCGCCGCGGCCAGCACGCCTTCCGGCGCCCCGCCCTGCCCCAGATAGATGTCGATGCCGGTCGCTGGATCGGTGGTGGCGATGACGCCCGCCACGTCGCCGTCGGTGATCAGGCGCACGGCCGCGCCGGCCTTGCGCACGGATTCGATGATGGCGGCGTGGCGCGGACGGTCGAGCACCAGCGCGGTGATCTCGCTGGCCAGCACGCCCTTGGCCTTGGCCAGGCGGCGGATGTTCTCCGCGGGATCGGCATCGAGATCGATGACGCCGTCCTCATAGCCCGGACCGATGGCGATCTTGTCCATGTAGGTATCCGGCGCGTTGAGCAGGGTGCCGGGCTCGGCCATCGCCATCACGGCGAGCGCATTCGGCAAGGCCTTGGCCGTAAGCGTGGTGCCCTCCAGCGGATCGAGCGCGATGTCGACCGCCAGCCCACCGCTCCCCACCTTCTCGCCGATGAAAAGCATGGGAGCTTCGTCGCGCTCGCCCTCGCCGATCACCACCGTGCCGTCGATAGGCAGATAGTTGAACGCGCGGCGCATGGCCTCGACGGCCGCGTGATCGGCAGCATGTTCGTCGCCGCGTCCGATCTGGCGGGCGGCGGCGATGGCGGCGGCTTCGGTGACGCGCACCGCTTCCAGCGCGAAGGCGCGGTCCAGACCCTTTGCCATGCTCCACCCCGGTGTTGTTGTCGTTAGCCGGCTTCCATGGGAATCATGCAAGGCGGCGCCAGAACCTTGTCCGAGCCGGCGATCACCTTCAAGGCGCGCGCCACGGCCACCTCGGAACATTCGTGGGTGATCATGACCACGGCCACCGATTCGCCGGGGCTGCGGCCGCGCTGGATCATGCTTTCGATGGAGACGCGGGCCTCGGCCAGGTGGCCGGAAATCTCGGCCAGGACGCCCGGTACGTCGCGCACCTCGAAGCGGAGGTAGAAGGCGCTGGAGAGCGATTCCGCGGGCGCCGGAGGCAGCGGCTTCAGCCGACGGGCCGGCCGCCCGAAGGCCGGGCCCAGCGAGCCGCGGGCGATATCCACGATATCGGCGATCACCGCCGACGTGGTTGGGCCCTCGCCCGCTCCGCCGCCCTCGAAGAAGAAGGGGCCCGCAGCGCCGGCTTGCGCCACCACGGCATTGAAGGCGCCTTCGACGTCGGCGAGCGGCGTCCCCAGCTTGACCATGGCCGGCTGGACCCGCTGGTCGAGGCCTTCGGGCGTACGTCGCGCGATGCCGAGCAGCTTGATGCGATGGCCGAATTCGCGAGCAAAGCCGATGTCGGCGGGCGTGATCTTGGCGATGCCTTCAATGCGCATGGGCGAAGTGTCGGGCGGCACGCCGAAGGCGAGCGCCGACAGTATGGCGAGCTTGTGCGCGGCATCGCCGCCGCCGATATCGAGAGTCGGATCCGCTTCCGCGTAGCCCAAGGCCTGCGCCTCGGACAAGACCTCCGCGAAGGAGCGGCCGGTCGCCTCCATCTGGGTGAGGATGTAATTGCAGGTGCCGTTGAGGATGCCGCGCACCGCATCGATGCCATAGGCGATCAGGCTTTCGCGCAGCGCCTTGACGATGGGAATGCCGCCTGCCGCCGCCGCTTCGAAGCGCAGGCCGATGCCGCGTTCCTCCGCCAGCGCCGCCAGCTTGGCGCCGTGCTTTGCGAGCAACGCCTTGTTGGCCGTCACCACGTGCTTGCCCGCGGCAAGCGAAGCCTCGAGCAGCTGAAGCGCGGGCCCGTTCTCGCCGCCGATCAGCTCGACGACGGCATCGGCCTCGCTGGAAGCGAAGGCGACGCATTCCTCCGTCCAGGCGAGCCTGGAGATGTCGGCGCGGCGCGGCTTGAGGCGATCGAGCGCGGAGACGGCGATCAGCTCGAGCGGACGGCCGGCGCGATGCGCGAGCTCGTCGCCGCGCTCCAGCAGCACCTGCGCAACCCCGCCGCCGACCGTGCCGAGCCCGGCCAGCGCAATGCGAAACGGCCTTACCATTCCGCGCTATTAGGGCTTGAGGGCTGCCGGTTCAACTCTGCAGGAAGATTTCGGCGCGGCGGTTGCCTTCTTCGCCCTGGGGCATGGATTCATAGTAGACGGGCTGGGTGTCGCCCACCGCCTCCACCAGCACCTTGTCGGCCGGAACGCCGGCGGCGATCAGCGCGCGCGCCACGGCGTTGGCGCGGGCCTGCGAGCGCTCGAAATTGTAGACCATGTGACGCTCGACCGTCATGTTGGCGGTGCGGCTCGAGGAATGACCGACGACGCGGATGAAGCCCTGTCCGCCATGGCCGCGGAAAGCCTCCACCGCCTGGCGCACCTGCTCGCGGCCCTGCGCATTCAGCACGGTGGTATCGTGGGGGAAGAACACCACCTCCGCCGGCGGCACGCCGCGCGAATCCGAATAGACCGCCGCGCTCTTGGCCGGCGAGGATTGCAGGGACTCGAAATTCGCCACCACGGCACCGCTCATCGCCTCCGGGCCACCGACATTCTCCGACACGGTTCTATGACGGGCAGTGCGCGTGCGCTTGGGCATGCTGGCAGCGGTGTAGGAGCCGCTGGCCGACGTCGAGCCGATGCCGGGCACCGCGCCTTCGCTGGCCGTCTGCTGATAGCGGGACAGCACCGAAGGCGGCACGAACTGCGCGATCGAGGGATCGAGCGGCGGCGCGCTCGAACGGCGGAAGCCCAGGGACGCATCGGCGCTGGCCATTGGCGCGGCAGCCGTGCTGCCGGGCGCAATGGCCGGCACGGCCGGCTCGGCGTTTGACGACGGCGGCGGGGCGGTCGGCGCCGTGGGTTGTTCAACCGCTGCGACCTGAGCGTTGGCCGAGGTGTCGGGTGTTGCCGCCTGTGCACCGGCCGTCGCGGCAGGCGCTTGATCGGGATTGGCGTCGATGGTGCTGTTGGGATTTGGCGCGGCGTCGGTATCGGGACCCGCGGGCGCGGCTCCCGAAGCGGACGCGCTATCGGACGCACTGGTGGAGGCGCTTGCCTGCGCCTCTGCCGCGGCAACCTGCTCCGCTGTCGGCGCCGGGCCGGGCGGAGGGGCCGCGGCTTCGGTGCCGCCGCGCAGCGCATCGCCGCTGTATTGTGCCTGGGAGCGGTCGGCAACGAGGCCGCTCGCCACCTGCTTCTGATCGTCCGATGAGGTCGTTTGCGGCGCGTGATCCGGCGTATCGGCGAGCGTGGGATAGGTCGCCCCGGTGTCGCTGGCTTCGGCGACGGTTTTGCCTTCGCCGTTTTGATCGGTGGCGGTCTGATTGCCGGACTGATCTTCCGACGGGACGCTCGCCTGCTGGTCCGATCCCCAAGTGGTGGGATCGACCCAATCCGGAATGCTCGAGCACGCGCTTGCGCCAACGGCCACCACCAGGACGGCGGACAAGCGAAGCAGATGTTTCGAGATGACGATCATGCCGAGGGCCTCCAAGCAGGCGCCGCCGCCACCCCGGCAGCGCAACCCCGCGCCTGCTATACAGGCGAAGGCGGCCGGTTCCAAGAAGATTAGCGAGCAAAATCAACGCTTCCGCATCAATTCTGTGGGGCCATGCCTGGGAAAAGAGGCGCCTTGCGGTCTCGGCAATGCACAGGCCACCGAGCCTTAAGAATCAGCCCCGCCACGGACAATCCCGCGTAGATCGAGCGACGCGCAATTCGAGCCGGTCATCGCCTTTGAAGAGCAAAGACGGTGCCGTGGAGGTTTCCGCCGCCTATCGTGGTTCCCACGAGAAGGCCTCCCCGTTCTCGAAGCACGCCGCCGCCCGGATTTCTGCCCTTGCCGCGGCAGGTGAAGGAATGGATCGTCTTGGCGCCTTTGCCGACTGCCACCCGGAAGACTCCGCCGCATCCGCCGACACCGCCCCATGGTCCGGTCCCGAACAGATTGCCCTTGTCGTCCATGATCACGCCCGCATGGGGGAAGGTCGGGGCGCCGGGAAACTCGAAGCGGGCAAGAATCGTTTCAGCGCCATCCGGCGCAAGCTTGAAAACCGAGCCGCAACCCAGGCCGTCGCAGCCGGTCCCGCCTCCAAATCCCGTCGTGCCATAGAGATCGCCCGCCGCGTCAAAAATCAGGGCGCTGAATGGGAACATCCCATCCTGCCCTCCGTGAAACGCATGGAGCACCGATTTCTGGCCGTCGGGCGTCAGCTTGAAGACGGTCCCGCACCCTCTATTGGCGTTACACGCGACATCTCCTCCCAGGTAGGTCGTGCCATACAGGTTTCCACTCGAGTCGGCGACCAGCGCTCCCTGCGGTCCGTTTCCGTCGCTTGCGCCATGAAACGCATACAAGACCGAAAAAACACCCGCAGGCGTGATGCGGAATACGGTGCCGCAATAGCAATGCAGGTCGCCGCCTGAGGCGGCCGTGCCATAGAGATTTCCGGCCTGATCGGAAATCAGCCCCGCGATAGGCTCGGTACCGTCCTTGCCTGCGAAAGTATGCAAGACCGTGTGGGCGCCACCCTGCGTCAGCTTGAAGACCGTGCCATGCAGGAGCGTCGTGGTTCCGTAGAGGTTGCCGTCCTGATCTTCGACGAGGCCGGCGCGAGGCTCTCCTCCATCTTCGCCGCCCCTGAAGGCGTACAGAACCGTTTCGGTACCGTCGGGCGCAAGCTTGAACACCGTCCCGCAACCGTGATTCTTCGCGCACATGGCGCCGCCGCCAAAGGTGGTGCCAAACAGGTTGCCGGCCCCGTCCTGGATGAGCTCGTCATACGGGTACGCCCCATCGCTTCCCCCGGCGAAGCGATAGAGGACGGTTTGGTTCCACGCCTCGGCGGAGGCGCGAGGAGCCAACGCCACCACGCTGACGGCGAACGCGATCGCGATTTGCCAGCGAGGGACGAGCCTTCGCACGATGGTTTCTCCTGTTTCCAGGCGGAAGTATGCCCGCAAGCGGCCCGCTGGCACAGTCAGGAGCGAGGCCGGCGCGGACTACGGGATCGGCGATCCGGGCGCCTTTGCCCGCAACGTGGCTCAGTTCGACATCCAGTCGCAGCACCTGCTGAGGCGATCTAAAGCCTCACGAAGATCAGGCTGACTGTTGGGTTTGCTGCCACGGACGTCGTACTCTGGACGGCCTTCCATTCGACAGCGTCGCCCACGCTGACACTTGCAGAGCCCGAACCGGTCCCCGTCGTACTGGTGCCGCTGAACGTGCAGGTCAACCCTACCGCGCTCGCATTGACGACGAGAGTGAAGGTGTAGGTGTTTCCAGTTCCCGGCGCCGTTCCGAGCTGGCCGCAGTTTGAAGCGACGACCGAGAAAGTGCCTGCTTGCGCCCAGGACTGGGTTGCATTCGGTTGAGTCAGAGAGGCGGAGGTGGTGAAGCCCGTTACCGGGAAGTACTTGGTTGATGATACCGCCTGCGTCGCGTTGGCCTTCATCGTGAGATATTGATCGGTGCCCAGGATGATGGACGAGTTGGATGGATCGGGAGCGGTTACGTTGGTCGTGTAGGCGTTGCCGATCGCAGCGAGCGGCGAGCCGCTGGCGTATGTTCCGTTGTAGTTTATCGCGTTGAACGAGAAGCTGTTCTTATTTGAGAACTCGTTGTCACCGACAGTGCCCCGGGCCTTGGAACCGGTGCTGTCGACGATCTCGAGCGCGTCCCAGGTGCTGACCCCGCCCGGAAGACTTGTCGCCGTATTTTTCAGGGCGTTGTCGCTGAACGTGAAGCCCTTCGAAGACGACATTTCCAGGACCACGCTCTCCAGCTTGCTACTGCAAACACTGTTGGCGGTCACATCGAAGCGATTGTTCGTTATCACGCTGCTACCGATGCTGACCATATGCAGATCGCCACAGCCGGTCGAGTCGAACGATTTGTTCCCGCGATAGCTCCATCCCGCGGCCCAGTCGGTGGTAACCTGGTAGTCCGGGCTGACGCCCGAACCGCCGCCGGCATTTGCCGAGAAGATATTGTCCTTGATCAAGACATCCGACAGCCCATTCGCGTCCTCGTTGCCGCCAGCACAGCCATCGTCGAGCCCCTTGATCGCGGGTCCGTCGGAACTCTTGAAGACATTCTGGATGATCTCGGTGTCCCCGTTTGCAGCGGTCGTGCATGCGCCATCGCCTGTACCAGTCCCATAATCTTTTGACGTAAGCTCAAGGGCTGCCAAATGTCCGTTTTCGATAAGGTTGTCGTAAATTTGGGAATGGTTTGTCCCTTCAATGATGATGCCGGGCAGTGAGGCGTTCAGATCGTCCAGGTCGATCGTGCAGCCATTGATCTCCACGGACCCGGCGCCGGTTGTCTGGTTGTTGGCATAGTTATATGTCGCGAACATGAAGTTATCGGCGTTCAATTGTAGGGTAGTGACGTCTCTGCCCGCGCAGAAAACATGCGCGCCTCTGGTGCTTTCATCCGGCAGCGTCACATCGGAAAACAGGAACGTCCCTGGCGGGAAATACATCACGCCTCCGCCGGCGTCGTGTATCGCCGCCGCTTCAGCCTGGATATACGAGGAGTCGTTGGTTGACCCGTCGGGCTTCGCACCCCATTGCTGGACATTGATCGGAAATATCTGCGCTTTGTAGCAGTTTGAATTGCCGTCCTTGACCCACAGTCCACCATCGGCGGTGCATGATGTACTGCCAGTACTGTGGTAGAGGACGCCTCCGCCGCCATCTCCGGCCGACCAATAGCCGGACGTGTAGACCCATGGAGGTGTACTAGTGCTTGCCGCCAGCGTTTGCTCCGTCCATGTTGTCGCGCAATTTGTCGAATCCGCCGGGCAATTGCCTGACCAAGCGCTGGAACTGGCCGCACAAAAGGCCAGCAGTCCCGCAACTAGAACCAGACCGCCAAATGGCATAAAAGACCGGTGCTTTTGCATGGCAGTAGACCCCTAGTCTGGTGATGAACTTTATTTCTATTCGCCGTCTATTTCGCTTCAACGAACATTTATACAGGAATACACCCCTAGAGCACAATGAAGAACGATGGCGATTCAGCGTGCCGGTGTCGCTTGCCGTCCCTGCAATCCGCGGGCTATCAAGCATCCGAGTGCAACTGCGAAGGACCGATGCAAAAGCGAAATGAGAGCGGAACGGCGGCCGAATCCAAGGCTGCTTCGATGGGCGGCGAGGCCGGCGCGGACTACAGGATCGGCGATCCCGGCGCTTTTGCCCGCAACATGGTGCAGGTCGGCATCCAGTCGCAGCGGCTGCTGAGCGATTTCGCCAAGCGTCAGGCGGGCAAGTTCGGCAACAACCAGCCGCTCGATCCGCTCAACGTCACCGGCGCCTTCATGGATTTGCTGCGCGGCATCGTGGCCGATCCCGCCGCCATCATGGAGGCGCAGTTCCAGCTGTGGCGCGACTATATGGGCCTGTGGGAGCGCACGGCGCGGCGCATGATGGGCGGCGAAGCGGAAGCTTCCGTGGCGCCCGCTTCCGGCGACAAGCGCTTCAAGGACAAGGACTGGCAGGAAAACCAGGTCTTCGACTTCATCAAGCAGAGCTATCTGCTGACGGCCAACTGGATGCAGAACACGGTGGCCAATGTGAACGGGCTGGAGCCTGCCCAGCGCCGCCGCATCGAGTTCTATACCAAGCAGTTCGCCGACGCGTTCTCGCCCACCAATTTCGTGCTCACCAATCCGGAGGTGCTGCGCGCCACGCTCAAGAGCAATGGCGAGAACCTGGTCAAGGGGCTGGACAATCTGCTGGACGATCTCGACCGCGGCGACGGCGACCTCGCCATCCGCCAGTCCGCCGACGCCTTCAAGATCGGCGAGAACATCGCCACCGCGCCCGGCAAGGTGGTGTTCCGCAACGCGCTGATCGAGCTCTTGCAGTTCGATCCCACCACCGAGAAAGTCCATGAGCGGCCGCTGCTCATCTTCCCGCCCTGGATCAACAAATTCTACATCCTCGATCTGCGGCCGGAGAACTCCTTCATCCGCTGGGCGGTGGCGCAGGGCTATACCGTGTTCGTCGCCTCCTGGGTCAATCCCGACAAGAAGCTCGCCAAGAAAACCTTCGAAGACTACATGCGCGAGGGCATCTTCGCCGCGCTCGACGCAGTCGAGAAGGCGACCGGCGAGAGCAAGATCAACACCATCGGCTATTGCATCGGCGGCACGCTGCTGTCGGCCACGTTGGCCTACATGGCGGCCAAGGGCGATGCCCGCGTCAATTCCGCCACCTTCTTCGCCGCCCAGGCCGATTTCAGCGAGGCCGGCGACCTGCAGATCTTCATCGACGACGCCCAGCTCGATGCCATGCAGCAGCAGATGAACGCCTCCGGCGGTGTGCTGGAAGGCAAGAAAATGGCGACCACCTTCAACATGCTGCGCGCCAACGATCTGATCTGGGGCTTCGTGGTCAACAATTACCTGCTGGGCAAGGAGGCCGCGCCCTTCGACCTGCTCTACTGGAATTCCGACACCACGCGGATGCCGGAAGCCTGCCACCTCTATTACCTGCGCGAATTCTATCAGAACAACGCGCTGGCCAAGGGCAAGATGGTGATGGGCGACGAGACGCTCGATCTCGCCAAGGTGAAGGTGCCCATCTATCTGCAGAGCGCGAAGGAGGATCACATCGCGCCGTTCCGCTCGGTCTACAAGTCGACCAAGCTGTTCGGCGGGCCGGTGCGCTACATCATCGCCGGCAGCGGACATATCGCGGGCGTCATCAATCCGCCGGCGGCGAAGAAGTATCAGTACTGGACCAACGACGCGGTCGGCAGCGGCACCAATGGCAAGGCCGGCAAGCCGTTCCCGGCGAAGGTCGAGGATTGGCAGGCTGGCGCCAAGGAACATCCCGGCTCCTGGTGGCCCGATTGGGATGCGTGGCTGTCGCGGCAGTCGGGCGACAAAGTTCCCGCGCGCAAGCCCGGCGACGGCAAACTCAAGGTCCTCGGCGACGCGCCGGGCGAGTACGTGCAGGTGAAGGCGCAGTAGCTCTTCGCCTGTCATCCCCGGCCGAGCGTTGCGAGAGCAACGCGAGGGGAAGGGGACCCAGGTGGTAACGACAAACTCGCAGCCATGGTCAGTGCGACTTCGCGCAAAACATTCATGCATTCGGCGATGTCGCTACCTGGGTCCCCTTCCCTTCGCAATGCCCTTCGGCATTGCTCAGCCGGGGATGACAGCGGAGTTGGACGTCGTTAGTTCTTCAACGCCACTTCCAACAACCTGACAAATTCCGCCTTCTCTCCGTCGTCGATCCAGCGCACCACGGCGACGAGGTCGTGCTGGTAGTCGATGAACACGATGTTGTCGCCGTTGCCGAGGAACATGACGGAATCCTCGCGCGCGGCGGGCGCCAGCTTGCGGCCGGTGTTGAGGAACCAGTTCATGTAGCCGTATTGCGGATTCTGCGGCGTCGGCGTGCGCGCCATCTTCACCCATAGCGGGGACAGGATTTGCCGCTCACCCCAGCGGCCCTCATGCAGGCCGAGCAGGCCCATGCGCGCCAAATCGCGGGCCGAGATGAACAGGCCGCCGCCCCAGTGGCCGCCGCCCGGCACGATATGGATGCGGCGCCCGCCGATCGTCACCCAGGAATTCGCATAGCCTTCCCAATGCCAGCTGTGGGAGGCGCCGATGGGATCCATCACGTATTGCTTGAGCACCTCCGGCAGCGGACGCTTCCACAGCCAGGTCAGCGCCAGCGACAGCGCGTTGACGCGGACGTCGGAGTATTTCCATTGCTGGCCCACCGGCGGCGGCCCGGCGGCAAGCTCGTCCCACGGATTCTTGCCAGGACGGTCGGCCCACCACGGCTTGCCCCACATGGTGCCGACCCAGCCGGAGGTCTGCCGCAGCATCTCGTCCCAGGTGATCGGCCGGTTGTGCGGCAGGAGAAAATCCCGCGACGGCTGCACATAGTCGGTCACGCGGTCGTTGACGTCGCGGATCAGGTGGCGGTCGAAGGCGACACCGGCGACCGATGACAAAAACGTCTTGGTCACCGAATGGGTCATGTCGACGGCGCGGGTGTCGCCCCATTCGGCGACGATGGTGCCGTGGCGGATGACGAGGCCGTTCGCCGGCGCATGCGGCTTCAACGGCCCGATGGGATCGGAGAACGGTTCATGAGCGAACTGCAGCGGGATGGTGAGGCGCAGGTCGCGCTGATCGATGATTCCGTCCAGCTCCGGCGCCAGCTTGGTCTCGTGGGCGATGGCGAAGTCGATGGCGGCCTTCAGCTTCGCCGCATCGAGGCCTTCCTGCTGCGGCGTGTGCGTGGCCCAGGCCTCGCCCGGCGGCGGCAGATAGTCGGCGGCGGATAGACACTGCGGCGCCAGGGCCAGCGACAGCGCGAGAAGAATCCGCCTCACCGCGGCACCTTCCGCATGGCGCGGCCGACGCCGAGACTGGCGGCATCGCCGCGCGCCTTGCGCGGCGGCAATCGTGAACGCGTTCGTGGACCGGACGCCGACATCACACCAGGCCCATCGTCTCGGGGAGTCCGAGCATGATATTGAGATTCTGCACCGCTGCCCCCGAGGCGCCCTTGCCGAGATTATCCAGCACGGCCACGAGGCGCGCCTGGCGGTGCATGTCGTTGCCGAAGACGAACAGCTTCATGCCGTTGGTGAGCTTCAGCATCTCCGCGTCCAGCGTCTGCTTGACGATGCTGTCCTCGAGCGTCGCCACTTCGATCAGAGGCCGGCTGCGATAAGCCTTGGCGATGACGGCGTGGACCTGCGCCACCGTGGGCTTGCCGGGCAGCGCCCAAAGCTGCAGCGGCACCTCCACGATCATGCCGCGATAGAAGCGGCCGACATTGGGCGCGAACACCGGCGGGTGCGTGAGTCCCGCGTGCTGTTTCATCTCCGGCACGTGCTTGTGGGCGAGCGTCAGCGCATAGGTGCGAACCACGGTCTCGACATAGCGCCGCGAATCCTTCGCCTCGAACTCCTCGATCATCGCCCTCCCGCCGCCGGAATAGCCGGAGACCGCATTCACGGTGAGCGGGAAATCCGGCGGAATGAGTCCGTCCCGCACCAGAGGCCGGACCAGTGCGAGAAAGCCGGTGGAATAGCAACCGGGGTTGCTGACCCGCGTGGCCGCCGCGATGCGCTCATATTGTCCGGGATCGAGTTCGGGAAAGCCGAACACCCAGCCCGGCGCGGTGCGATGGGCCGTGGAGGCGTCGATCACGCGAACGGAGGGATTTTCGATCATGGCGACGGCCTCGCGCGCCGCCTCGTCCGGCAGGCAGAGAATCACCAGGTCGGCCTCGTTCAGCGCCGCAGAACGGGCGCGAGACTCCTTCCGCTCGCGATCCGAGAGTTGAATCAACTCAAGGTCGCGCCGCTCGGCCAGCCGCTCGCGGATTTCGAGGCCCGTGGTGCCCGCTGCCCCATCGATGAAGATTCGTGCCGCCATGAAGTCCGTCTATGCCACGAAGGAACGTTCCGCCGTCATTGACAGAATGTAACCCCGCCTTTTACCTCATTCCCGGTGGTGATTCCGAATCGTTCAGCGCCGCCGGGCGAATCGCCGCTTGAGCCAGCCGCCCGCGGCCGACAGACGAGGCAGCCTTGCCTCGCGGGGAGATCACGATGGGCGACGTCGACTTCAACAAACTGTGGCAGAACTTCGTAGACACACTGACCAATCACTATTTCGATTTCAACGGCCGCGTCGGCCGGTCGCAATTCTGGTCCTACGTCGTGGTGTGGGTGGTGCTGGCCATTCTGGTCGGCATCATCGGATCCATCACCACGCGGCTGATTTCCTCGCTGTTCTCGCTGGCCCTGCTGCTTCCCAATCTGGGTATGGGCGTGAGGCGGCTGCACGACGTGGGCAAGCCTGGGATCTACGTCCTGCTGCCGCTGGTGCCGGCGGTGCTGGCCATGCTGTTCTTGTTCCTGTTCCTCTGGCCGCTTGCCATGCTGTGCTGGCTGGCGGTGTTCGCCGCCGGGGTGCTGCTGATCTACTGGTATGCCCAGCCGGGGATGGCCGGCGACAACGAGTATGGCCCGCCGCCAGCCAACTGGCCGGCTTGATCTTTCGTCGAGAAAAAAGGGACGCCGCGAAGCGTCCCTTTTTTGCGCGCGCCGGATCGCGCCCTATGGCGCCGGCGAGATCACCCCCAAAAGGCCGTGCGTCTCGTCCTTGGGACCGGCGCTGAACATCACCTTGTCGGTGCCCGGCCCGGCGTCGAGAGCCCACAGCCCGTCGATCTTGAGCTCGCGGCCGTCCGGCTTGGCCAGCGTGCCGAGGAAGTCTCCCGTCGCGGCATTGAAGGCGTTGATCTTCTTGTTGCCGAAGTTTCCCACCAGCAGAGCGCCGGCGAAACTGCCGAAGCCCGTGGGCGCGATGGTCATGCCCCAGGGCGCATCAAGCGGACCGTTGGCGACCAGGTGCGAAACCAGCGTCCCACCCGTGGTGAACACATCGATGTAGCCGAGACCCCTGCCCGCTTCCTCGTCGGTGCCGCCCTTCTCGCGCCGGGCGAAGGCGACATAGACGTTTGCGCCGATCACGGCGACGTTGAACGGCGCAAAGCGCCTGGGCAGGCTCTTGTCGGTGAAACTGTTCACCAGGTTGAACTGGTTGTCGAACACCCGCACGCGGTTGTTGGCGAAGTCGGCGGCGAACAACCGGTCCGTTGCGGGGTCGAGTGCCAATCCCTTGTAGACGTCGCCCTGGGCTGAGCGATCGACGGCCACGACGGCGTTGTCGGGATCCACCGACGAACTCCAGCCCTCGATGGCGCCGGACTCCGTATCGAAGACAAAGACGCTGTCGCCGGACCTGCCGTCCGCTGTGATGGAGAAGCCCGAGCCGCTCGGCACGAAGGCGATGCCGGTCGGAGCGCCCAACGGAATATTCACGACGATCGACACTTTGACGCCCGAGGTGCGGTTGTAGACCGTCGACTTGTTGGTGCCGTTGTCGGAGACCCAGACCGGCGCGCTGTCGGTCGCCTGCGCCAAACCCCATGGATTGACGAGATCGGTGTCGATGTTGGGCGCTTCGCCGGCCTGATCTGAAACCAGCGGCGTGATCTGGTAGGTCGTCACGACGCCAGGTGGGCTTCCCGCCCAGGCCGATGTCGCCAGCAAGGTGGCCGCGAAAGCGAGTGGAATGCGCATGTTCATTTTTTTCCTCCCTGTACCCCGGCCAAGCATGACAGGAGATTCACGCGGCTGAAAGAGACCGCCTGCATCGGCAGGGCGAAAATTCGCGCTGGCAAAGGCCCGATGGGCCTGAAAAGGCAGACGGGCAGACGCATTGCTGCATCCGCCCGCCTTTTACGCCGCTGTACCGGCTTCTAGAATTCGACCCAGACGCCGTTGCGCCAATAGCCGCGGCCCTCATGCTCGCGCCACACGAAATGTTCGTGACGCCGCCACCGCCAATTGTTGGGGTGAACGACAATCCCGAATTCCGGCTTGTAGACGTACTGCGACCGCACGTGCCAGCACTCGCCTTCGCGATTGCACACGATGGCGGCCGAGGCGCTGGTGGCCGTCACCGCGAACGCACAAGCCGCGATCACACCGGCTCCGGCCAGTTTCAGGTATTCCCTCATCTCTCAAGTCCTCCGTAGCGATAGCCCACCCGGACAGAAGAACGGACAAGTTCGGCTGCTGTTCCCGACGGACTTAGCCAAAGAGGGTCATTCCGGGGCCCGCAGCCGCCCCGCGCCAGTGAAAACTGCGTAATGCGCCCCCGGGGCCGTCGACATTGGACTCTCGCCGTCAGTCGTCGTCGTCCGGCGGGGTCGGTTTGATCTTGCGGTGCAGGAACCACCGGGCGTCGTGGCGCGACGGAATGTGCACGAAGGTCCGAGGCGGGTTGCCTAGATTGTAGAACCCCGACAGGTTGTAGAGGGTGCAGCCCGAGCAGGTCCTGGCGTCGGCAAAGGTCAGCGCGCCCTCGGTGACGCCGAAATTGTGTTCGACAAAGCGCGCGATCGAGCCGAAATCCGCGCGCGCATTGTCGATGGTGCCGGTCGGCGTGTAGGCCGAAACGAAGAGCAGCGGCACCCGGAACCCCAGCTGATAGCCGCCTTCCGGGTAAGCGAGAAAGGTGGGCGGCACGTGGTCGTACCAGCCGCCCCAATCGTCCCATGTGATGACGATGGCCGTGGTGTTCCAATAGGAACTGCCGTCCGGATTCGTGCAAGGGCTCTCGCCGATCGCGTCGACGATGGAGGTCACCCAGGAGGGCCCGCCGGTGTGGTTTCCCCCCGCGTGATCGGAATCGGCGCCGTCGGGAATGACCCAGCTCAGGGCGGGAAGCCTGCACGGGTTGCCTCCGAATCCGGCATCGTTCAGCACGTCGGAGGGCGTGAAATCGACATTGGCGAAATCCGATCCGTGGCAAATTCCGTCATTGAGGGTGGACGGTCCGCAAATGTGGTTGATCGCATAAGGCGCGGTCCAGATGGGACTGAAAGCGCCCGCAGTCGTGTAGTATTTCCAAGTCAGAGTTTGGCTTTCGATCAGGTCCGAGATCGTATTGTGCTCGAAGCACGGATAGACACCGACATGCTCGACCCCGTCAGCCGTGATAGTCGTGACTTTGGAGTTGGGTGGCGAAACGCAACCTTTGGTCAGCGAATTCTCCGAGGCGAAGGTGCCGGCGTGATCGTCATCCGTGGAAGGCGCCGACGTCGCTCCGAAGATGAACTGATGCGCCGGGAAGCTCGGACCCTGGTTGGTCTGAAACATCCGGTTGGCCCAGCCATAGGACGTTGCGATCGTCAGATAGGACGCGACGTCGCTCGGATTGACGTAGGTGAACGGGCAGGTCGGATGCGGTCCCCTGGGGCACGCTTCGTCGCCCGCCCCATCCATGCGGCAGGGGCCGGCGGCGCTGGCGCGGTCGCACATGTTTTTCCAGTCGACGTGGTAGTGTTCCACATCGTAATTCGTGCCGAGACTCTCCTGCATCGGATTGATGTAGGCCGTGCCGTCATTGTCCAGATCGTCCTTGTCCAGCCATTGAGCGGTCTTGATGTCGTATTTCGTGGCATCGGTCGTGCTGCACTGGGCGATTCCGCACAGCCCGTAGAACAGATTGTCCGGCGTGCGGTTTTCCTGCACGACAATGACGATGTGCTGAAAGTTGGTGATGGCATAGGCGGGCGCCGCGCCGAGCACCGCGGCGGCGATCAACATTTTCGCCAGGAACTTCATCTTCCGCTCCACTGGTCCAAATCGGACGTGACTATTGTTATTTGCGTCCTTCTATACTGCAAAAGACAAGTTCTCGCCACCAGGCAGCCCCGAAACCTCCAATTCGTGATGATTGCGGACGAACGCCTGGCACGGGCTAACCCGGCGTTTGCGGTGTGTCCGTCTTGAAGAAGAAGCCCGACAGGCTGGCGCGGAACGCCTTGCCGGCCGCGCTCTCGACTTTCTTCACGCAATGCAAGGTTCCGCCGCGCAGAAACACCAGCCTGTTCGGACGCGGATAGATAAACGCGCCGCCCATCCGGCAGACCGCTTCCACATCGATTCTTGAATCGCCGGCGGAGGATGGTGTTGCGAGCGCCGCGCCCGACGATGACGGGTCAGGCGCCGCCACCAGCAATTCTCCACCCCAGGAGGAGCGCCAGACCGGATGCAGGTAATAGATGTATCCGGCAAGCCAGCCGGTATCGCTATGCCATTCCAGGCCTGTGCCGGGGCGATAGACCCAGGCTGACAGGCTGAGGCCCGTCCACGGGTCGAGCGAGAGCGGCGGCCGCTCACCGGTCACCAGGCCGAACAGCTTCTCGCTGAACCGCTGCAAGACCGGCGGCCCCATCGAACCGCCAATGGTGACATCCCGCAGCAAAGGCTCGGCCAGCCCGTGCTCCGAGTTGGCGGAGGGTTCGCAGTCTGCGCGCTGATAGGCTCGATTCCAATCGCCGGCCTCGGCGGGAGACCGGACGGTTTCCTGAAAGGCATCCCACAGGGCCAGATGGTCATCGTGCCCCAGAAAGTCGTCGACGATGGCCCAAGCTTGATTCACGACTCTCACGCTCGCGGAAATCGTCCCGATTGCTGCCTGCCCGCGGACGGCACAAGGCGAGAAATCGGCAGTGCCGAACAGTATCTTGTTCTAAGGTCGACCTCCAGGCTGGATTCCGCATCCGTTCGGCATGGCGACGCGCATAGAGCGGGGTTATGACGACGTCAGCAGTGGGTCACCTCGAGTCGTTCCGTGCATGGACGCGCAACCATCCTGACATTGGCAATCGCGGCGGCCCTCGCGTTCGCAAGCCCTGCTTCGGCAGGGCCACCCTACGTCACCGACGACCCCCAGCCGACCGACTATGAGCACTTTGAGATTTATGCCTTCACCGGCGGGACGGACGGAAAGGACGGCGTCGTCAGCGCGACGGGCATAGACTTCAACTACGGCGGCGCCCCCGACCTGCAACTCACCGCCGTTCTTCCGCTGACGCTCGACAATCCACGTGCGGGACCCGACGCGATCGGAATCGGAAATATCGAGTTGGCGGCAGAATACAAATTTCTCCATCAGGAGGATTTCGGCATAGATGTCGCCATTTTCCCGCGCCTCTTCCTGCCGGCGGTTTCAGCCAATGCGGGAGAGCGGCACGTCTCCCTGCTGCTCCCGGTATTCATAGGAAAAACCTTCGACAAGTTGACGACATTCGGGGGAGCGGGCTGCACGATCAATCAAGGCGACGGCTCGCGAAACTTCTGTCAAATGGGCTGGGTAGTAACCTATCAAGTCACTCCGAAGCTTAACCTGGGCTTCGAAATACACCATGAGGGCGCCGACACCGTCGGCGGAGCGGCGACAACAGGCCTGGGCATCGGCGCAGTTTACGACATCAATGAGAATTTCCATCTGATGGCATCGGGCGGACGGGGGATTCAGAATGCCGCAGACACCAATCGTCATTCGTGGTACCTGGCCTTACTCTCCACATTCTGATCCGCTCCGTCGATTTGGCAAACGTGCGAGCATCGTTACATGAGCAGCAAAGACGTCCTCACCAAAGTTCCCGCCGTCACGCTGACCTTCTGGATCATAAAAATCCTCGCCACCACGCTCGGCGAGACCGGCGGCGATACGCTCTCGATGACGATGAACCTGGGCTATCTCGTCAGCACCGCCATTTTCGCCACCGCCTTGGTGATTTTCATCATTGTTCAGGTCGCAGCGAAGAAATTCCATCCGCTGCTCTACTGGGCGACCATCGTGGCTTCGACGACGGCAGGCACGACGCTGGCCGATTTCGCCACCCGGTCGATCGGCATCGGATATGTCGGAGGGTCGCTGCTTCTGCTGGGCCTGGTTCTCGCGTCGCTCGCGGCCTGGCATTGGTCCGAAGGCACGGTGTCGGTCCAGACCGTCAGCACGCCGCGCGTCGAGTGGTTCTACTGGATCACCATCACCTTCTCGCAAACGCTGGGCACCGCGCTTGGCGACTGGGTTGCCGCGCCCCCGGGCGACATCCCGCCGGGCATGGGGTTCGGCTATGAGATTGGCGCTTTGATTTTCGGCAGCGCGCTCGCGATCATTGCGGCGCTTTATTTTTGGACGCGCATTTCGCACGTCCTGCTGTTCTGGGCGGCGTTCATTCTCACCCGCCCGCTCGGTGCAACGATCGGCGATTTCTTCGACAAACCCGTCGACAAAGGCGGGCTCGATGTCAGCCGCCCGCTGGCCTCGGCCATCCTCGCGGCGGTCATTCTCGCCTGCATCTTCATCTTTCCGCAGCGGGCGGGCCTGCATCCGGGCGGCGCCAAGCCCTAGCCTTGTCGTTGCCGATTGCGGTCATGAGCTACGATTTCGCGCTGGGAACCAATGCGGGCGCGAGATTTCGTCTCCGGCGCTAAACAAAATTTCACGCAAGTTCGGTGGGGGTGGGATGGATCGGCGGCGTCTACGACGTGGACCCACCCATGGCGCCCTAGTCACTAGATGCTCAGCGATCACGACTCAGGCGCAACGGGAGCCGGGATTTCCCGAATCGCGGCCCGCTCGGTCATCCTGAAGGATGCATTCGCCGAGGACTTCAGCGCGCCATGCCAGGTCCATGCGATGCGGCTCCCCGCTTGGCTGAAGGTCCCGGACAGGATTGCGCTGCCGGGAGCGTTTTGGCTC
>DATCOJ010000246.1:0-7834 GCA_036564785.1 Rhizomicrobium sp. | reverse complement strand
CCATCATGCAGGCGCGCTATGGCGACGGCTTCGCCGGTGCTGCCGAAGCGGTGCGCTACGGCCAAACCATCGAGCGCGACGGCGTCGGCATCACTCTGGTGCCCGCCGGCCACGTGCTGGGCTCGGCGCAGGCCGTGATCCGCTGCAAGGGACTGACCATCGTCGTCTCCGGTGACTACAAACGCCGCCGCGATCCCACCTGTCCGCCGTTCGAGCCGGTGAAGTGCGATGTGTTCGTCACCGAGGCGACCTTCGGCTTGCCGGTGTTCTGCTTTCCCGATGCTGGCGAGGAAATCGCCAAGCTGCTCAAGTCGGTCGAGCAGTTTCCGGAGCGAACGCACCTCGTCGGCGCCTATGGGCTCGGCAAGACCCAGCGCGTCCTCTGCCTGTTGCGCGAAGCCGGCTACGACAAGACCGTCTTTGTCCATGGCGCGCTGGCCGGAATGAATGCGCTCTACGAACGCTTCGGCGTCGCGCTCGGCCCGCTGGCGCCCGCGACGACCGACAAGAAGAAGGATTTCGAAGGCGCCATCGTCCTCTGCCCACCGTCGGCGCTGGCCGACCGCTGGACACGCCGCTTTGCCGATCCGCTACCGGCCTTCGCCAGCGGTTGGATGCGCGTCCGGGCCCGCGCCCGGCAGCGCGGCGTGGAACTGCCGCTGGTGATTTCCGATCATGCCGACTGGCAGGAACTCACCGAAACCATCCAGGAGCTCTCCCCCGGCGAAGTGTGGATCACGCACGGCAACGAGGAGGCTCTGCTGCGCTGGTGCGCGCTGAACGGCCAGAAGGCTCGCGCGTTGTCGCTCATCGGCTACGACGAAGACGAGGGCGAGGATTGATGCGCGCTTTCGCCGTCCTGCTCGATCGCCTCGCCTTCACGCCGTCGCGCAACGGCAAGCTGACACTGCTGAGCGATTATTTCCGCGAGGCGCCCGATCCGGAGCGGGGCTGGGCCTTGGCGGCGCTGACAGGCGTGCTCGCCTTCGAGGCGGCCAAGCCATCGTTCATCCGCAAGGCGGTGGAAGCGCGCATGGATGCCGAGCTGTTTCATCTCTCGCACGACTACGTCGGCGACCTGGCCGAGACGGTGGCGCTGGTCTGGCCGGCGAAGCACGGCGCCAACCGAGAGCCGGAATTGTCGGAAGTGGTCGACACGCTGACTCACGCCACGCGTGCGGAGGTGCAGCGGCTGCTGGAAGGCTGGCTCGACGCACTGGACGCAGACGGGCGCTGGGCCTTGCTCAAACTCCTCACCGGCGGTTTGCGGGTCGGCGTTTCCGCCCGGCTGGCCAAGCAGGCGCTCGCCAATATGGGCGGCGTGGCCGTGGGCGAGATCGAGGAGGTATGGCACGGCCAGCGCGCGCCTTACGAAGATCTGTTCGCCTGGTTGGAAAAGCGCAGCGCCAAGCCGTCGGCGGATGCGCCGGGCCGCTTCCGGCCGGTGATGCTGGCCCAAGCCATCGAAGAGGAAGACTTCGCAAAGCTTGCGCCCGCCGACTACGCCGCGGAATGGAAGTGGGACGGCATCCGCGTCCAGGCGGTGAGCGAGCGGGGCCAGCGGCGGCTCTACACCCGGACCTCCGACGACGTCTCCGGCAGCTTCCCCGACGTGCTGGAGGCGCTGTCCTTCGAAGGCGTGATCGACGGCGAGTTGCTGGTGATGCGGGAGGGGCGCGCGGCGCCCTTCGGCGAATTGCAGCAGCGCCTGAACCGCAAGACCACCGACCTGGCGCTGCTCGCCAAATTTCCTGTCGGTATCCGTGCCTATGATCTGCTGCTCGATGGCGAGGAAGACTTGCGCCGATTGCCGTTTGCCGAGCGCCGTAAGCGGCTGGAAGTCTTCGTGGCACGCGCCAACTCTCCCCGCATCGATCTCTCGCCGCTGCAACCTTTTGCAAGCTGGGAGGAGCTTCGCGAATTGCGCGCGAATCCGCACGATGGCGATCCGCAGATCGCGGAAGGCCTCATGCTCAAGCGCTGGGATTCGATTTACGAGGCCGGGCGTCCGAAAGGTCCGTGGTTCAAGTGGAAGCGCGATCCGCATCTGATCGACGCGGTGCTGATGTATGCCCAGCGCGGTCACGGCAAGCGCTCCGGCTACTACTCGGACTACACCTTTGGCGTCTGGCGCGAAGACGCGAATGGCGACCGAGTGCTGACGCCGGTGGGCAAGGCCTATTTCGGATTCACCGACGAGGAATTGAAACAGCTCGACAAATTCGTCCGCGACCACACCATCGATCGCTTCGGGCCGGTGCGTGCGGTCAAGGCCGACAAGGATTTCGGTCTGGTGCTGGAGGTCGCCTTCGAGGGCCTGCAGCGCTCCACCCGCCACAAATCCGGCGTCGCCATGCGCTTTCCCCGCATCAGCCGCATCCGCTGGGACAAGCCGGCCCGCGAGGCCGACGAGTTGCCGACACTCGAGCGCCTGCTGCCCAAGGAACCATGACGGGCCGCGATCATTCGCTTCCCATGGCGCTGTTCGAGACTCTGGAGGCAGAGACACCGCGCTCGCTGAAGGCGCTGCGCGAGGCGGAGAACGCCTGCCGCCGCTGCGATCTTTACAAGCACGCCACGCAAGCGGTGCCGGGCGAGGGGCCGGCGCATGCTAGCCTCATGCTGGTGGGCGAGCAGCCTGGCAACGACGAAGACATCGACGGCCACCCCTTCGTCGGACCTGCCGGCCGCGTGCTGGACAAGGCGCTGGCCGAAGCCGGCATCGCGCGCGACGAAATCTTCGTCTCCAATGCGGTCAAGCATTTCAAGTTCGAGCTGCGCGGCAAACGGCGGCTGCACAAGCGTCCCAATCCGGAAGAGGTTGACGCCTGCCGCCGCTGGAGCGAGATCGAGCGCGCGCTGGTGAAACCCAAGCTCGCGGTGGCGCTCGGCGCCACGGCCGCGCGAAGTCTGTTTCAGCGCGTCATCACCATCAACAAGGTGCGCGGCAAGGTGCTGCCGCTGCCGGACGGCGGCGAGGGCCTCGTCACCATCCATCCGTCCTATTTGCTGCGTCTCCGGGAAGAACGGGACAAGCGCGCCGAATATGCGCGCTTCGTCGCTGATCTTGAAGTCGCGAAGAAGTATGCTGCCTCCGCCTAGCGCGCCGAGGGCACCTGCACGAAGGGCGTCGCTCCGCCCGGCACCATGGTCGTCGGCAGCACGCCGTTCCATTTCTCCGCTGCGGTCAGGGTGACGAGATTCGGATTGGACTGCAGCGCGTCGGCGCGTGCCTTGATGGCGCGGGCCTGCGCCTCGCCCTGGACTTCGATGGCATGCGCCTGCGCATCGGCCTGCGCCTTCACTTCATAGGCCGCGGCGTCGGCATTGGTGATGCGGCGCTGCTTTTCCGCTTCCGCCTGATATTGCGCCACGATGGAGCGCATGCGGTTCTCCACCGCCGTCTCGTAGGCGTCGGAGAAGGACACGTCCTCCACCTGAACCGACACGATCTGGATGCCGCGTCCGTCGAGCGCAGCCTCCAGCGACTTCTCGACCTCGAGACCGAGCTTGGTGCGATCCTGGATCATGGATTGCGCCGAGAAGCGACCGAACACTTCCTTCAGCCGCCGCGGCAATTGGGTATCGATCAGGATGCTCGCGTAGTCCTGGCCGAAGCGGCTGTAGACCGCCAGAACGTTGCCTTCCGGAAGCCGGTAATTGACACTGACCTGCACGGTCGCCGGCTGCTGATCCTGCGAATAGGCCTCGGTCTTGAACGACTCCTTCTGCTCGCGGATCGTCATCTTCACCACGTCCTCGATGAACGGCGCCTTGAAGTGCAGTCCGGGGCCTTCGGTCGCCACCGCCTGGCCGAAGCGCAGCAGCACCGCGCGCTCGCCCTGCTGGACCGTGTACCAGGTGCCGTTGATGCCGAACAAAGCCGCCAGCACCGCCACCAGCGCCAGACCGAGAACGATTCGATGTGAAATTTTCATGCGTCCCTCCGAACGAATCGCCTGGGGCATTCTGCCCGGCCGGCGCTTCCGCCACTTCAAAAGATGGGAGGGCCCGGCGAGGCTTCAATGGCGGCGAATGCGGCGCGGGCCCGTCGAATCACGATCTTTTAGTGCACCGGGTAAAGGGATTCTTGATCTTGCATCCCGGGCCCGTTTGGCGCAGCATTCTTCCATAGAAGAGGTGCGGGCCGGATCGCAGACAAAGCGGTCTCAGCACCTTGTAGTGGGTGTGGCGCAAGGTGTCGGCGCGTTCCTCGGGCGAAAAGGAGGATCCGCATGCAAGTCAAACACATCCTTCGGGACAAGGGCCGGGACGTGGTCAGCATTTCGGCCGACGCGACGCTGTCGGAGGCGGCCCGCCTGCTTGCCCGCAAGCGGATCGGCGCGCTGGTGGTGCGGGGCAGCGACGGCTCGCTCGCCGGCATCCTCTCCGAGCGCGACATCGTGCGGGCGTTGGCTGAAGCCAGCGTCAACGCCCTGGCGCACACCGTGGCGGCGCACATGACGCGCGCCATCGAGACCTGCACCGAATCGGACTCCATCGACGATCTGATGGAGATCATGACTCATCGCCGGCTGCGTCATTTGCCGGTGGTCGAGAACGAGGGGCTGCGCGGCATCGTCTCCATCGGCGACGTGGTCAAGACACGAATCGAGGAGACCGTGCGCGAAGCCGCAACCCTGCGCGAATACATCGCCGCGGGATAGGCCAAGTCGGCCGCCCGAATAGTCTCTTTTGATGGGCGTGGCGCCGCCACGTTTTCATTTCTTAATCTATCGGAACTTCGCCGCTTCGCTTGGCGTTTCCTCAGCTAGCGACGAGAGGGTGTCGCTCGCCGGCAAAGGAGACGCGTCATGAAGCTCAAATCACTCGTGCTCGGGAGCGCTGCGACGTTGTCGCTCGCCGGCGTTCTGTTCGCCGCTCCCGTCGCCGCGCAATATTCCGGCAATCCGCCGCAGGTTTCGACACCCGCCGAGAAGGCGCAGACCCAGCAGCTCAATCAGGCCGGCGCAAGCGGCACCGAACAGTCGCCGGCGGCATTGAACGGCCAGGCGCCGCCGACCGACAAGGCGGATGTCGCCGCCTCCGATCAGGCGCAGTACGACGACCAACAGCAGCAATACCAGCAGCAGCAACAGCAGTATCAGGATCAGAAGGCGCAGTACCGCGCCGAGCATCACCGCTATATGCACGACATCCGCCGCTACGATCTGGCGCGCTGGGAATACACCGACTATCCGCACGTCTATGTCTATCGCTACGGCGATGCGAAGCTGCAGCGCGTCTATCTGGTGGCCGATCCCACGCACCAGCTGGCCCAGCTTCCCATCGAAGGACCTTCAGGGCGCTTCGTCGGCAAGGTGCGCAACATTGAAACCGGACCGGGCGGCGAACCCGCGCGCATCGAAGTGGCGCTGAACCGCGTCGTCTCGGTCTGGGTCTCGCCGGGCCACTTCCGTTACGATCCGTACGAACACGTGCTGTTCACCGACCTGACGCGCGACGAGTTGTGGGGCATGCCGGGCGCGACGGTCGAAAGCGACGTCTATCGGGATTGAAGAATCTCGGTGCATTGAATGGCGCGAGGCTGGTGTTGTTGTGCGCCAGCCTCGCGGTGGAACAGCGCCGGACGGCGGACGTTTCCATAGGAGCGCTTGCGGGCGGGTCTCGATGGAGACGGCCATGAATTTCAAAGCAATCGTCGTTGCAGGAATGGCGGCAGTGGCGCCGCTCGGCGGCGCGCTGGCGCAAACTCCGGCCGACGAGATGTTCGCTCAGACCAGTTCGTCGACCACCGGATCGTCGCCTGCGGGAGCAGGCCCCGCTGCTGGGACGAAACCCGCGACGGCGCCACCGCCAGCCACGGCCATGCCCTATCAGTCGGGTTCGACGCCTTCCTACTCGTCCTGGCCGCCCGCGCCGCAAACGCCTTCGCCGCCGAGCTATCAGTCGACGCCGCCGGCTTATCAACCAGGGGCGCCCGCTGGCGGCACCACGAGTCCGGCTTCTTCTTCCGCAACGATCTTGCCTCCGCCGGTCTGTCCGCCGGCATCGCCAATCGGCGCCGCGCCTTCGGCGCGATCCCCGGCATCCGGATGTCCTCAGTAGTTAAGGAACAGCTTTGCTTTTTGAGCGTTTTCGACCTCGCGGGACGGTTCGTCCGGGCGAGCACTTCAGAAGGAGATCTGGTCATGCATTTGAAAAGTGTGATTCTCGGCAGCGCCGCCGTGCTCGCCATGAGCACCATTGCCGTGCTGGCCCAACCCGCGACGACTTCGCCTCCCGCCACATCGCCGGCGTCAAGTTCGGGAACACCGACGACGGATCAGGGAACGTCCACACAACCCGTCGGGACCGATGCCGGCGGCGCCACCGCGACGACGACGCACCATCACATGCATCACGTCGTGCACCACCGCATGCACCACGCGGCCAAAGCTTCGAGCGCTGAGGAAAGCAGCGAGGAGGCCACCACGGCCCAGCTCAATCAGCAGCAGGCCGCCAATCCCGGCTCCGCGCCGTCGGGCGGCATGGGTGGCTCGAATATGGGCGGCTCGAACATGAATTCCGGGTCGAGCGGCGCTCCGACGGAAACGCCTTCGGGCAATTCCAACACAAGCACGCCGGGCAGCGACAACGGCACGCAGCCGCCGAAGAATTCCGATGTCCCGGACAACTCAAAGGACAACACCGGCAATCCGCACTAGCCGCGTCCAACACACAAGATATAGTGGCGCAGCTCCTTCCCAGGGCTGCGCCGCTTCTCTCGCGCCTGCACTCTTGATTTTGCGCTGTGGCGGCCCGTTTCAGCTATCCACAGGCCGGCTGAAAATTCGACGTTTCCAGCGATTTTAGTGGTTGACGGGGTAAGACCACCCCCCTATAACCCCCGCCCACGCCGCCCGCCGGGCCAGCCTTGCGGGCGGTGTTCCGTCTCTGGCAGAATGAAGTTTCGCCTCGGGCGGCGCTCTTTGACATTGTGATTCGAGGAAGGGGAACGTGGGCGGCGGCTCGGTCGCTTGCTCGTGGGTGCAAATCCACGGGCGAACCAATCGAGCATTCCGAACGCTCGCGTTCTTCAAGCAAGTAGACATGTTGTTTGTAGGCTTGGGATTCGTCCCAGGCTTCAGACTCCGTCATGTCAATTTGCGAACAACGACGAGCGTTCGCGACGGCTCAGGATCATAACTTGAGAGTTTGATCCTGGCTCAGAACGAACGCTGGCGGCAGGCTTAACACATGCAAGTCGAACGGGCGTAGCAATACGTCAGTGGCGGACGGGTGAGTAACACGTGGGAATATGCCTTTCGGTACGGAACAACTCAGGGAAACTTGAGCTAATGCCGTATACGCCCTTACGGGGAAAGATTTATCGCCGAAAGATTAGCCCGCGTCTGATTAGCTAGTTGGTGAGGTAATGGCTCACCAAGGCTTCGATCAGTAGCTGGTTTGAGAGAACGACCAGCCACACTGGGACTGAGACACGGCCCAGACTCCTACGGGAGGCAGCAGTGGGGAATCTTGGACAATGGAGGAAACTCTGATCCAGCCATGCCGCGTGAGTGATGAAGGCCTTCGGGTTGTAAAACTCTTTCGGCGGGGACGATAATGACGGTACCCGCAGAAGAAGCTCCGGCTAACTTCGTGCCAGCAGCCGCGGTAATACGAAGGGGGCTAGCGTTGTTCGGAATTACTGGGCGTAAAGCGTGCGCAGGCGGCTTCTCAAGTCAGGGGTGAAAGCCCAGAGCTCAACTCTGGAACTGCCTTTGAGACTGTAGAGCTTGAGTACGGGAGAGGTGAGTGGAATTCCCAGTGTAGAGGTGAAATTCGTAGATATTGGGAAGAACACCGGTGGCGAAGGCGGCTCACTGGC
>DATCOJ010000245.1:0-20873 GCA_036564785.1 Rhizomicrobium sp. | reverse complement strand
CCAACGGCTCGTTCAATTTCACGCCGCTGAGGTCCGTTTCCGGCGCGTTCGTCGAGGGCAGCAGCGCGACCATCGACTTCGGCAGGACGGTACACATTTCCGTGGCCCAGGCCACCTTCGATCCGCCGCGCGATCTGTTCGCGCTGTCGGACAATCTCGCCGCGCCGCAATTGGGCGAGACGCCGCTCGCGCTGGTCAAGCCGCAGGCGCGGCTCTCGTCGGCCAGCGTGGACTGGAATTTCACCGATTGGGGCAGCCTCGGGTTGACCGCGATGGATTCCGAGGAGCCGGTCGGCCTGCTCGGCCCCATCAATGCGACGCCGCTGACGCCCGGCGGCCTCACGCGCGCCTCCGCGCTGGCGCTGTCGGCGCATGTGTCGCTCGGCGATGGTTGGGTGACGACGGTTTCCTACGGCGTTGGAATCTCGCAGCTGAATCGGAGAACCGCCGCTTCCATCTCGACCGGCACGGTGCGCAGCGGCGTTTACGGCCTGGCCGTCGCCAAGCACGGATTGTTCGGCGACGCGGATGCCCTCGGCCTTTCGGTCACCCGTCCGGTGGAGACCTATGAAGGCAAGGTCGATCTCAGCGGCGTGAGCCTGACGGCGTCTGGCGGCGACGGTAATTACAGCCTGCTGGGCGATCACGCCTTCCTGCCCGGCAGCACGCCGCAGACCGACGTCGAGCTCGGCTACGTCACCACCTTCTTCGGCGGCGCACTCGCGCTGCAGGCCAACGCCGGCTACCAGATGAATGTGGTGGGCCAGAGCGGCGTCAACTCCGTCTCCGTGCTCAGCCGCGCCAAGATCAATTTCTGAGCGCCGCTCAGTTCTATTTCCAACCGGCCGAAGATATCCTTCGGGTGCATTTCCAGGTTGCCCAGCACGATCAGATCCGTGACCCCAGGACGAAGCGCGCGCGTTCGATGCGGAGCATCTCGTAGGGCGTCATGACCCTGATGTTGAGGCCGATACAGGCGTTGGGAATCTTGATTCTCTTGGTCGCCGCCGCTGCGATCTCGTGCGTCACCACGGTGTGGCCATGCGCGAGTGCATGAGCGACAAGATAATAGTCCGCGACCTGCAGGAAAGTGTTGACCGCCGCAGGCTCATAGTTCTGGCCACTCGCCCAAGCGCTCACCGTGCCCAGCACCGGCAGCATCTTGGCGTCCGGCCTCAAAAAGAAGCCTTCGCCCCGTTGCGCAGCCCAGACCGAGAGCTCATCCGCGCCCGCGGCGATCTCGTCTCCCACCTTCTCGATACTGAATACGCGGCCCGCCCCGTTGCTAGCGATCAACCACTCCCAAAAGGCCGGGCAGAAATCGAGCCCATAGTGCAGATTTTTCGCCTGGATGAAGACGTTGGCATCAAGGAGATACGCCATCATGCAATGCCCAGGCTGCTGGCCAGCTCATGAAACGTCGAAAGCCTCTTGAATCCCAGCAGGCGGAACGCGTCGCGATGGAGTGTGTGGCCTTCCAGCGTGCTGCCAACGAGAGCGCGCGCGAAGCGTTTGCCGACTCTCGCTCCCAAGGTCAGATAAAAGTCGCCACCTCCGTCCCTGGCCTGCAATTCGCGCAAGCGCGCAAGCTCCTGACGATAGGCTTGCCACATCTCGTCGCGGGTCAGGCCGCCGGCGTCGTGCATCCTTCTTACGATGACAAGCGTGCTGACTTTGAACTGCCGGGCGAGACGAGCAAGCGCGGCCGTAAGCTCCTCGCCAATACGATAGGCTTGGCGGAAAGCCTCCAGCGGCACCAACAGCTCGGCGGCCACGCGATTGCACCAGTCTTCGACGCGGTTCTGCGGAGCCGAGACCGGCTCAGTGTCGGAAAGGGCCGATTGTCCCAGCCATAGATGCGCCAGCTCGTGCGCGAGGGTGAACATCTGCGCCGATTTGGTGTCGGCGCCGTTGACGAAAACCAGCGGCGCCACGTCGTCGGACAAAGCGAAGCCACGAAACTCTGCCGGATCGAGCTTGCGATGATTGTTGCTGCCGACGACGCCATTGACCATGACCAACACGCCAATAGCATCTGCGTGTTCGATGAAGCGGCGCAACGCCTCCGTCCAGGTCGGATACTGCCGCCGCTCCTCGATACTGAAATTGAGCCTCTGACGGATATCGTCGGCGGTCGTCACCACGTCGCTGTTTGTCGTGGCCGTGCCGATGAAAGGCAGAGGTTGCTCGCGCGTTGCCCCCGCATAATCGCGATACCATTCCTGCCGCTGTTGGCAGAGATAGACCGTTTCCAGGAGGTCTGGGCTGGGGTGGTCGATCCGCCGATTCTCCATCGTTCGGAAATCGGGGATCGGCACGCGCTCGACCGGCGGCGCGTTCAAGAACAGGTAGCCGATGGGCGCGAAGGTGGCCTTCGAGAATTCTTCCAGTTGATTGAGCGTGGGCCGTATGTCGCCATGTTCCCATGCCGCGAGCTTGGGAAAGCGATGAATCAGGGTTTCTTCGTCAATGCCCGCACGCTGACGAGCCCAGCGAAGCATCGCCGGGTTCACATCGACGCGCATGGGGGTTGCACGGGCCACGACCGCTATTTCGTAGTAGTTAGCCGGTACGATGTCTACCGGAACTGGCAGCCCGATGGGCTAGATGCGGAAGGAGAGCGTTGCGTTCCTCCAGTCACACTGACTTTCACGATTGCCCCGGCGCGGCCGCTTCGCTACAAGGCCGCCTCTCCACCTGCGCAACCGCAAGGACTAGAACGGCATGGCCGGACCGCAATACGTTTATGTGATGAAAGGCCTGTCCAAGACCTATCCCGGCGGGCGGCAGGTGCTGAAGGACATCTGGCTCAGCTTCTATCCCGGCGCCAAGATCGGCATCGTCGGCGTCAACGGCTCCGGCAAGTCCACGCTCATGCGCATCATGGCCGGCCAGGACAAGGAGTTCACCGGCGAGGCCTGGGCGGCGGACGGCATCCGCACCGGCTACCTGCCGCAGGAGCCGCAGCTCGATCCTTTGAAAGACGTGCGGGGCAACGTGATGGCCGGCGTCGCCTCGAAGAAGGCGCTGCTCGACCGCTACAACGAGATCGCCGCCAATTATTCCGACGAGACGGCCGACGAAATGGCGTCGCTGCAGGACAAGATCGACTCGGGCGGCTTGTGGGATCTCGACAGCCAGATCGATCAGGCGATGGACGCGCTGCGCTGTCCCGAACCGGAGGCCGATGTGGCCACGCTTTCCGGCGGCGAGAAGCGGCGCGTGGCGCTGTGCCGGCTGCTGCTGGAGGCGCCGGACATCCTGCTGCTCGACGAGCCCACCAACCATCTGGACGCGGAGTCCGTCGCCTGGCTGGAGCACACGCTGAAGGAATACAAGGGCTGCGTCATCCTGGTCACCCACGACCGCTACTTCCTCGACAATGTCACGGCGTGGATTCTCGAGCTCGACCGCGGCCGCGGCATCCCGCACGAAGGCAACTACACCTCGTTCCTGGAGGTGCAGGACAACCGCCTGCTGCAGGAAGGCAAGGAAGAAGAAGCGCGCGAGCGCACTCTGGCCCGCGAGCGCGAGTGGATCGCCAAGTCGCCCAAGGCCCGCCAGGCGAAATCCAAGGCGCGCATCCAATCCTATGAGGAGCTGCTGGCGCGGTCGCAGGAGCAGCGCACGGGGCCGGCGCAGATTCTCATTCCCATCTCCGAGCGGCTGGGCAATCTGGTGGTCGAAGCCGATGGCGTCTCCAAGGCGTATGGCGATCGCCTCCTGTTCGAGAATTTGAACTTCAAGCTGCCGCCCGGCGGCATCGTCGGCGTCATCGGCCCCAACGGCGCCGGCAAGACCACGCTGTTCCGCATCCTGACCGGGCAGGAGAAGCCCGACAGCGGCAGTTTGCGCATCGGCGACACGGTGCAGCTGGGCTATGTCGATCAGTCGCGCGACGCGCTCGATCCCGGCAAGACCGTGTGGCAGGAGATTTCCGGCGGCACCGACATCCTGGAATTCGGCAAGACCAAGATGAATTCCCGCGCCTATGTCGGCGCCTTCAACTTCAAGGGCGGCGACCAGCAGAAGAAGGTGGGCCAGCTCTCCGGCGGCGAGCGCAACCGCGTGCATCTGGCCCAGATGCTGAAATCCGGGGCCAACCTGCTGCTGCTCGACGAGCCGACCAACGATCTCGACGTAGAGACGTTGCGGGCGCTGGAGGCGGCGCTGGAGGATTTCGCCGGCTGCGCCATGATCATCAGCCACGACCGCTGGTTCCTCGACCGCATCGCCACCCACATGCTGGCTTTCGAAGGCGACAGCCACGTGGAATGGTTCGAGGGCAATTTTCAGGACTACGAGGACGACAAGAAGCGCCGCCTCGGCATCGACGCCGACCAGCCGCACCGGATCAAATACAAGCGGTTTGCCAGGGCTTAAGGCGCAACTAGCTTCACGTTCGGGAAATAGCTTCTGTAACGCTGCGGGTCTCGGGTCAGAAGGGGTAGTTCCGAGATTTCCGCGTGAGCGCCGATGAAGAAGTCGGGCAGGTTGCTCGATCGCGGGCCGCCAGCAGCGCGATAAAGGCCAAACACTTTCCCCGCCAGAAAAAGCGCCTTCCTGGGAATGGCGCAAAATTCTACCCCGATAATGCGAAGAACTTCGTCAAGTGCCGTTTCACTCTCGGCCTTAACTGCCAGTTCCGCGTAGATGACGTCATTGATGTAGATCGGCCCTGCGGCGGCTTGGCGGTTCATGTGCGATATGGACCAGTCGATCCAACGTGCATCCTTGCCGATCACGTCAATCAGCACGTTGCTGTCGATAAGAGTCACTTCTTTTTCTGCGGGTAATCTTCGCTGTACCCCCTTGTCATTTCCATGATCTCGTCTGTAGTCGCGCCGCGAATGACCCGCCGCTCAGCAACTTCATACAGGCGCTTCTTGTAGTCGCTCAGCGCGCCCGGCTTTTCGATGATGACGGCGCCCGCCGCGGTGGCGCGTACGGCGACGCGGTCGCCGGGCTTGATGCCGACAGCGTCGCGCACCGCCTTTGGCAGGGTGACCTGGCCCTTTACTGTAACCGTCGTCGTCATGGCGGCGCCTCGTAATACTCAGCCGAAGCAGTAATACTTGCAGGCGGCCGCGAGGTCAACCGCACCGTCAAGGCATGGAAGCGCCGAAGTGCGGCGCAAGGATCAACCGAAAGAGATTCTAAATCTGGCCCGTTTCGTGGACGTGCTGGGTGCGCTGCTTCAGGTTGGCGGTCAGCAGTTTCAGGTTGTTGCCGTGCTGCGCCAGGAAGGAGCTGAAATCGTCCTGCTCGGTGATGGCGAGATCGAGCCCGGCCACCACGATGTCCACCGCGATGTATTTGCCGTTGGTGTTGTAGACGCGGAAATTGACTTCGATCGGCTCTTGCCCGCGCGGCGCATGCGGATCGACCAGCACCGTCGTCACCAACTCGTCGGTCGGCGAACGCTCGATCGAGCCCGTGACCTTCAGGCTCTGGCCGCTGTATTTCTCGAACTCGGCGCCATAGACCGCGAAAGCATATTCGCGGAAGGCGTCGACGAAGGCCTCCTGGTCCGCCTGCGAGGCGGTGCGGCGCGCCGGCCCCAGCGTGTAGAGCGCGATGCGCTTCAGGTCGGTGAGCGAGATCAGGAAGCTGCGGAACTGCGCGCGCCTCTGCTCCTTGCTGAGGCCGGGACTGTCGAGAATCTGCAGGCCGCGCTGCACGTTGCTCTGCACGAAGGCTTCCGCGCCGGGGCTGGCGGCGGCGGGCGCCTGCGCCAGCAGCGCGCTCAGCGCCGCGACGGCGGCGATCCCCACGGTGTTTCGAACGCTGGCAATGGAACTCGAGAAGGACATGGCGCTGGATCCCTGAAAGTGCCGCCCATATTGGCGATGCTGAAGAGCGGTTGTGTCAAGTTCGTGGCAGAGCGCGCGGCTCAAAGGTCCGGCAGGTTTTCCACGTCGGGCTTGCCGTTGCGGATTTCGTTGTTGCGGTTCTGCCGGTAGAGGCTGCGCACCGAGGCATAAAGATCGACGGAACTCCGTTCGATATCGTCCAGGGATTGCAGATTGCGCGAGCGCAGATCGACCGCGCGCACCATTTCCTCGCCTGCCGACCACCAGATGTGCTCGCGCAGGTTCACGTAGGTGAAGGGATCGAGGAAGATGTCCCCAACCTGGCCGGCGAGATCGCGCGGCGGATCGGGACCGTAGAACGGCACCACCAAGTAGGGGCCTTCGTCCACGCCCCACACCGCGAGCGTCTGCCCGAAATCCTCGGTGTGGAAAGAAACGCCCCAGCCGCTCGCCACATCGAACAGGCCGGCCACGCCGACGGTGGAGTTGATGCCGAAGCGCGCGACGGTCTCGCCGCCGCGCTCGAACTCACCCTGCAGCAGGTCGTTGGCAAAGGTGATCGGCAACCTCAGATTGACGATGAAATTGTGCACGCCGTTGCGGGCCTCCTCCGGCACCACCTCGACATAGGCTTCCGCCACCGGCTTGATGACGGCCTGATCGGCCTTCCGGTTCAGCTCGAAGACCTGGCGGTTCATCGGCTCGTAAGGATCATTGGCCGCAAGCGAATTCGGATTGTCGGTGGCGCAACCGGCAAGCAGGAAACAGGCGCCGGCCGCCATGCTGAAATTCACTGCCCTCATGCGTCCCAGTCCGGATGTCTTTTCGCTACAACGCACTGAACCAGCCTTTCGGCCCGCCGCCGGAGATATACGTGCTAGACCGCAAGGCTGATCAGAATCGACTGCCTCAGAGTGAATTAGCGTTACCACATCCGGCTTCAAGGGGCATGCGCTGGGCGGGCCGGGTGGCCGATTATTCACGTGAATAACGTCACGGCCTTGCATAAGCATATAAAGATATGTTTATATGCTGCATGGACACTCTACTGGCCATGCTGCGGGCCGCCGGCGACCCTACCCGGCTCAGGCTATTGATTCTGCTGAAGGAAGCGGAACTGACCGTGAGCGAACTGACCCAGATTCTGGGCCAGAGCCAGCCGCGGGTCTCCCGCCATCTCAAGCTCCTCTGCGAGGCCGGCCTGCTGGAACGGTTCAAGGAAGGCAGCTGGGTGTTCTACCGCGCCTGCGATCAGGGCATGGGAGCGGAATTCGGCCGCGTGCTCCAGGAGCTGGCCGGCGCCGATGACGAGTTCGCCGGCGACCGAAGGCGACTGGCCGCCGTTCGAGCCGCGCGCGCCACAACCGCCGCGGAGTTCTTCAAGACCAACGCCGCGGAGTGGGAACGCATCCGCTCGCTGCACGCGCCGGACCGCGATGTCGAGGCCGCGATCCTCCGTCTGCTGCCGTCGGCGCCGATCGATTCGCTGCTCGATGCCGGCACGGGGACGGGACGCATGCTGGAGCTGCTGGCACCGCGGGTGCGCCGCGGCATCGGAGTCGACGTCAGTCCCGAGATGCTGGCCATCGCGCGCGACCGCCTGGAGCAGTCTCATGCGCATCACTGCCAGGTGCGGCTCGCCGATATTCATCGCCTGCCCTTCCCGGGCGACCTCGCTTTCGACGTCGCGCTGTTCCATCAGGTGCTGCATTATCTAGACGATCCGCAAGCCGCGGTTGTCGAGGCCGCGCGGATGCTCAAGTCCGGCGGACGATTGCTAATCGCCGATTTCGCGCCACACGATCTCGAATTCCTGCGCGCCGAACTGGCGCATCGGCGGCTGGGCTTCTCCGACCGCGAAGTGGAAGGATGGTTCGCGGCGGCGGGGCTGGATCCCGTTGCGTCCGAAGCCATCGCGCCGCCCGACGCCAGCGGCAAGCTCACGGTGAAGATCTGGATGGCCGCGAAATCGGCGTCCCGTGCACGCGCAAAGGAGGCCGCATGAGTTTGCGGCGTCTTGCCGGCCAGCATCGGCCGCTCAAAGTCTCTTTCGAGTTCTTCCCGCCGCGCACCGCGGAGATGGAAGAACAGCTGTGGCGCGCCATCCGGCGGCTGGAGCCGCTCGGGCCGGCGTTCGTCTCGGTCACCTACGGCGCCGGCGGCTCAACCCGCGAGCGCACCCATGCCACGGTCAAGCGCATCGTCGATGAAACGAGCCTGGCGCCGGCCGCACACCTCACCTGCGTCGCCTCGCCCAAGGCGGAGATCGAGGACATCATTCGCGGTTACTGGGATGCGGGAATCCGCCACATCGTGGCCTTGCGCGGCGACATGCCGGACGGTTCGGCGACCTATGCCGCGCATCCGTCGGGCTATGCCTCGACGCCGGAATTGATCGGGGCCATTCGCGCCATTGCGCCGTTCGAGATCAGCGTCGGCACCTATCCCGAGCGCCATCCGGACTCGCGCTCGCTCGAGCATGACGTGGAACTCTTGAAGGCCAAGGTCGACGCCGGCGCCTGCCGCGCCATCACCCAGTTCGGTTTCGACAACAAAGCCACAGCACGCTTCCGCGATCTGGTGGCGAAACGCGGGCTCGACATCGCCATCGTGCCGGGCCTGATGCCCACCACCAACATCAAGGGCGTGCGCCGCATGGCGGCGAAAGCCGGCGCCAGCATTCCCGGCTGGCTCAACCGGCTCTATGAAGGCCTCGACGACGATGCCGAGACGCGCAAGCTGGTCGCCGCGGCGGTGCTGGCCGAACAGGTCGAGGAGCTGCGCGCCGAAGGCTTCGACCAGTTTCACTTTTACACGCTCAACCAGGCCGATCTGACTTACGCCGCCTGCCGCATTCTCGGGATGCAACCACTCGAACCGCAGGCAAAGGCGGCGCAATGAGCGATCGGACAAAGCGCATCGCCTGGCTCAAGGAGGAAGCGCGCAAGCGCATCCTGCTGCTCGACGGCTCCTGGGGCGTGATGATCCAGGGCTACGGCCTCAGCGAAGCCGACTTCCGCGGCGCGCGCTTCGCCGACCACAGCCACAGCCTCAAAGGCAACATCGACATTCTCACGTTGACGCGGCCGGACATCATCCGCGAAGTGGGCCAGGCCTATCTGGCGGCCGGCGCGGATATTCTGGAAACGAATACTTTCACCACGGCCGAATCCTCGCAAGGCGACTACGGCCTGTCGCATATCGTCCATGAGCTGTGCGAAGCCGGCGCGCGGCTGGCGCGGCAGATCTGCGACGAGGGCTCGACGCCGGAGCGTCCGCGCCTGGTGGCGGGCGTGCTGAGTCCCACCAACCGGACGGCCTCCATCTCGCCCGACGTCAACGATCCGGCCTTCCGCAACATCACTTTCGACGAATTGCGCAAGACCTATCGCGATGCCACACGCGGACTGATTGCGGGGGGCGCCGATCTGCTGATGATCGAGACCATCTTCGACACGCTCAACGCCAAGGCGGCCATCTACGCCATCGACGAAGTGTTCGAGGAGTTGAACGAGCGCCTTCCGGTGTGGATCTCCGGCACCATCACGGATCTTTCGGGCCGCACGCTGACCGGCCAGACCACGGAAGCCTTCTGGCATTCCATCCGCCACGCCCGGCCTTTCGCCGTGGGTCTCAACTGCGCGCTGGGTGCCAAGGAATTGCGCCCTTACGTCGACGAGCTGTCGCAGGCCGCCGACACGCTGGTCAGCGCCCATCCCAATGCCGGCCTGCCCAACGAATTCGGCGGCTATGACGACACGCCGGAGAACATGGCGGCGATGATCGGCGAATTTGCCCGCTCCGGCATCGTCAACATCGTGGGCGGCTGCTGCGGCACCACGCCGGCACATATCAAAGCCTTTGCGGAGGCCATCGAAGGCGTGCCGCCGCGCGGCGTTCCCGAGAAGCCGAAATACTTGCGCCTCTCCGGGCTCGAGCCGTTCACGCTGACGCCGGAAACGAACTTCGTGAATATCGGCGAGCGCACCAACATCACCGGCTCCGCCAAGTTCCGCAAGCTGATCGCGGCGGACGATTACGATGCCGCGCTCGACGTGGCGCGCAGCCAGGTCGTCAACGGCGCCCAGCTGCTCGACGTCAACATGGACGAGGGCTTGATCGACTCCGAAGCCGCCATGCGGCGCTTCCTGTCGCTGATCTCGGCCGAGCCGGACATCGCGCGCGTTCCGCTGATGATCGATTCCTCCAAATGGAGCGTGATCGAGGCGGGGCTCAAGGTCTGCCAGGGCAAATGCGTGGTCAATTCCATCAGTCTCAAGGAGGGCGAGGCGCCTTTCGTGACGCATGCGCGCGAACTGTTGCGCTATGGCGCGGCCGTTGTGGTGATGGCCTTCGACGAGCAAGGCCAGGCCGACAGCGAGGAGCGCAAGGTGGCGATCTGCCGCCGCGCCTACGACATTCTCGTCAACAAAGTGGGCTTCCCGGCCGAAGACATCATTTTCGATCCCAATATCTTCGCCGTCGCCACCGGCCTCGAAGAGCACAACGGCTACGGTCTCGCCTTCATCGATGCGGCCAAACGCATCCGCGCGGAGTTGCCTTTCGTGCACATTTCCGGCGGCGTCTCCAATTTCTCCTTCTCCTTCCGCGGCAACGAGCGCGTGCGCGAGGCGATGCATTCGGTGTTCCTCTATCACGCCATCCAGCGCGGCATGGACATGGGCATCGTCAACGCCGGCCAGCTCGCGGTCTACGAAGACATCCCGATCGAGCTGCGCGACGCCATCGAGGATGTGCTGTTCAATCGCCGCGACGACGCCACCGAGCGACTGCTCGACCTGGCGCAGCGCTTCAAGAACGACGGCAGCAGTGCGCGCGGCGAGACCAATCTCGCCTGGCGCGAAGCGAGCGTCGACGAGCGCCTGAAATACGCGCTGGTGCATGGCGTCGCCGATTTCGTGGAAGCCGATACCGAAGAGGCGCGCGTCGCCGCCGCCCGTCCGCTCGACGTGATCGAAGGGCCGCTGATGGCCGGGATGAACGTGGTCGGCGACCTGTTCGGCTCCGGCAAGATGTTCCTGCCGCAGGTGGTGAAGTCGGCGCGGGTGATGAAGAAGGCGGTGGCGCATCTGCTGCCCTACATGGAAGCCGAGCAGGCAAAGAACCAGGTCAAGGAACCGGCCGGGCGCATCGTGATGGCCACCGTCAAGGGCGACGTGCACGATATCGGCAAGAACATCGTCGGCGTGGTCCTGCAGTGCAACGGCTACGAGGTGATCGATCTGGGCGTGATGACGCCGGCGCAAAAAATTCTCGACACCGCGCGCGACAGATCCGCCAACATCATCGGGCTTTCCGGCCTGATCACGCCGTCGCTGGACGAGATGGTGCATGTGGCGAGCGAGATGGAGCGCCAAGGTTTCGACATTCCGCTGCTGATCGGCGGCGCCACCACCAGCCGCGTGCACACCGCGGTAAAGATCGATCCCAATTACCGGCGCGGGCAGACGGTCTATGTCGCCGACGCCTCGCGCGCGGTCGGCGTTGCCTCCAGCCTGCTGAGCAAGACGCAGAAGCCCGATTTCGTCGCCAACACGCGCAAGGAGTACGAGGACATCGCCACGCGCCATGCGGCGGCGCGTGCGCCGGGCCGTCGCCTGAGCCTGGCGCAGGCTCGCGCCAACAAGCTCAAATTCGATTGGTCCGCCTACACGCCGCCGGCTCCGACCTATTTCGGCACGCGGCAATACGGTCCTTACGACCTGGGCGAACTGGTCCGCTATATCGACTGGACACCGTTCTTCCAGACTTGGGAATTGGTGGGACCGTATCCCGCGATCCTGGAGGATCCCACGGTGGGCCCGGCGGCGCGCGATCTGTTCCGTGACGCGCAGGCGATGCTGGAGAAGATCGTCGCCGGGAAATGGCTGACGGCGCGCGCCGCGGTCGGCTTCTGGCCCGCCAATGCCGAAGGCGACGATATCGTTCTCTATGGCGACAAGGCGCGGAAATTCCCCGTTGCCACTCTGCACACCATCCGCCAGCAGATGAAGCGCGAGAGCGACAAGCCCAATCTGGCGCTGTCGGACTTCATCGCGCCCGCGGGGCAAGGCGCCGATTTCATCGGCGGCTTCGCGGTAACGGCGGGCCTCGGTGAGGAGGCGCACATCAAGCGCTTCGAAGCGGAGAAGGACGATTACAGCGCCATCCTGCTGCGCGCGCTGGCCGACCGGCTGGCGGAAGCTTTCGCCGAGCGCCTGCATGAGCGCGTGCGGCGCGAGCTGTGGGCCTATGCGCCGGAGGAGACTCTATCGCCCGCCGATCTGATCGCGGAAAAATATCGCGGCATCCGCCCGGCGCCCGGCTATCCCGCTCAGCCCGATCACACCGAGAAGGGCACGCTGTTCAAGCTGCTCGATGCCGAAGCGCGCGCCGGAATCAAGCTCACGGAAAGCTTCGCCATGTGGCCGGGATCGTCAGTGAGCGGATTTTATTTCGCGCATCCCGAGAGCCGCTATTTCGGCACCGGCAAGATCGAGCGCGACCAGGTCGATGATTATGCGAAGCGCAAGGGCTGGACTCTCGCGGAAGCCGAGCGCTGGCTGTCTCCCATCCTCAACTACGACCCGCGGGCCAAGGCGGCGTAGCCCACCCATGTCATGGCCCGCGACAGCGGGCCACCCAGGTGAGAGGGCGAGATCAACAACGTTAGAGCATTGGTCCTCCGCGCCTTCGCGCCTCCGCGTGAATCCCCTTTTTTCTCACGCGGAGCCGCGGAGAAGGGCATCGCGCCGATTCCCACTGGGTGGCCCGCTGTCGCGGGCCATGACAACTGAGCTATTCCGATGCTTCCCCAAATCCGCCGCCGCCGGGGGTGGCGATGACGATCTCGTCGCCGGCCTCCAGTTCGATCTCGTCGCGGCCGGCGAGCGCGATCATCTCGCCGTTCCTGCGAATGACCATGTTGGCGCCGGGCATGGCGTCCTCGCCGCCCGCCAAGCCGAACGGCGCCGTCTCGCGGCGCGTGGAGAGCAGCGCCGCCGTCATCGCTTCGCGGAACCGAATGCGGCGGAACGTTCCGTCGCCGCCCGAATGCGCACCGCGCCCGCCGGAACCTTCGCGGATGGAGAATTCCTCCAGCAGCACCGGATAGCGCGCTTCCAGCACTTCGGGATCGGTCAGCCGCGAATTGGTCATGTGGGTGTGCACGGCTGACTGGCCGTCGAAATCGCGCCCTGCGCCGGCGCCCCCGCAAATGGTCTCGTAGTATTGATGCTGCGCATTGCCGAAGGTGAGATTGTTCATCGTGCCCTGGCTCGCCGCCAACACGCCAAGCGCCCCGAACAGCGCGTCAACCACCGCCTGGCTGGTCTCCACATTGCCGCCGGCCACGGCCGCCGGCGGATTGGGATTGAGCAGCGAGCCTTCCGGCACATGGATGTCGAGCGGCTTGAGGCAGCCCGCGTTCATGGGAATTTCGCTGTCGACCAGGCAGCGGAAGACGTAAAGCACTGCCGCCTTGGTGACGGAGCGCGGCGCGTTGAGATTGTTGAGCTGCTGCGCGCTGGTGCCGGTGAAGTCGATGCGGGCAGCTCGCGCCGCGCGGTCGACCGAGATGGCCACGCGAATCTCGGCGCCGCCGTCCGTCGGCATGACGAAGTCGCCGTCCGAAAGCGCACCGATCACGCGGCGCACCGATTCCTCAGCGTTGTTCTGGACGTGGCGCATATAGGCGGTGAGCGTGGCGGCCCCATACGAGGACGCCGCGCGCCTGAGTTCTCCAATTCCGCGCGCGCAGGCCGCCGCTTGCGCCTTCAGGTCAGCGAGGTTCTGCGCCGGATTGCGGGCGGGATGGGCGCTGCCTTCCAGCACGCGGCGCACGGCCTCTTCCTCGAAACGGCCGCCGCGGATCAGGGCGATCCCGTCGAACAGCACGCCCTCTTCGGCGATGTCTTTGGAGAACGCCGGCATGGAGCCGGGCGTGATGCCGCCGATATCGGCGTGATGGCCGCGGCTGGCCACGAAATAGCGCCGTTCGCCGGCGATGAACACCGGCGCCACCACGGTCACGTCCGGGATGTGCGTGCCGCCGTCATAGGGCGCGTTGGTGACGAACATGTCGCCTTCCGCCATCGCCGGATGCTTGCGCATGATGGCGGTGACGCAATCGCCCATCGAGCCAAGATGCACCGGCATGTGCGGGGCGTTGGCGACGAGCCCGCCGTCAGCGTCGAAGATGGCGCAGGAGAAATCGAGCCGCTCCTTGATGTTCACGCTGGAGGCGGTGTTCTGCAGGGTGGCGCCCATCTCCTCCGCGATCGCCATGAACAGATTGGCGAACACTTCCAGCAGCACCGGATCGACCGTGTCTAACCTCTCCCCTGTGGGGAGGTTGCGTGCGCTTGCGAGTTCTTCCCGCGTCAGAACGACGGCGCGGTCGCGCGCGATCTCCGCGCGCCAGCCCGGCTCAACCACGATGGTCTGATGCGGCTCGATGAGGAGCGCGGGCCCGGCGATGCGCGCGCTTTCGTCCAATGCCTCCGTGCGATGCACCTGCGCCTCATGCCAGGCACCGCGGGAGAAGAACTTGGTCCCCCCTTCAGTCCGCGCCGCTTGCGCGTCGCGGACAGCTTCCCCCACGAGGGGGGAAGCGGAACGCGTTTTATCGAGGACGCCGTCCGTTGTCAGGGAGGCGTTTTCATTTTCATGGAGCTTCTCCTTCCCCCCTTGTGGGGGAAGGTGGCGCGCCGAAGGCGCGACGGAAGGGGGGTGCTGTTTGTCACCTGCCTCTTCGCCCTCCACTTCCACCGACTCCACGATCAGCCGCTTGCCTTCGAAGCCGAAGCCGAACAGCCGCGCATGGGCTTCGGCGAAATCGCGGGTCATGTCGGTCAGCGATGCGAGCGGAATGGGCAGCGTGGTGTCGCTGCCTTCATAGCGAATGTGCGCACGCGCCGATGAATGCGCACGCTCCGCGCCCTGGGCCAGAATCTCGGCTTCGGCTTCGCGCGCCAATTCAGCGGCCGTGTCTTCCAGCTGCGGCATCAGCTCCGCATTCAATTCGGCGCCGATGGCGCGCTGGCGCACGCTGCGCAGCCGCGCCAGCTTCATGCCATAGGCGGAAAGCAAGCCGGAAAACGGGTGGATGAAGATGCGCGTCATGCCCAGCGCGTTCGCCACCAGGCAGGCATGCTGACCGCCGGCGCCGCCGAAGCAGTTCAGCGTGTAGGCGCGCGTGTCGTAGCCCTTGGCCACGGAAATGCGCTTGATGGCATTGGCCATGTTCTCGACGGCGATGCGGACGAAGCCATCGGCCACCTCTTCCGGCGAGCGCCCATCGCCGATCTCGCGGGCCAGCGCCGCGAAGGCGTCGCGCACGCTGTCGGCGTCGAGCGGCTGATCGGCGCCGGGCCCGAACAGGCGTGGGAAGAACTCCGGCGAGAGCTTTCCCACCATGACATTGGCGTCGGTGACGGCAAGCGGCCCACCCCGGCGGTAGCATTTCGGCCCAGGATCGGCCCCCGCGGAGTCCGGTCCCACGCGGAAGCGCGCGCCGTCGAAATGCAGAACCGAGCCGCCGCCAGCTGCCACCGTGTGGATCGCCAACATCGGTACGCGCAGCCGCACGCCCGCAACCTCCGTCTCATAGACCCGCTCGTAGACGCCGTCGAAGCGCGACACGTCGGTGGAGGTGCCGCCCATGTCGAAGCCGATGACGCGAGCGAAGCCGGCCGCTTTTGCCGTTTCCGCCATGCCGACGACGCCGCCGGCCGGGCCCGAGGCGATGGCGTCCTTGCCGCGGAAGAATTCGGGCGCCGCCAATCCCCCGTTCGAGGTCATGAAGGTGAGGCGCGTGTTCCCCAGCGCGCGCGAGACGCGGCCGGCATAGCGCGACAGCACCGGGGAGAGATAAGCGTCGGCCACCGTGGTGTCGCCGCGCGAGACATATTTCATCAGCGGCACGGTGTCGTGGCTGGTGGAGACCTGCGTGAAGCCGAGTTGGCGCGCGATCTCCGCGGCACGCTTCTCGTGCGCCGGATAGCGGTAGCCGTGCATGAACAGGATGGCGCAGGCGGCAATCCCGTCTTCGCGCGCCTCGCCCAGCGCCTCGCGCAGAGCTTCTTCATCGAGCGCGCGCAGGATCTCGCCTTCCGCCGTTACCCGCTCGTCCGCCTCGATCACGCGCTGGTACAGCATGTCCGGCAACTCGATCTTGAGCGCGAACAGCAGGGGGCGGTTCTGGTAGCCGATGCGGAGCTGATCCCGGAACCCGCGCGTGGTGACCAGCACCAGCTTCTCGCCGTTGCGCGTCAGCAGCGCGTTAGTGGCCACGGTAGTGCCCATGCGCAGTTCGGCCAGCGCAGGGATCGGCGCATCCGCCGGCAATTCGAGAAAGCGCCGGATGCCTTCCAGCGCGGCGTCGTCGTAGCTCGCGCTGTCTGAGAGCAGCTTCAGCGTCTTGAGCGCGCCGTCCGGCGCTTCGCCGACAACGTCGGTAAACGTCCCGCCGCGGTCGATGTAGAATTTCCAGCGCGTTGAGAAATCTTTCGGTCGCATTTCCGCCGACATTCGCCTAAACCTTCGGCCCATGTCCATCTGGGGTAAGATCGGCGGCGCGGCCGCGGGATTCATCACGGCCGGTCCGGTCGGCGCCGCTTTGGGCGCGCTCGCCGGCCACATGCTGGTCGACCGCGCGGCGAGCGGCGCCGCGGAGACGGGCGATCCCGGCATCCTTTTCACCATCGCCATGATCGCGCTGGGCGCCAAGATGGCGAAGGCCGACGGCGTCGTCACCCGCGATGAGGAGGAAGCCTTCGCGCGGGTGTTCCGCGTGCCGCCATCCGAGGAAGCCAACGTCCGGCGGGTCTTCAATATGGCGCGGCAGGACACCGCCGGCTACGAGTCCTATGCCCGCCAGATCGCGCGCGTCTTCCGCGGCAATCCGGCGGTGCTGGAAGACATTCTCGACGGCCTGTTCGAGATCGCCAAGGCGGACGGGATCCTGCACCCAGGCGAACTCGCATTCCTGGAGCGGGTGGGCGAAATCTTCGGCTTCGCGCCGAACGAGTTCCGCCGCATCCGCGCTTCGCATTTTCCCGACAAGGAAGACCCTTACGTCATTCTCGGGGTGGCGCACAGCGCCGGCGAAGACGAGATCAAGCGCACCTACCGCCTGCTGGTGCGCGAGAACCATCCCGACAGGCTGATGGCGCGCGGGGTGCCGGAGGAGTTCGTCAAGCTCGCCAATGACAAGCTCGCCGCGATCAATGCGGCCTACGACAGGATCGAAGAAGAGCGGGGCTTCCGGCGATGAGGGCTGCGGCATGAGCGGATATTCGCTTGACCGGCCGGTCCTCTCCTGGATGCCGGAGATCGAGGAGCGGGCGGATACCATCGGCCTGCGCGGCTTCATCTCGGCGCCGGATCTGAAAGCGCCCGAGGCGTACCGGCTTGCGGCCGACGGGCGAGCGCTCGCGGGCGTGGAAACCTTCAAGTCCCCGCGTCCCGCCACCGTCGGCCTGCGCGGCGACTTGCCGATCGGTGCGGTCTTCGCGGAAAAAGAAGAAATCGTCCTGCGGGTGGTTGACGCGGAAACCGGCCGATTCGTCAGGGATTGGGATCATTTCTTTTTGGCCCGTCCCGGCAGGCGTTCCGACATTCCTCTGCCGCCCGCCGATCTCAGCCATCGCATCATCCGCGTGCGCAACATGGCGACGTTCGAGCTCTGGGGCTACTCGATCAAGCGGAAATACGAGGAAGCGGTGCGGCCCCACTTGGCGGCGCACGGCGAGAGGCCGCGCCTGCTCGACTGGGGCTGCGGCTGCGGCAGGCTGGCGCGCTTTTTCGTCGGCGCCTACGACTATCACGGCATCGATATCGACCGCGAAGCCATCGAATGGTGTACGCAGTCCATTCCGCAGGGAAATTTCCGAGTGCAAGGCCTGCAAGCGCAAACGGACTTCGAGTCGGACTTCTTCGATATCGTCATCGGCAATTCGATCTTCACCCATCTGCGCGAGGAGGATCAGTTCGCCTGGCTGGCCGAACTTCGCCGGATCGCCAAGCCCGGCGGCGTCGTCGCCGTCTCCGTCAACTGCGCTACGTCGCTGTTCAACGCCGGCAACAAGCCGGTGATCGTCAGCGCGCTCAAGCAGCGCGGTTTCTGCGACACCGGCCCCGAGCTGGTGCTGAAGGGTGTCACGGCCGACGACAGCTACTATCGCAACATCTACCACACGCACGACTACATCCGCGAAACCTGGTCGCGCTATTTCTCGATCCTCGAGATCGTGCCGGGCTTCGCCGGCAATATGCAGGATCTGGTCTTGATGCAGTCTCTCGGCTAGACCGAAACACGCACATGAGGACAACCGCCCAATGACGCCGCTTGCCCTGAGCGAATGGCGCGATTTCTACGTGATGATCGGCACGGCCTCCGGCGCGCTGGTGGCGCGACCTTCATCGTGGTCACGCTGACGGCCGGAGTCCCCAACCGCATGCTCGGCATCCGCGGCTTCATTTCACCGACGGCCGTGCATCTCGCCAGCGTCCTGGTCGGTTCCGCCATCCTCGCCATTCCGAACATCAGCGCGCTGGCCGTAACGCTGCTGCTCGGCGTGGGCGGGCTCTTGGGCACGGTCTATGGCGCCATCGTCGTCACCCGCATCTGGAAGCTGAAGCTCGATCTCGCCGACCGCTGCTGCTACGGCCTGCTGCCGATCGTGGCCTATGCCGCCATGCTGGCCGCCGCGGTGATGATCGTGCTGCGGGTGGATTCGCCGCTCTACGTGCTGGCGGCTTCGCTGCTGCTTCTCCTGATCGTCGGCATGCGCAACGCCTGGGACATGGCGAGCTTCATGATCCTGCGCAATACCAACCCGCCGGACGCCCCCGTCGAGTGAGCTGGATCAGCTTGCCGCCGCGTCGCAATTGATCATCCAGGGGATGCCGTAGCGGTCGACCAGCATGCCGAAGCGCTGAGCGAAGAAGGTCTGCTGCAGCGGCATGCGCACCTCGCCGCCGTCAGCAAGCGCGTTGAACACCCGCTCGGCCTCGGCGGGGCTTTCCACGCCGAGCGCCAGCGACATTCCCTTCGGCGCCTCGAAACGGTCGGGCGGCGCGTCCGAGCCCATCACCGTCAGATCGCCGATGGCGATGCGGGCGTGAATGATCTTCTTGGACATCTCGCCCGGCATTTGCGCGGCACCCGGCGACTCTCCAAAGGTCTGCATCATGGCGATCTTGCCGCCCAAATGGCGCTCGTAGAATTTGAACGCCTCTTCGCAGGTGCCGTTGAAGGTCAAGTACGGACTTACATGCATGGTCTGCTCCCTTGAAGGCGCAATCGTTACAGCGTTGCCAGATAGGCTTCCAGCTGGTCGAAGGTGCCGTTGAAGCCCTGATTCATGGATGGGCGCATCGCCTCGAAGCGTTTCTTCTCGGCCTCGGTGGCGTTGAGCGGCGAGCCGCGCAGCGAAACCGTGGTCCTGCCGTCCGCTTCGGTCAAGCTCATCGTGTTCAACACTTCCAGCGGCCAGTCCGCCGCGAACGGCGCGCGCGTGGTGCCGCCGGCCGCATCCGAGAACGAATTGACGAAGACGATGCGTTCGGGCGCCGCGATCTCGCGATAGACGAACTTGCCCCACATCTCGCTGCCGTCAGGCGCGCGCATGCCGTAGTGGAACATGCCGCCGGGGCGGAAATCGAGCGTGCCCTTCAGCCAAGTGAAGCCCTTCGGTCCCCACCATCTGGCCAGATGCTCGATTTCGGAATGCGCCTTCCACACCAGAGCGCGCGGCGCATGGAAGGTGCGGCTGACGGTGAAGACGGGATCGTCCATGGCTCGGTCCTCTTGCTTTAGCGGATCAGGATTTATTTTGGGGACGCCTCGGAGCGTTCACATTTTCCGCAACGCCGCGTCGAGCTGGTCGAGCAGGCCTTGCGTGCCGCGCTCGCGCGAGCCGGCGTCGTCATAGCCGTCGAGGAATACGCCTTGCTCGGTGTATTTCAGCCGCGTGCCGTTGCCAGCCGGCTGAAACTCGACCGTCGCCAGCGAAACGGAGATTCGTTTGTCGTCCATGTGCATGTCGTAGGCGATGACGAAGCGCTCGTCGGGCACGATGTCGTAGTAGGTCGCATTGTACGCGTGCACGGCGCCGCCCTTGGGGCCGCCGCTGACGCTCTCCTTGCCGCCGACGCGAAAATCGAGTCGATGAGCGGATTTCACCCACTCGTCGGGGCCGACAAACCAGCGCGCCTTCGCCTGCGGATCGGCCCAGGCCTTGAACACGAGAGAGGGCGGAAAATCGAAGACGCGCTCGATGACGAAGGTGGCGTGCTCGGCGGAATGCTTGCTCATGGCTTTTTCCTCTTCCTGGGTCTGGTCTTGCCTTGAAGGTGATGCAGGTAGTCGTCGAGCCGGTCGAAGCGCTCTTCCCACAGCCGGCGATAGGCTTCGAGCCATTCGTCGACGGGCTTGAGCCCGTCCGGTTCCAGCCGGCAGGGCCGCCATTGCGCTTCCCGGCCGCGGGCGATCAGGCCGGCCCGCTCCAGCACTTTCAGGTGCTTGGAGACGGCGGGCAGGCTCATGTCGAACGGCTCGGCCAGCTCGGTGACGGAGGTCTCGCCCAGCGCCAGGCGGGCCAGAATCGCCCGTCGCGTGGGATCGGCCAGGGCTGAAAAAGCGGTGCTCAACCGGTCCATTGAACTGCTCGGTTAAATAACCGATCAGCTAAATAGAGAGCTTGCGATGCAATGTCAAGCGACAGGGGCCGCGCGTTTGCCGCGCTCTAGGCCCGCGTCTCCGCGCTGGTACTCACGCCATTGGAGCGGTCCGTCGCGATCGGCTCGCGCACCGCGCCGGCCGTCTTCGGGGATGTGCTCTTCGCCTCCGGCTTGCCGAATTGTGGCCGGCAATGACCGTCGATGAAGGCGCCGGATTCGATGGTGATGTCCTGATGGAGGACGTCGCCCGACATATGGGCGGTGCGCGTCAGCACCACCTTCTTGGCCTCGATCTTGCCGTCGACGCTGCCGGAGAGCTCGACCTTCTCGCCGTACACTGTGCCCTTCACGCGCGCATTGCTGCCGACGCTGACC
>DATCOJ010000244.1:0-11087 GCA_036564785.1 Rhizomicrobium sp. | reverse complement strand
GTGGGGGAAGGTGGCGCGACCGAGCGAAGCAAGGGCTGCGCCGGAAGGGGGTGCCCCGCGATGAACAACCCCCCTTCAGTCTGGCGGCGCGACGCTCACGCGTCGCTTGCCAGACAGCTTCCCCCACAAGGGGGGAAGCGGAAGTTTGAGGCTTGATCTTTCGATCTCTGCAATGAAAAACGCCGGCGCCCGCGGTTTTCAGCCGCGGTCCGGCGTTCAAGACGCATTTCTTAGGATGGGGATGTTATGCAAAACCAGCGTCACGCTGTCAACCAGAAATTGTAGGCAGATTTCCGCTCTTTCCCCGGTTCCGAGTTTTCAGCGCGCTATCCCTTGCCCTAGTTTGTCCCCCAAATTGAGCCTACGCTCCCCTTCCATTCAATGAAGGGGGGTCTTCATGAAAACGATCTTGCTGTTGACTGCGGCGGCTGTGCTTGCCTCGACGGGAGGCGCGATGGCCGATCCCACCACCATCAGCTTCGACGGATACTGCGACGTCTGGACCATCACGCCGAGCGACAGGCCTCTTGTCGCGGCGGTCGAGAACGATCCCGACGGCACCTGCGAGACGTTCCGGGGCATTGGGGACCTCGGAAGGATCAGGGGCTTCGGCCACGCTGTTTCGATCGGCGGCGTCTTCAACAGCGGCGATCCCAATGCCGTCTATGTCACGACCATCTCCGAGCCGTTGGTCACGGGTGGAACGTTCAGTGTCTACTACACGCTTGACGGCGTGACGGTGAATCTCTCGCACACCGGCACATACACGGTGGTTGCGGCGGGGTCGAAAGTCGAGCGCGGGCACAAGCGTCTGACGGAAAAGGCACACCGCTAGTGGATTAGAGTGCGGTCTACCCGATCCCCAATTCGCGCTTCGCGAAGTCGGAAGCCGTTTTGTAGTCGGCTTTGCCGTTGGGGGCGCGCAGGTTGATGCCGTTGGCCGAGAGGATGCGCTTGGGCGTCTTATAGCCGGCGAGCCTTACGCGGACATGCGCGCGCATCTCGGCCTCGTCGAACGCGGCGCCGTTCGCGAGCTTGACCACGCCGGTCACCGCCTGGCCCCATTTGTCGTCCGGCACGCCAAGCACCAGCGCATCCTCCACGCCCGGATGCGTCTTCAGCACCTCTTCCACTTCCTCGGGATAGACCTTCTCGCCCGCGGTGTTGATGCAGTTGCTGCCGCGGCCGAGCAAGGTAATCGAGCCGTCCGCTTCCACCCGCGCCCAATCGCCGGGCACGGAATAGATGCGGTTGCCGATCAGGCGGAAGGTGCGCTCGGTCTTTTCGGGATCCTTGTAGTAGCCGGCGGGCAGCGGTCCGCCCAGCGCCACCATGCCCGCCTTGCCGCTGCCAGCCGCGATGGGGCGATCCTGCTCGTCGATGACGATGGCGTTCTCCAAGAGCTGGAAGGCCGCGGTCTGCGCTTCGCCGTCCTTGGTCATCACCGAATTGCCCATGCCCATCGCCTCGGTAGAGGCGAAGGAATCAGTCATGGTGAGCTGCGGCATGTGGCGCAACAGCCCGCGCTTGACCTCCACGCTCCACATGGCGCCGGAGGAGGTCATGCTCAGCATGCTGGAAAGATCGTAGCGGCCGGGCTGCTCGTCGAGGGCCTGCAGCAGCGGCTTGGCGAAGGGATCGCCGACGATTGAGATGCCTTGAACCTTCCGCTTCTCCACTTCGGCCCAGATGGCATGCGCATCGAAGGAGCGGTTGTCGACCGTCACCACCGTGCCGCCGGAGAGCATCGCGGTCGACGCGGTGATGAATCCGGTGCCGTGCATCAGGGGACAGGCGGGAAGCGACACGGGCCCCTGCCCCACCGCCTTGATCGCCGCGGCGAAGCCCTCGATGGTCGAGGGCACCGTGCCGACCGTGCGCCGCAGTCGCTCGTGCCAGATGGCGCAGAGGTCGCCGGTGCGCCACATGACGCCTTTGGGCATGCCGGTGGTGCCGCCCGTATAGATGAACAGCATGTCTTCCGGCGAGCGTTTGATGTCGAGCCTGCCGCCGGCGCCGGAGATGGCGAGCTCCTCGTATTCCTCCGCGAACGGCGCGATCTCGCCGTCCGGCGTCACTTCGATGAAGGTGCGGATGTTGGGAAGTCGGTCACGGATCTCTTCGACCGTGTCGCGGAATTCGGAGCCGTAGATGAGAACGGCGGCGTCGGAATTGTCGAGGATGTAGCGGACCTCGTCCGGCTTGTAGCGGTAGTTGACGTTCACATGCACCAGCCGCGCCCGATAGCAGGCGCCGACGGCCTCGATATATTCCGGGCAGTTGCGCAGATAGAAGGCGACCTTGTCGCCGGCCCTCGCGCCGCGGGCGATCAGCGCGCGGGCGAGATTGTTCATGCGGCGGCTGGCGTCGGCCCAGGCGATGGTACGCTCGCCATGAATGAAGGCGGGCGCGTCGGGCCGCACCGCATCGGCCACAGCATCGAGGATATCCCCGTAATTCCAAGGCATTGGCAGAGCCCCAGTGTCTGAATATCGGTCGGGCTACTATCGTCCGCGCGGGCCGGCTTGGCGAGGAGAATTTCGCGGGCAAAAAAGAAGGGGCCCGAAGGCCCCTTCCGAATGCTTCGAAACGATCAGATCTACTGGCCTGGGCAGACGTTGGCTTCGTCGTTCTGGAAGCTGAGCCAGCTGTGCAGCGAGGTATCTCGCGGCGCGCCGAAATAGCCGAGGAACACCAGCGACTGCAGATTGTAGGTGAAGCCGTTCACCGTGTAGGGGAAGCCGCCGTAGTTGGCGTTGTTCTCCAGCGGGTCGCCGTCTTCCATGCTGCTGTTGTCGGCGCAATTGACACTGTTGTCGACGAAAGGATCGTCCATCCATTCGCCGATTTCATGCGACCAGGCGGAGACATCCTGCGAGAAGGTGCCCGGCTCCGTGTCGTAGCTCGCATAGGCATAGGTCTGGCCGGCCGGCTGGCTGCCCAGCGCGCTGTGATAGCCGCCGATGCAGCAGACTTCGTGGCCGGTGCCTTCCGTCAGGTAGATATTGGCGGCGACGAACATCGGAAACACGTTCGGCGTGATCGTGTCGGGATTGGCCGCCATGATGTTCTGCAGCTTGAGATCGAACACGTCGATCTCCATGGTGCCGATCAGGCCGGTGCCGAACGGATTCTGCTCGACCTGCCCATAGGCCGGCGACACGGTGATGGTTTGCGGCTTGAGCAAGGTCACGGTGCCGAAGCGGACGTGATATTGCTGGTGGTTCTGCACGTATTTCCAGAAATTGGCGCGCTGGAAGGCGTCGATATATTGCGTCTTACCGACGTCGGTGCCGCCCTGCACGAAATCGACACTGTTCTTGAACAGCGGCGAGGCCAGCAGATTTCCCGTCACGGTCTTGCCGTTCGACACCCGGATGGCGTTGGGATTGAAATTGCGGTTGCCGTTGAGATTGCCGTACACCATCTTGATCGGGATGATCACCACGGGGACGGCGGTCTGGGCGTTGGTGGTGGCGGGATCGGTGCCCACCATCGTGTAAGTGATGGTCTGGTTCAAATGATCGGTGAAGCTGCCGTTCCATTGCGTCAGCGTGCTCACCGGATGCTTGATCAGCTGGTGATGGCCGGGCGCGTTGTTCGGAATGGTAACGAACATCGGTTTCAGCACGGACCATTTGGTGGCCGGGGCCGGAGCGGCGGAAGCGCTGGCGCCAAGCGACAACGCGGCCGTAGCCGCCAGCATCGCCAGCGACGACAAAGTCATTCTCATGAGATGGGTACCCCCTTAAGGTTTCAACAAAACCCCAGCCGTCCCGTGACAAACGCGGGAACCCGGCACCGGTTCCTTAACCAGCCGGGCTTTTTGACATGAATGTCAGAAGCTGCAATGACGCTCGCGTCAGGTTGCGACGGGGCATCGCGTGGCGTTTGAGGCGACGCTGGAATCCTTGAACGCGCATCGCGTGCCGCAATGGTATGAGGACGCCAAATTCGGCATTTTCATTCATTGGGGCCTGTTTTCCATCCCCGCTTTTGCTGCGCGCGTGGGCTCCATTTCCGCCGCCTTTCGCGAGCATTACGATTTAGCCATCGCGCTGACGCCGTATACGGAGTGGTACTGGAACGCGATCAAAGTGCCGGAAAGCGAAAGCGCGCGGCATCACCGGGAGGCGTGGGGCGGTGCGCCCTACGAGACCTTCCGCGACCCGTTCCTCAAAGGGCTGGAGCAATGGGATGCCGGTGTCTGGGCCGAGCTGTTTGCGCAGGCCGGCGCGCGCTACGTCGTCCTGGTCACCAAGCATCATGACGGCTTCTGCCTGTGGCCGAGCGCCATCGCCAATCCCCATCAGGCGCAATGGACCAGTCCGCGCGACATCGTGGGCGAGCTGGCGGATGCGGTGCGGACCCGCGGGCTGAAATTCGGAGTCTATTATTCCGGCGGCATCGACTGGACCTTCAACCGCGAGCCGCTGCGCACATTGGCCGATTTCATGGGCTCGACGCCGGGCGGCGACTATCCGGCTTACGCCGACGCGCAGGTGCGCGAGTTGATCGCGCGCTACCGGCCGTCGGTGTTGTGGAACGACATCTCGTGGCCCGCGCCGCTGGCGCCGGAGCTGAAGCTGTTCGCCGACTACTACAATGCGATCGGCGACGGCGTGGTGAACGATCGCTGGCTGCCGGCGTCGTTTCGCACCCGGCTGCTGCGCTCGAAGTTCGCGCGCCGGCTGCTGGACGCTTCGATCAAGCGGCGGATGAAGAAGCGCCGCAGCGACGGCGGCGGCGGAATCGTACCGCCCAAGCCGCCGCACTACGATTTCCGCACCCCGGAATACACCAGCTTCAAGGACATCAGCCGGCGCAAATGGGAGGCGACGCGAGGCCTCAGCCATTCCTTCGGCTACAACCGCCGCGATACGGATGCCGACTACGAGAGCGTGGACGCGTTGGTGGCGAGCTTCATCGACACCGTGTCGAAGAACGGCAATCTGCTGCTGAACGTGGGGCCGCGCGGCGAGGATGCGCAGATTCCGTCCGAGCAGGTCGCGCGGCTCGAGGGCTTCGGCCGCTGGCTCAAGGCGAACGGCGAGGCGATCTACGGCACGCGGCCGTGGTCGCGCGCCGAAGGCCGCACCGGCGACGGCGGCCGCGTGCGCTTCACGCAGAAGCCCGGCGTGCTCTACGCGCATCTGCTCGACGCGCCGAAGAGTCTCGAATTCGTTCTCGAAGGCGACGATCTGCCGGCAACTTCGCAGGCTTCGGTCGTCGCCAGCGGCGCAGCGGTGAAATGCGAGCGGGTATCATCGGGGCTGCACCTCCGCCTCTCCCAACCGCTCGACGAAGGGCCGGCCCACTGCATCAGGCTTAGCTAAAAGCAAGCGTTTGCCTCATCCGAGTGCTTCAAATAGGCTCGGTGCGAGTTCGGGGGGCTATCATGAAAACGCCAATTCGCAATCTTGCTGGCCTGGTGGCACTGGCCGTTGCCGGTTTTGCATTGGCCAATTCCGCCAGCGCGTACACGCTCAAAACTCTCTATTCCTTCTGCAAGGAAACGGACTGTGCCGACGGCCAGACGCCGGCCGGCCTTTACCAGGACCCAAACGGCAGGCTTGTGGGCGTGACCTTCGAAGGCGCTGCAAACAATGGCGGTACCGTCTTTCAACTCGTTCCCAACGCAACCAAGAGCAAATGGAAATTCAAGACCCTGTACAGTTTCTGCGCCGACCCGACTTGCCCGGTCGGATCGCAAGCATTCGATGCCGTTATCGAAGACGTCAATGGAAATCTCTACGGCACAACGACGAGGGTCGGCCCGGGGGGAACTGGCGCCGTCTTTCGAATTTCCCCGCGGGGCAAGGCTAGCGTGCTCTACTCTTTCTGTGTCGAGACGGATTGCGCGGGTTATAATTCCTTTGGTCTAACCTATCAGGGAGCTGCCACGGGAGCGCTCTACGACGGCGTATCGCCGCTCTATGGCGCAGCCGGTGGCGGGGGCGCCTACAGCAACGGCACGGTGTTCGAGCTCGACCCAGTACCTGGAAAATCCAAGTTCAAGACGAAGGTGCTGTATTCCTTCTGCCCGCAAAGCGGCTGCGCCGACGGTTCGTCGCCGGCGGGAACCTTGCTGGTGGACGCCGTCGGCAATCTCTTCGGCATGACCGGGAGCGGCGGTGCTGCCGGATCGGGCGTCGCCTTCGAACTCACTCCCAACAGCAAGAAGACGAAGTGGACCGAGACGCCGCTTTACAGTTTCTGTCAGCAACCTTCGTGCGCCGATGGACAATACGGGGTGGGAGCACTGGCCATCGACGCGGAGAGCAACCTGTTTGGGACCACAAGCGCAGGAGGCAATATGTTCGGTGTCGCCTTCAGGCTGGTGCCAAACGGCGCAAATTCGACGGAAACCGTTCTTTACAGCTTCTGCGCGTCGGGATGCTCGGACGGCGCCCAACCGACGGGCGGGCTCGCGCTTGATGCCAATGGCAGCCTCTTCGGAACCACCTATTTCGGCGGTCAGTTCAGCCAAGGAGGGGGAACTGTTTTCAAGATCGACGGGACAACGTTCCAGTCACTGTACAGCTTCTGCGCCCAGTCCGGCTGCAAGGATGGAGCGACGCCTGCGGCGGCAGTGAGCTTGGACGCATCGGGAAACGTGTTCGGCACGACATCGGCCGGCGGGGCGCATCACAACGCCGGGACCGTCTTCGAACTCGTGCCGTAGCGATAATTTCATGAGGCAGCGCGCGGAGCCTCGAATCCCGAAGCTCCGCGCCAAACATACTCAGAGCAATTCCCAGTCGCCGTCGGGATTGCTGACCCCGGACCGGCCAGGCGGGCAGCACAACACCGCAAATGACGGCTGGACAGGCGGGCCGGCTTCTTTCCAAATGGGAGGCTGACTCAAGGCTCCTCCATGCTCAAGAAGCTCCTGATCGCCAACCGCGGCGAGATCGCCATCCGCATCGCGCGCAGCGCCGCGGAACTGGGGATCGCGACGGTGGCGGTGTTCCCCGAGGACGATGCGCAGTCGCTGCACACGCGAAAGACGGATGAGGCGCGCGGCTTGCGGGGAAGCGGGCCGGCGGCCTATCTCGACGCGGCGCAGCTCATCGCCATCGCGCGGGAGACGGGCTGCGACTCCGTTCACCCCGGTTACGGCTTCCTGAGCGAGAACGCGGATTTCGCGCGGGCCTGCGGCGAGGCCGGCCTCGTCTTCGTGGGGCCGGCGCCGGAAACGCTGGCGCTGTTCGGCGACAAGGCGCGGGCGCGCGAGATCGCGGAGGAATGCGACGTGCCGGTGCTGCCCGGCACGGGCGCGCTGTCGCTGGAGGAGGCCGCGGATTTCCTGCGCCGGCAGCGCGCCATCATGCTGAAGGCGGTCGCCGGCGGCGGCGGGCGCGGCATGCGCATCGTCGAGCGCGAGGAGGATCTCGCGGCGGCGTTCGAGCGCTGCGCGTCGGAAGCCAAGTCTGCGTTCGGCAATGGCGCCGTCTACGCCGAAGCTTATCTGCCCCGCGCCCGCCACATCGAAGTGCAGATCGTGGGCGACGGCGCAGGCGTCTCGCATCTGTGGGACCGCGACTGCAGCCTGCAGCGCCAGCGGCAGAAGCTGATCGAGATTGCGCCGGCGCTCACGGTTCCCGACGGCAATCGCGCGCAGCTGCTCGACGCTGCGATCCGCATCGGCCAATTCGCCCGCTACCGCAATCTGGGCACGGTCGAATTCCTGGTCGATGCGGAGAATGGAGAGGTTGCCTTCCTCGAGGTCAATGCGCGGCTGCAGGTGGAGCACACCGTCACCGAAGAAGTGCTGGGCCTCGACCTGGTGCGAATCCAATTGGAGATCGCGGGCGGCCGCACGCTCGCCGATCTGCATCTCACGCAAGGCGAGGTGCCGCGCCCGCGCGGGGTGGCATTGGAGGCGCGCATCAATCTGGAGACCATGCAGGCGGATGGCAGCGCGCGGCCTTCCGGCGGCACCTTGGAAATCTACGAGCCGCCCTCGGGCCGTGGCATCCGCGTGGACGGCTTCGGCTATGCCGGCTATCGCACTGGCGCACGCTTCGATTCACTGCTGGCCAAGCTGGTCGTGCACACGGCCTCGCCTCGCCTCGCCGATGCGGTGAGCAAGGCCTATCGCGCCTTGAGCGAGTTCAAGATCGTGGGCGTGCCGACCAACATCGCCTTCCTGCAGAACCTGCTTCGGCATCATGCACTCGAGTCCGTTTCGTTCCACACGCGGCTGGTGGAGGAGAATCTGGAGGCGCTGCTGCCGGGCAGCGAGGCGCATCGCGCGCTGTTCGTGGAGCCGGAGCGCGCCGCGTCGCGCGCCGGAGCCGCGGTGGACAGTGGCGATCCGCTGGCGGTGCTGCAGCACGGCAAGACGGTGACCCAGCACACCCTCGCCCATTCCACCGCGCGGGGGCCGGACGGCACCACACCGCTGCTGGCGCCACTGCAAGGCACCATCGTGGCGCTGTCGGTGACGGCCGGCGCCACGGTGCGCGCGGGCGAGCCCGTGCTCGTGATGGAAGCGATGAAGATGGAGCATGTGATCGAGGCGACCGTCGGCGGCACCTTGCGCGAATACGCCGTGGCGCCCGGCGACACGGTGTTCGAGGATGCGCCGCTCGCCTTCATCGAAGAGGCCGAAATGGCTGGCGCGGCGGCTGCCGAAGCCGAGGAGATCGATCTCGACACCATCCGCCCCGATCTCGAGGAGCTCTACAAGCGGCGTGAATTCACGCTGGACCGCGCGCGGCCCGAGGCGACCGCGCGCCGCCGCCAGAGCGGCCAGCGCACGGTGCGCGAGAACATCGAGGATCTGTGCGATCCGGGCTCCTTCGTGGAATACGCTTCGCTGGTGGTGGCCGGGCGCCTGCGGCGCAACTCCATGAGCGAGCTCATCGAGCGCACGCCGGGCGATGGCCTGGTAATGGGGCTCGGCCGCGTCAACGGCGACAAGTTTCCCGACGAGCAGGCGCGCATCGCCGCCATGGCCTACGACTACACGGTGCTCGCCGGCACGCAGGGCCTGCGCAATCACCAGAAGAAGGATCGCATGATCACGCTGGCCGAGCGCTGGCGGCTGCCCATCGTGTTCTTCACCGAAGGCGGCGGGGGGAGGCCCGGCGACACCGACGCGATGAGCGCGGGCGGGCTCAACACCACCACCTTCATGCAATTCGCGCGGCTTTCGGGCCTCGTGCCCTTGGTCGGGATCAATTCCGGCTACTGCTTCGCCGGCAACGCCGCGCTGCTCGGCTGCTGCGACGTGATCATCGCCACCAGGAATTCCTCCATCGGCATGGGCGGGCCGGCGATGATCGAAGGCGGCGGGCTCGGCGTGTTCCATCCCAGGGAAGTGGGCCCGGTGTCGGTGCAGGCGCCCAACGGCGTCATTGACATCGTGGTGGAGGATGAGGCCGAAGGCGTCGCCGTGGCGAAGAAGTATCTCTCCTATTTCCAGGGCGCGCTGAAGGAGTGGGATTGCGCCGACCAGCGGACTTTGCGCCGGCTCATCCCCGAGAATCGCTTGCGCGTCTACGACATCCGCCGCGTGATCGACACCTTGGCCGATATCGGCTCGGTGCTCGAGATCCGCCGCGAGTTCGGCACCGGCATGATCGTGGCTTTCGCGCGCATCGAGGGCCGGCCCATCGGCATCGTCGCCAACAATCCCAAGCATCTGGGCGGCGCCATTGATCGCGACGGCTCCGACAAGGCGGCGCGCTTCATGCAGCTGTGCGACGCCTACGACATCCCCATCCTCATGCTGTGCGACACGCCGGGCAACATGGTGGGGCCGGAAGCGGAGAAGACGGCGCTGGTGCGCCACAATTCGCGGCTGTTCGTGATTGGCGCCAATGTCAGCGTGCCGCTGTTCACGGTGATCCTGCGCAAGGGCTATGGGCTGGGCGCGCAGGGCATGGCGGGGGCAAGCTTCGTGGCGCCGTTCTTCACGGTGTCGTGGCCGACCGGCGAATTCGGCGGCATGGGATTGGAGGGCGCGGTGAAGCTCGGCTACCGCAACGAGCTGGCGGCGATTTCCGATCCGGGCGAGCGCAAGAAAAAGTTCGACGAGATGGTGGCGCAGATGTACGCGCGCGGCAAAGCCATCTCAGCGGCCACGCTGTTCGAGTTCGACGAGGTGATCGATCCCGCGGAGACGCGGACGTGGATCGTCGCCGCCCTGCGCTCGGTCCCCGCGCCCTCGAAACGCACCGGCAAGAAGCTGCCGTGGATCGATGCGTGGTGAATGATGGGCATCGTTGAGATTGTCGCGATTGTCAGGGACGTGATTGTGTGTGCAACAGCAATCACTGGCGCCGTCGTCGCCGTCAAGGGTCTCACTACATGGCGGAGGCAGCACAAGGGCCAAGCAGATTATGAACTGGCGCGCCGTCTATTGACCACGCTGTTCCGATACCGCGATGCCATCAATGGCGTGCGCAATCCAGCTATGTTCGCTCATGAGATGCCAATGCCGCCGCCGGACGAAGCGGCTCAAATGTCGCCGGCCAAAATACGTTTTCATGGATTGTCGAAAGCCTACCAAGCGCGATGGGACAGGGTGAATGTCGAAAGTTCCAAGCTCTATCCTGATCTGATCGAATCGGAAGCGCTATGGGGCGATGAGCTAAAGAAACTCTTCAGAGTGTTGAAAGAACGCGAGTACGAACTGCTTTTGGTGGTTCAAGATCACTTGGAACGATCGAATCCTGACGCCGATCCTGAATTGCGAAGCGAAAAACGGCACGATGAATTCAAGATTCTGTATGGAAGCAACAAGTTGGACGGTAGGGATGAGTATGATGCGTCTTTAAAAACGGCGATTGAAGCTATCGAGAAGTATCTTAAGCCCAAGCTCGGCTACCGCTAGAACCTCTGCTGATCACAGCTCAAATGGAATCGCCGAGTGAATGCAGCCCAAGAATTTCCTCTCCCCCAACGAGGGGAGGGGTTAGGGGTGGGGGGTGCCAGAAGTCGGAACGCGGAATCGGAAGTCGGAATAGAATGCTGCTACGAGCGATTCCGAATTCTGGATTCTGATTTCTTTGCCCCCCACCCCCATCCCCTCCCCTCAAGGGCAGGGGAATCGCATATGGCGATTTTTGGCTTGC
>DATCOJ010000243.1:0-3526 GCA_036564785.1 Rhizomicrobium sp. | reverse complement strand
CATCTGACGCCGCCGAAGGATTGGTCGGGCGACACGACGCTCGCCTGCGTCAGCCGCGATTGCCGCGACCTGTCGCTGTCGCTGGTTTTGCGAGGGACCGCGCCGCTCAAGCTTGCCTTCGCCGAACGGCAGTACGGCCTGCCGGCGTTCGGCGCGAGCCTCGCCGCCGCGCGTCCCGACACTGCCATGCCCTCGCAGAGCGGCGATGGGGCGATTTTGGCGAACACAATCATTCTTGGTCGTCGATGAGATCTGCCGATCAGCCCCCAACGCTCGCGACCGGTACGGAAACGGCACGTATTCTCGGGCGACAGCTAGAGGTGCGAGCCTCGCCATTGCTCAGCAAGAACTTTGCGCGTCAGAGTTTTCACCCCGGAATAGTCGTAGTAGTCAATGAAGTTTCTCAGGATCAGACCGAAGCAATCGTCCTTGTTTATGATGCGCAAATAGTAGCGCAGGTAGGGCTCAAGAATTTCCGGCTTGAAGAGACGGTTGGAGCGGTCGACGTAGCTATGCAGATTTTCGAGGTGCGTAAAAAAATCGTCAAACAGGTTCCGGATCGCAGCTTGGTCTGAGTCAAAGCGGATGCGCGGGGGCACCACTAGGCTATTCATTACCTTCACCCGATCGAACGCAATGCCGGCCTTGCCGACAGAAGCTGTGTATTCCGTCCAATCCATCATCCTCAAGACGGCCTTTGTCTCTTCACGCTCGAAGAATTGTCGCATCTCCGGAACGACAAATTCGATGACCTTCCATCGCTGGTTTTCGCGGTACTGATTGATAGCGGCGATGGCGGCGACTCCACCGCCAATGATGGAGACCAGGCTTGCTGCTTGTTCAAATGTATTTGGTGTTAGTAACAAGCATAGCGTTCCGATGATAAATCGTAGGGGCCAGGCCAGAGCATAGAGAATAGCATGCATCGTCTCACACATCCACGTCCGCCGCGGCGAATTGCGCGTTCTCCTGGATGAACTGGAAGCGCAGCTCCGGCTTTTTGCCCATCAGCCGCTCGACCAGATTGTCGGTCTCCTTCTTCGCCTTGTCGGGGACCTCCACGCGGATCAGCGTGCGCGACCCCGGCTTCATGGTGGTCTCCTTGAGCTGCGCCGGCATCATCTCGCCCAATCCCTTGAAGCGCGAGACTTCGATCTTGCCGTTACCCTTGAACACGGTCTTGAGTAATTGCTCGCGATGCTTGTCGTCGCGCGCATATTCCGTCTTGGAGCCTTGCTGGATGCGATAGAGCGGCGGCATTGCCAGATAGAGATGGCCCTCGGTGATCAGCTTCGGCATTTCCCGATAGAAAAAGGTCAGCAGCAGCGAGGCGATGTGGGCGCCGTCGACGTCGGCATCGGTCATGATGATGACGCGCTCGTAGCGCAAATCCTCCTCGCGATAGCGCGTGCCGGTGCCGGCTCCCAGCGCCTGCACCAGGCTCGCCAGTTCCGCGTTCTGCTCGAGCTTGCCGGCGGCAGCACTCGCCACGTTGAGGATCTTGCCGCGCAACGGCAGCACGGCCTGGGTGTTGCGGTCGCGCGCCTGCTTGGCGGAGCCGCCGGCGGAGTCCCCTTCCACCAGGAAGATTTCGGTGCCGCCCGGCGCATCGCGCGTGCAATCGGCGAGCTTGCCGGGCAGGCGCAGCTTGCGCGTCGCGCTCTTGCGCGAGACCTCGCGCTCCTGCCGGCGCTTGAGCCGCTCGTCGGCCTGATCGATGACGAACTCCAGCAGCCGATCGGCTTCCTGCGGATTCTGCGCCAGCCAGTGATCGAAGTGATCGCGCACCACGTTCTCGACCAGACGCTGGGCGTCCGGCGTCGACAGCTTCTCCTTCGTCTGTCCCTGGAATTCCGGCTCGCGAATGAAGATCGACAGCACGCCGCAGGCTGCCGCCATGACGTCGTCCGGCGCGATCAGCGAGGTCTTGCGGTTGTTGACCCGCTCGCCATGCGTCCGCAGGGCCTTGGTCAGCGCGTTGCGCAGGCCCTGCTCGTGCGTCCCGCCCTGCGTGGTCGGGATGGTGTTGCAATACGAATGGAGGAAGGGTTCCGCCATCGGCACCCAGGCCACCGCCCATTCCACCTGCGGCCGTTTTTCCCGGGCCCGCTCCTCGTCGGTAGGGCCGTAGAATTCGCGCGCCGTGACCATGTCGCGGCCGGAGATTTCGCTGCGCAGGAAATCGAGCAACCCGCCGGGAAACTTGAGCGTGTCTTCGGCCGGCGTCTGGCCGCTGGATTTCAGCAGCGCGGGGTCGCAGGACCAGCGGATCTCGACGCCGCGATAGAGGTACGCCTTGGAGCGCGCCATGCGGTAGAGCGCGGCCGGCGAGAAGTGCGTGTCGCCGCCGAAGATCTGTGGATCGGGCTTGAAGGAGACGATGGTGCCGCGGCGGTTCACCGCGCCGAGATCCTTGAGCTTGCCCACCGCCTTCCCGCGCGCGAAGCGCATCTTGTGGCCGCGGCGGTCGCGGGCCACGTCGACTTCCATCCATTCCGACAGCGCGTTGACCACCGAGGCGCCGACGCCGTGAAGCCCGCCGGACGTGTCGTAGACCTTGCCGCCGAATTTCCCGCCGGCATGCAGCGTGGTCATGATCACTTCCAACGCCGATTTGTTCTTGAACTTGGGATGGGGATCGACAGGGATGCCGCGGCCATTGTCGCGCACGGTCAAGACGTCCTCCGCGGCCAGCTCGATGTCGATGCGCGAGGCATGCCCCGCCACCGCCTCGTCCATGGAATTGTCGACAATCTCCGCTGCCAGATGATGCAGCGCGTGGGCATCGGTGCCGCCGATATACATGCCGGGCCGGCGCCGCACCGGCTCAAGCCCCTCCAGCACCTCGATGTCCTTGGCGGTGTACGCCTTGGAGGCGGGAGCGGCAGTCTCGAACAGATCGGGGGCGCGGGCCATGCGTTTGCGACTTGAACTTTGCGATTCGTGGTTAGCGGGAGCTTAAACAAACCGCGCCGGGTGCACAGCGCAATCCGCGCGGCAGCCTTTTCTTAATGCCCCAATTGTAGATTTGGAAAGCCTCGGCGGCATCTTGCGCCGGGGTTCGAAGTCCGGACCATGGCATGACAGTGCAGCCGATCGCAGCACCCGAGCATCGGACGGGCGAAGCAGAGCGCATGCTTCGCGCGCGGTTGGACTTCATCGCGGCGAGCCTGCGAACGACGGTGTGGATCAATCCGGCCTGGGCGATCCTCGGCTCCATTCCTTTCACCGGCCTCTTTCCCATCTTCAACGCCGTGCCGCTGTGGCGGCTTGCGGTGGCCGTCATGCTGCAGATCGCCAACGGCCTGCTCGCCGTCATGCTTTACCGCAGCTATCGCGCCGGCCCGGGCGATCCCGGCCGCTGGCTCGCCCGCCTCACCTTCCTCCAGGCCCTGATCGGCACCGCTTGGGGCCTGATGGCCTGGCTGCTGTGGATCAAGGGCGACGAAGTCAACAATGTGATGGTGGCGCTGACCGTGGTCGGCATCCTGTGGGCCTACGCCATGTCGCGCACCATGCACATGAC
>DATCOJ010000242.1:0-5105 GCA_036564785.1 Rhizomicrobium sp. | reverse complement strand
CCCAGGCCCAATCGAATTTCCTGAGCGGCAAGATCGGAAGTGCTGCTTCCGCAAGCCAGGGCATCAATAACGTCGCGGCCGGCAACGGCGACACTTACAACCAGCTTCAGGACGCCTCCACCCGCCAGCAATCGCTCTCCGCGCTCTACAAGGGCTTCGTCTCCGATCTCGAGGACGTGGACATGGGCGAGGCGGTGTCGCGGCTCAATCAAAATCAGGTGGCCCTGCAGGCGGCGCTGCAGGTGACGGCGCGCCTGAGCCAGATCTCGCTGCTCAACTATCTGGGCCCCACATCGAACGGCTGACCTTGCCTTGCGCAGCCCGCCGGCCGGCCCTATATGGCGCCGATGAACGCCGCCAACAGCCTCGGAATCTCAAAGTCGCCGCAGAACACGCGCGTCGTCGTGGCCATGTCGGGCGGCGTGGATTCGTCCGTGGCGGCGGCGCTGCTGAGGCGCGATGGCTACGACGTGGTCGGGGTCACCCTGCAACTCTACGATCACGGCGCGGCGATCCGGAAGAAGCATGCCTGCTGCGCCGGCCAGGACATCCACGACGCGCGCAACGTCGCCGAGCGAATGGGCATTCCGCACTATGTGCTCGACTACGAAGAGCGCTTCCGCAAGGCGGTGATCGACGATTTCGCCGATGCCTATGCCCGCGGCGAAACGCCGATCCCCTGCGTGCGGTGCAACGAGCGGGTGAAGTTTGCCGATCTCGTGGTGCTGGCCAAGGAGCTAGGCGCCGACGCGCTGGCCACCGGCCACTACGTCCGACGCAGCGAAGGCGCGAACGGTCCCGAACTGCATGTCGCCGCCGACTCGAGCCGCGACCAGAGTTACTTCCTGTTCAAGACAACCGCCGAGCAACTGGCGTTCGTGCGCTTTCCCCTGGGTGGTCTCGAAAAGCGCGACGTTCGCTCTCTCGCGTCCGAACTTGGTCTGTCGGTTGCCGACAAGCCGGACAGCCAGGACATCTGCTTCGTCCCCAATGGCGACTACGCTTCGGTCGTCCAGCGTCTGCGCCCCGATGCGGCGATGCCCGGCGACATCGTCGATCTGGAAGGCCGCGTGCTTGGCCGCCATGACGGCGTGATCCATTTCACCGTTGGCCAGCGCAAGGGCCTGGGACTCTCGGGCAATGGCGCGCCGCTCTTCGTCATCAAGCTCGATGCGGCGCGGGCGCGCGTCGTGGTCGGCCCGCGCGAAGCCCTGCGCATTCGCACCATCGACCTGCAGGAGGTGAACTGGCTGCTGCCGTACCCCGATGCGTTCGAGTGCGCCGTCAAGGTTCGCTCGACTCGCGCGCCGGTCGCCGCACGAGTCACGCCGCGCGAAGGCGGTCGGGCCCGCGTGGAGATTTTCGCGGGCGAGGAAGCCGTGGCGCCCGGGCAGGCCTGCGTGTTCTATGAAGCGGGCGGAACGCGCGTGCTGGGCGGCGGCTGGATCGCCTCCGCCAAACCCGCGCGCGCAGCCGCGTAACTATCTCCGTCCGCGCTTCGCCTTCGCGCCGCGCTTCTTCCCCGCCCGCGCCGCTGTCTTCCTTGCCGGCTTTTTCGCGATGGCCTTTGCCTTGCGCTTCGGCGCGGCTGAGACTCGACCTGCACCTGCCGCCTTCGGCCGCTTGTGCTGCGGCTGATAGACGCCGAGCTTGCCGCCGCCCGGCAAGGTCAGCTGCGTGACGATGCCCCAGCCCTGGTTCTGCGCCGGCGTGGCCGAAAGCCCGCGCGCCGTCATCTCGGAGATGAATTTCGCGACGTCGTCGCACATCAGGTAAAGCTCATGCGAGCCGTTGCTGCCGCCATGCACGGCGATCTCGGTGGGCGGCACGCCGAACAGCAGAAAGCCGCCACCGGCGTCCACGCTGGGCATTTTCAGAACGTCCCTGAAGAAGCCTTTGTCGGCCGCGTCGTTGCTGCTTTGAATCATCACATGGGCGCCGATGATCATCGTCCTCTCCTCGAGCTGGGGCGGCGAACCATGGCAAGAAACTCGGGCCGCTTCCACCGCGAAGGGCGCATTCTGCCCTCGCCTTGACAGGGCCGAACCCCGCCCCTTACATCCCCCGCCTTGGCCGGCGCAGGGCAGCGTAGCTCAGCGGTAGAGCAGGGGAATCATAATCCCTTGGTCGGGGGTTCAAATCCCTCCGCTGCTACCAGCCGGCGCCCTCTTGAGGAGGCCTCACGGCTTGGCGAAAGGCGCGATCCAGAAGACCGGCGACAGCCGGCCGGGCCAGAGCCAACCCACCATCGAGGACGTGCGCGCCGCCGCCCTCGTCATCCGGGATGCGGTCGAGCGCACCCCCACGCACCATTCCCGCACGCTCTCCAAGCTGGCCGGCTGCGACATCTATCTGAAGTTCGAGAATCTGCAGTTCACCTCCTCCTTCAAGGAACGCGGCGCCGTCAACAAGCTGATGTCGCTGACGGCGGAGGAACGCAAGCGCGGTGTCGCCGCCATGAGCGCCGGCAATCACGCCCAGGCCGTCGCCTATCACGGCGGCCGGCTCGGCATCCCCACCACCATCGTGATGCCCGAAGGCGCGCCCTTCGTGAAGATCAAGCACACCAAGGCGTTCGGCGCCCGCGTCGTGCTGTTCGGCGCGACCCTGACGGAAGGCTATGCGCGGGCGCGCGAGATCGCGGACGAAGAAGGCCTGGCCTTCGTGCATCCCTACGACGATCCCAAGATCATCGCGGCCACCGGCACCATCTCGCTCGAGCTGCTGGAAGATGCGCCCGAAGTAGACACGATTGTCGTGCCGATCGGCGGCGGCGGCTTGATCTCCGGCATCGCGATCGCGGCAAAGGCGCTCAAGCCCGATATCCAGATCTACGGCGTGCAGGCCGAGCTTTACCCTTCCATGTACGACGCGGTGAAAGGCGCCGACATGCCCTGCGCCGGACAGACCATCGCCGAGGGCATCGCCGTCAAGAAACCGGGCGTGCTCACACGCCCAATCATCGACGCGCTGGTTGAGGACATCCTGCTCGTCAGCGAGGATCAGATCGAGCGGGCGCTGACCACGCTGCTGGAAATCGAAAAGACCGTGGTGGAAGGCGCCGGCGCCACGGCCTTCGCGGCCGTCATCGCCAATCCGGATCTCTTCCGTGGACGCAAGGTGGCCGTCATCCTGTCCGGCGGCAACATCGACGTGCGCCTGCTGTCCAACATGATCCTGCGCGAACTGTCGCGCGAAGGGCGTCTTCTGTCGGTCGTGGTCGAAATCGAGGATCGGCCTGGCATTCTCGCCAGGATTGCCGCACTGGTCAGCGACGCCGGCGGCAACATCCTCGAAGTCTCGCACAATCGAATGATGATGGACTTGAGCGCCAAATCCGCCGATCTCGGTCTGGTGATCGAAGCCCGCGATTCCGATCATGCCGACGAAATCCGCAAGACGCTGGAGAATGCCGGCTGCGTGCTGCGGCGCTCACAGACCTCCGAACTCGCGCCGGGCGCGCGACGCGGCATCGCCTCCGGGGAACGCGGATGAGCGAGGCTCCGCGGGTCGGCATCATCATGGGCAGCCAATCCGATTGGCCGACGCTCAAAGCAGCGGCCGAGATTCTCGACCAGCTCGGCATCGCTTATGAATCGAAGATTGTCTCGGCGCATCGCACGCCGGATCGTCTCTATTCTTATGCCAAGGCGGCGGCGGGCCGCGGCCTGAAAGTGATCATCGCCGGCGCCGGCGGCGCGGCTCATCTGCCCGGAATGACCGCTTCGATGACGGCGCTGCCGGTGTTGGGGGTGCCCATCGAAACCAAGGCGCTCAAGGGCATGGATAGCCTGCTCTCGATCGTGCAGATGCCCGGCGGCATTCCCGTCGCCACCTTTGCGATTGGAGAAGCCGGCGCCAAGAACGCCGCGCTCCATGCCGCAGCAGTGCTGGCGCTGTCCGATGCGGCGCTCGCCACCCGGCTGCAAGACTGGCGCAAGCGGCAGACCGACTCCGTTTCCGAAGCCCCGGCGCGATGAGCGACGTCAAGGCGCTTTCCGCTCCCGTTCCGCCGGGAGGCACGATCGGAATCCTCGGAGGCGGTCAGCTCGGCCGCATGCTGTCGCTGGCGGCCGCGCGACTGGGCCTCAAAACACATATCTATAGCGACGAGAGCGATGCGCCGGCATTCCAGGTGAGCGATACGCATACGTGCGCCGCATTCGACGACAGGGCGGCGATGAAGAAGTTCGCCGGGAGCTGCGACACCGTCACTTTCGAATGGGAGAATGTCCCGGCCGAAGCGATCGAAGCCATTGCGGGCGCGAAGCCAGTGTTTCCCAACGCGGCGACGCTTGCCGTCACGCAGGATCGGCTGACCGAAAAAACGTTCCTGGACTCTCTCGGTCTTCAGACGGCACCATTTTCGGGCGTCGCTTCCCCGTCGGAAGGACTAGACGCATTCGATCAATCCGGCGAGACGCGCGCGATCCTGAAGACGCGCAGATTCGGTTACGACGGCAAAGGTCAGCGCAAAATCGGCAGTGGAACAGAACTTCTTGAAGCCCTCGAGTCTTTCAAGAGCGCGCCTTGCATCCTGGAAGACTTCATCGATTTCGCCTTCGAGGCATCGGTGATCGCCGCGCGCGGCCAGGAAGGCGCGTTTGCCGCCTACGATCCTCCCCAGAACGAGCACGGCGACCATATCCTGCGCCGCTCGCGCGTTCCCTCGGAATTGACGGCCCCGCAAGTCGAAGAAGCGAAGGTCATCGCGAAGAAGATCGCCGATGCGCTCGACTATGTGGGCGTGCTGTGCGTCGAGCTGTTCGTGAACAAGTCAGGCGAATTGCTGGTCAACGAGATCGCGCCGCGGGTGCACAATTCCGGCCATTGGACTCTCGAAGCCTGCGCCACCAGCCAGTTCGAGCAGCACATCCGCGCCGTCGCCGGCTGGCCGCTCGGCGATCCCGCGCGTCATTCCGACGCGATCATGGAAAACATCATCGGCGAGGAGGCGCGCGACTGGCAGGCTCTGATCGCGCGCGGCGGCTCGCTGCATCTCTATGGAAAATCGGAAATCCGTCCCGGCCGCAAAATGGGTCACATCACGTGGCTCAAGAAATAGAATCCCCTCTCCCCCGCGAAGCAGGGGGAGAGGGAAAGGG
>DATCOJ010000241.1:0-2631 GCA_036564785.1 Rhizomicrobium sp. | reverse complement strand
GCCGACCGACTTCAATTCGCAAATGCAGAGCCTCAACCTAAAGATAGGGAAACCGCGGGATGGCGCACGCCACTATGGCGATTAGGGCGCGGCGGCTCGGGGCGATGGTAGCCGAGTCGGCCGGTGTGGGCGCTGGATGCGCGGCTGGTGCGGGAAATTCCGGATCAAATCGGGCGTTATGATTGCGCGAGGGGGCGAGCAACGCCGTCGGCAAGCGATTAAACCCGTGTTGGACGCAAGCGGCGGCAACGCCAATCTTGATTGGCGATTCTGACGATGGCGCGTGGCGGTGTTTGGCGCGGCGGCGATCATGAGGTGTCGATCCGAAACGACGGCGGCGGTGCGTAGCGCGGCACCTGCCCGCGCTCGAAACGCTCCACAACGATCAGGCGCCCGCCGCAGCAGGGACATGGCGCGGAATACGCTTCGGGCTCGGCGTTGGATGCTGGCTGCTCTGGCGCGGCGGCGCCCAGAAGCGCTCGTGCTGTGGCGATGGCGGCGACACGCACGGCGTTGGCGAGAAAGCCGTAATGGCGGATGCGGTGAAAGCCGTCGGGCAGCACGTGTAGGAGAAACCGGCGGATGAACTCGTGCATATCGAGGATCATGATCTTGCGGCGTGCGTCGCCATTGGCGCGATAATCTTTGTATTTGAAACTGACGCGCTCGCCATCGAAGGCGACGAGCCTGGAATTGGCGATGGCGACGCGGTGGGTGTAGCGGGCGAGATAGGCGAGCACGGAGTCCGGCCCGGCGAACGGGGGCTTGGAATAGACGACCCATTCGGCGCGGTGCAGGGGCCTCAAGAAGGCGCTGAAGGCATCGCTGTCGGCCAGTGCTGCGTGCTGGCCGAAAAACAGCAATTTGCTGGCGGCGTGAACGGCGAGGAGGCGTTCGATCATCAACCGCCGAAACAACCGTGACAGCACACGCACGGGGAGGAAGAAGCCGGGCTTGCAGGATACCCAGCGCTGCCCATCGGGCGAGATGCCGCCGCCCGGCACGATGCAATGCACATGCGGATGATGGGTCAGCGCCGAGCCCCAGCTATGCAGCACCATGGTGACGCCGATCTTGGCGCCGAGGTGTTTGGGATCGGCGGCGATGGTGAGCAGCGTCTCGGACGCGGCCTTGAACAGCGCGTCGTAGATCACCGCCTTATTGGTGTAGGCGATGTCGGCGATGGGCGCGGGTAGCGTGAAGACGACGTGGAAGTAGCCGACCGGCAGCAGATCGGCGCGTCGCGCTTCAAGCCAATCGTACGCGGCCGCGGCCTGACACTTCGGACAATGGCGATTGCGGCAGGAATTGTAGGAGATGTCGATACGGGCGCAGTCCTCGCAGCGCATGACGTGGCCGCCGAGCGCCGCCGTGCGGCAGGCCTCGATGGCGGACATGACGCGGAGCTGGCCGAAGCTCAAATGGCCGGCTTCACGCGCGCGATAGGCAGGCCCATGGCTGCGGAAGATGTCCGCGACCTCCAACACTGGACGAGACATTGAGATCGCCCATCAGCCGGGCGGCGCGCCGATCCGCGGAAGCTGCTCGAACGGACCGGTCACGCTCTGCATCAGCTTGGGTGAGACCCGCGCATAGATCGCTGTCGTCTCCAGCTTCCTGTGACCCAGCATGATTTGGATCACGCGAATATCGACGCCGGCATCCAAGAGATGGGTCGCGAACGAATGGCGCAGCATGTGCGGATGCACCGACTTGCCGAGCTCGGCTGCAATGGCAGCACTTTGGCAAGCGCGGGCGAATTGGCGCGGGCCGATGTGATCGAAGGCGTTCATCCGGCTGGGGAACAAAAATACTCTGGGCCTTGCTGCCCGGTACCAGGTGCGCAGTTCGCCGAGCAGCTTGGGCGAGAGCTTGGCCAGGCGATCCTTGTGGCCTTTGCCGTCCTCGATCCGGAGCACCATGCGCGCGCTGTCGATGTCGCAGACCTTGAGCGCAATCACTTCGGAGGCGCGCAGGCCCGCGCCATAGGCGACGCTGATCGCGGCGCGATATTTTGCGCCCGGAGCGGCGCCGATGAGGCGGGCGACCTCCTCGGGCGTCAGCACGGCGCGCAGCTTCTCGGGGCGGCGCGCCAGCGGGATCATCTCGGGCGCATCGCGCCGGCCCATCGTCACGCGATAGAAGAACCGCAGCGCTGTGACCGCGCGATTGACGCTGCCGACATGAAGTCCGGATTGAACGAGATGGAGCTGATAGGCGCGCACCTCCTCATACCCCAGCAGATCGGGAGATCGCCTGAAATGGCCGGCGAACTTGGCGACCGCGCTCACGTAGAAAGCTTGTGTGCCCGGCGCCAGGCGCCGTATCGCCATGTCTTCGATCATACGCTGACGCAAAGGGGTGATGGCTGGTTCTGTCATGGCTGGCTCCCGTCTCTAGGACGGCGTGGACAATCCACGCCCATCCAAGGAAAGGAGGCGACATCACAGGCGCCAAGCGCTACGCCAGAAGAACAAGCCTACCGCGGCAGCGGTTTAGTACAATCGCCAATTGCAGACATTGTCGCGGCCTTCAAATTGCAGAAAGATCGGTAGTTCACGCGAAGAGAAAATGCCCCGGACCCCGGGAGCGGTGGAGACCGGCCCGCCCGCACCACCCAGAGGGCGTAAC
>DATCOJ010000240.1:0-2368 GCA_036564785.1 Rhizomicrobium sp. | reverse complement strand
TCCTTTCCGCGCCACTCTACCACACTCGCCCCATGGTTAAGAGCGGCGCGGGGCTTGCAGCGCCGCTCCTCGGTTCGCCGCTCCCCCGGGGGCGAAAGGCGGAGGTGTGTCATTGTGAGCCGGTCGGGTTCATCCCACTCTGTCGCATTCGAGCACGGCGATAGGCTCTCGCCGCGGGCCGAAGCACGGGCCCCGGATCGCAGGCGCGCGCGATCAGATTCCGTGCCGCGGGTCCGCACCATTGCCTGGCCGGAGGAGCGCCTGCACCGCGTCATCCCCACTTGCGCGCTGCTTCTGGTCGCCTTCGACATCCTGCTCTACGCCGCCGCACCGGTGGCGCATTGGCGCTTCAACGTCGAAGACTCCTTTGTCGAGAACGTCACCTTCTTCGCCTTTCTGCTGGCCGGAGGCTACATGCTGGCAAGCCTCAAAGCGCGCGAGGGCCGGATGTGGTACGCGCTCCTCGCCGTCGGCTGCCTGCTGGTGGCGGGCGAGGAGGTCTCCTGGGGACAGCGCCTGTTCGAAATTCCCACCCCGCCCGAGCTCTGGAGTCTCAACCGCCAGCACGAACTCAATCTGCACAACATTGCCGGCGTGCATGAGCATGTGAAATCTGTGGGACTGACGCTGATCCTGGTCTTCGCGGTCGTGCTGCCGGCGCTATACCGCTCCAGCGCCATCGCGCGCCGCCGCATCGACGCTTGGCAAATTCCCCTGGTGCGGCTCGATTCGAGCGAGCTGATCGTGCTCGCTACCGCGCTGATGGTGGCGCCGCGCCTCATGATCCACGACAATCCATTCGACGAGATCGGCGAAATGGTTCTCGGTCTCGCCTTCATGCTGATCGCCTTCGACCGCCAGGGCCTTAAATCCGTCTGAGCGCAGGCTAGACGATGGGTTCGTCCACGAAGGCGCGGCCCTCGCGGTCCTCGATCTCCAGGATCCACAGATCGGGATCGAAGCGCATCTGCTTCTCGAAATAGGCGGCGGCCTTGGCCTCGTCCGCTGCATCGCCCAGCGGCCGGGTCCACACCAGCTCGCCTTGCCCGCGGCGGGCCTGGGTGAGCACGGTCGACGTGCCGTCGAGGCGCGACACTTTCAGGAACAGGGCGCCGGCTTCCTCGGCGCCGCGGCGCACCACGAAGGCCTGCGCGCCGGCCACTTCGGCGCGGCGGATGATCGCCTTGATCTGGATGACGGCTTTGAGACGCGGCGTCATGGACATAAGTGAGTTGTATCGCGAATGGCGAATGGCGAGTAGCGAATAGCGAACGGCGTTGAGCGAGCGTGAAACCATAACACAAAAACCGTCATCACCGGGCCCGCAAAGCAAAGCGGCGCGGGTCCCGGTGACCTATGGACACCGTGGTCATAGGTGGCCGGGATTGCCTCCGCTTCGCTACGGCCAACCCGGCCATGACGGGTAATTTGAGATATGATGATCCACGCTCCCATCGGAAGCGCGAGAATCAATCGGGGGAAGAGTGATGCAAATACTCCTTCCGGCGCGGCTGGCGGCCGCCGCGATCCTCCTGGCGCTGGCGCCGCTGGCAGCGCGGGCCGCGGACGTCACCGTCTTTGCCGCGGCTTCCCTCAACGATGCGCTGAACGAGGTCGGCAAGTCGTGGCAGCAGAAGACCGGCCACGCCGCCGCCTTCTCCTTCGCCGCCTCCTCGGTGCTGGCACGGCAGATCGAGAACTCCGCGGGCGCCGACATCTTCATCTCCGCCGACAGCGACTGGATGGACTATCTCGACAACCGGGGCCTCATCGCCCACGGCACGCGCAGGAACCTGCTTGGCAACCATCTGGTGCTGATTGCGCCGGCGGACTCGGCCGTCAAACTCACCATCGCGCCGCATTTCGATCTCGCGGGCGCGCTCGGCGGCGGCAGGCTCGCCATCGCCGATCCCGATTCCGTTCCCGCCGGCAAATACGCCAAATCCGCGCTCACATCGCTCGGCGTGTGGAATGCGATCGTCGACCATCTGGCGCAGGCCGAGAATGTGCGCGTGGCGCTCGCCTATGTGGCGCGCGGCGAGACCCCGCTGGGCATCGTCTACACCACGGATGCGATGTCGGAGCCCAAGGTCAAGATCGTAGGCAGTTTCCCGAACGGCTCGCATCCGCCGATCGTCTACCCGGCCGCCCTCACCAGGGATGCGAAGCCGCTCGCCAAGGCGTTTCTCGACTACGTGAACGGACCGGAAGCCCGCGCGGTGTTTCGCAAGGACGGATTCGTGATTTTGGGAGAGCGTCCATGACAACTCATACTCTGCTCACGCTGGCGCTGCGCTCGCGAATCGCGCTGTAGTCAAAGTCGCAGGTAGCCTCCCCCCTCCCCTTGCGGGAGGGGGCAATCCGAACA